>JAPPOT010000403.1 GCA_028817855.1 Myxococcales bacterium
CTCGTGTAGCTCGGCCGCCTCCCCCACCTCGTCGCGGAAGCCGGCCTCGCGCGCCCGCTCGGGGGGGTACAGCATGCCGGTCATGGTGGCGTGGTCGAAGAAGGGAGCCGCGAGCCGATGACGGGCGAGCTCGACGCCATAGTGCGGGATGGTCAGGCCGATCGCGACCTCGTTCAGGCCCAGCTTGAAGCTGCCCGCCACGCCGATCCGCACGTCTGCAGCCAGCAGCGTGAAGGCGCCCTGGGCGATCGCATGCCCCGTGCACGCTGCGACCACCGGCCGCGGAAAGTCCAGCATGCGCGTCACCAGCTCGCCCCCGGCCCGGATGGTCGCCACGATCTCGTCTGCCGGTCGTTGGAACATCGCCATGTCGTAGCCGGCCGAGAACATCCGCTCGCGCCCCTCGAGCACGACCACGGCCTGGGCCTCCTGCGCGCGATCGAGGGCTTCGTTCAGCTGGCCGAGCATGGCGGCGGACATGACGTTCGCCTTGCCGTCGTCCATCCGGATCCTCGCGATCCCGCCTTCGAGCGCGTAGCTCACGAGTGCGTCGTTCGTCATGCGGATGCCTCCTGTCCTCGTCGGCAACGCTACTCCGACGGTGGCGCGAGGCCAATGTACACGGTCACAGGACGATAGCCGTCCGCGTCGGGCTCCCCCGCCTCTTCGATGCCAAAGGATGCCGCGGGCCTGCCCACCGCCCGCATGAGCGCTGCGTTGTAGGAGGCTCCGAGGTGGACCTCCCAGCGCAGCTCGGCGCGGCACACACTGCGCCGGCACTCGAAGCTGGGGACCAACGCGGGCGGAATCGTCGGCACTCGGGCGAAGGGAGCGCGAAGCCGGGCCTCGTCCGCCGACGCGCCCGGCCCGCGCGACTCACCCGCGAAGCGCTGTGCGAGCTCCGCCACGGGGCCTTGTCGGCGTGGGTACAAGTTGCTCGGCACGGGACCGTGATGGTGGCCACCCGCTCCGTGCGAGACGTGAGCGGTCGGCGCCGCGGCGGGCACGGTCCGCGCGGCCTCGGGTGCCGACGCGCTTCCGCGATCGACCGGCGCGTCTCGCGCGGCCGCGTAGCTCGGCGGCGGTGCGCTCGAGCCTGTCCGCATGGCGCTCTCGGGTGCGCCGGAAGAGCGTGTCGTTTGCCACCCCATGACGGCGATCGTGATCGCGATGCCGATGCCGCCCACTCTCAGCTGCATCGAGACACGGGATCCCGACGGCTCGCGTGCGCTGGAGCTCTCGGGCTGACGGGACGGAGAACGGCTCAAGTGTCAGCGACTCCGGGGTGCGCGCGGCCGCGGCTTGCGGAACGCATCTGCTATTCGTACGGGTAGTCGGGGTCTGTCGGGGTCGGCAGTCCGAGCGCTTCGATGATCTGTGGCTGGACGAGCAACACGTGCGTCGCCTCGCTACCCGAGGCAATGATGATCCCGCGGGCGTCGTCGTAGTGGAACACGCCGGAGTGCACGTGACCGAGGCCGTCGTTGTAGTACGCCACCTCGCGAGGGTTCTCTCCGTCGCGGAGGTCGTAGACGCGCAGTCCTGCGCTGCCGAACTCGATCATGGCGAAGGCCGCGCCGTTCTTGTTGTAGACGGAGTGCTCGGTGATCAGCGGGTTTGCGCCCGAGGCCATCGCCGCGGCGCAGTTCTCAGGCAGGTTGATCTCCATCGTCGTCGGGAACGGCACGCCGAACTGGTTGCCGGTCACCTCGACGATGTAGAAGTCCATCGAGTTGCCCAGATCCACCGGCCTCGGATAGTCCACGCAGCTGTCCGCGCCGCCGATCTCGTTGGAGCCGAGAATGAACTCGCGTCCGCTCGGCGTCCTCCACCAGTTGAGGCCGTGGCCCGGGAAGTTCTCGACCACGTCGATGACCTCGATTCGGTCCGGAAGTCCCGAGACGTCGAGCATCGTCGCGGTCACCGGCTCCGGACCCTCGGCGGGCACGCCTCCGAGCAGGCCGCCGATGGCAGACAGGTCGAGCTGCTGGGCGCCGTACCAGATGGTGCCATCGAGGTTGTCGTCGGAGGTGTGGGAGTACTGCCGGGTCATGGTGACGTCGTTCTGACTCGGCCCCTCGCAGACGCTGGGGTCGATGGGAACGCCGCGCTGATTGGCGAGCTCGCAGGTCCAGTTCTTGACTGTCCAGCTGTCGGGGTTGTCCAGGTCCTCGATGTCGGCGATGCCGAGTCCGGTCCCGGAGTACACGCGCATGCCATCGTGGCTGATCGCGATCTCGTGGCCGTTCAACGCCGCGACGTACAAGCCCGCCTGGTAGAACGCGCTCGGCCAGGCGATCTCACCCTTCAGGACCAGGTCTTCGCAGTTGCGGACGTCGTAGACCCCGCTTCCCGACACGAGGATAGCGCGATCCTCCAGCGTGAGGGCGCGCATGCTCTCCGAGCTGCCGAGGGTCGGCTCCTCGTCGGTCATCACCGGATTGCGCGGGTCGGCGAGGCTGTAGGCCTGGATGGTGCCGCCGCCCGTGATGGCGCCGGTGCGGACGAAGGCGCAGTGGCCGGACCCCTGCGCGGAGCCGCCGCCGGGGATGTCGGCAAGGAGCGTCAGGCCGCAGTTGACCGTGCCGGGATAGGCATCGCCCTGAAAGCCCGTCTCGGGCGAGTCACTCGCACCGCACTCGGCCTCGATGGGCTCGAAGCAGAGCCCTTCGCAGTCGACGGTCGCGCCCGGACTGTCGTCGGACGCCCCATCGGTCGTCGTGCCGGGATCCGGTTGCTCGGTGGTTGCTCCACTCTGCGTGCCGGTGCCCGCTTCCATGCCGGCGCCACCTTGGGTGCCAACGCCACCTTGCGAGCCGGCACCACCTTGCGTGCCGGCACCCGGGCTGTCGCCTGCATTCGGAGGCGGCGGCGCATCGACGTCTGTGCTCTCGCCCGAGCAGCCAGCGGCAACCGCGCCCATCCCGGCGACGAGGGTGGCGAGCCGCAAGGCACGCCCGCATTTGATTGACCTTCGACTCGTGTGCATGCCCACGTGCTCCTCGCCACGCCCACCACGGTGGCCGCGACCCTTACAAGATGACTTCCCGAGCAACTCTGCCGATCCCAGCGCGCATGGACATCGCCGGTCTCGGCAAATGGTTTGCCTCGGCGGCCAACAGGAGCGCCCGTTTGGTGAGCGGAGTCTTCGCATTCGGCCGCCGAGCATCAGCAGAAGTCCCAGCCACCAGGGCGGGCTGACCTTGGAGTGCATTGCAACCGCGCAACCACCATCGCGCCCGATGCCCGGTGCCTCGCTTGGCACTGGCGTCGCGTGCGCGGAATCGACCACGGACGCCGCATCCGCGCCAGCATCCACGCCGCCGCCGTCGACCCTCGGTCCGGGATCGGGTTGTTCGGCATCGATGCCTGCATCGGGCATCCACGAGCTGCCATCACAGATTGCGTCCACCAGCGGTGCGATCTGCTCCCACGGCGCTCGACACATCATCTCGAGGGACGATGGGGGCGCGCAGGTCGCCCGGCACGAGTTGCGCCGTCTCCACAGCGGCTCGAAGTCCTGCGTCGGTGCGGGTGCGAAGCCCAGGCTGAAGGGTGTGCCCGGCTCGGCGGCACACGCGTAGATCCCGCTCGTGGTCCAGCGCAGGCAGGTCACGAGGATGTCGGAGACCTGCGAAGGCGCCGCGCTGCCATCCGATGGGCCCTCGAAGAGCCCGTCCGTCGGTCCCCCGAAGGCGACTCGATCCCCCTGCGGCGACAGCGCGAAGCCGAGCATGCCACCCCCCGTTTCGCCCACCTGCTCGAAGCTCGCGCCCGTGTCCACGCTCATCCACAACCTGGCCGGGAGGATCCCGTAGGTATCGCCCTGGCTGGGCACGCGAACCCACAGGCGGTCGGGGTCGGCGGGATGAATGCCGCTGATGAACATGCTGCCCGAGCCGAACGGGAGCGGCACGGTGGTCCGCGTCCAGCTGAGCCCGCCATCGTCGCTGCGCTCGACGATGCCCTCCAGCCGGTCGGCGCTGGCGTTTCCGCTGACGTAGATGCGATCGGGATCGGAGGCCGCGACCTCGAGCGTCTCCGGTGCGAAGTCGTCAGGCAGCTCGGCCAGGACCTCCCAGCTCCTTCCGTGGTCGAGTGAGTGCGCGAGGAGATTGCGGTACACGATCTCGAACGTGTCCGTCGCCCCGATGCCGGTCGACAAGAGCGCCAGCACGCGGTCGGACCGGGTCGGGTCCAGCGTCAGGTCCACGACGCGGTTGTCCTGCCACGGGCCGATCGCCCGCTCGAAGGAGCACCCGTCATCCCCGCTCACGAGCACACTGCCGTGGGTGAGAGACAGCACGCCGAGGGTCCCGTCGCCGGTGACGACCATGGACGGGTCCACGTCGCCGCCATCGCCCTCGATCTGCTGCTCACACAGCCAGCCAAAGCTCGCTCCGCCATCCCGGGTGAGCGCCAGACCATAGGTGAGCCCCAGCAGCAGCTGCTGCTCGTCGGTCGGATGGATCGCGAGCCCGGTGGCACCCGGGATCCGCGAATTGGCGTAGGCAGCCGCGGTCGTCAGGCACGAGACCGCGACGACGAGCAGAGCCGAAGCGAGTACGGTCCAACGCACGGGCTCCTCCACCCCAGCGCAAGAGGGCGAGCCGGAGAACAGCCGAACCGGCCAAACCATGTGCCGGTCCGGCGCGATCCGACCTACGCCGCCCAGGCCGGCAGCCGCGCCACGACCGTTCGTCTACTGCGTGACGCCCACGAGCGAGAGCAGGAAGGCGTAGATCATCGCCGTCTCCTCGTGCTGGCGGAAGCGCCCCGAGGCGCCCCCGTGGCCGGTGTCCATGTTGACGTGGAAGATCAGCGGGCGGTCGTCGGTCTTGGTCGCGCGCAGCCGCGCCACCCACTTGGCCGGCTCCCAGTACTGCACCTGCGAGTCGTGCAGCCCCGTCAACACCAGCATGTGCGGATAGCCCTGAGCCTTCACGTTGTCGTAGGGCGAGTAGCGCATCATGTAGTCGAAGTACTCGCGCTGGTTGGGGTTGCCCCACTCGTCGTATTCGAAGGTGGTCAGCGGAATGCTCTCGTCGAGCATCGTCGTCACCACGTCGACGAAGGGCACGTCGGCCACCACGGCGTGGAAGAGCTCGGGGCGCATGTTGGCCACCGCCCCCACCAGCAGCCCGCCGGCGCTGCCACCCTGGGCGAAGAGCCGGTCCGGGCGGGTCCAGCCCGTGCGCACCAGGTGCTCGGCGCAGTCGATGAAGTCGTGGAAGCTGTTGAGCTTCGTCAGCAGCTTGCCGTCCTCGTACCACGCCCGCCCCAGCTCCTGGCCGCCGCGCACGTGGGCGATGGCGAAGATCACGCCGCGGTCCAGCAGGCTCAGCCGCACCGACGAGAAGCGCGGGTCGAGGGCGTAGCCGTAGGAGCCGTAGCCATAGAGCAGCAGCGGCTGCGGCTGGCTGCGATCCAGATCCCTGCGGTACACAAGCGACACCGGCACGGTCACCCCGTCGCGCGCGCGCACCTCGATGCGCTCGGTGGCGTAGCGCGCGGGGTCGAAGTCGCCCTCGACGCGCTGCTGCTTCTTGAGCTCCCGCGTGCGCGCCGCCAGATCGTAGTCGAAGGTGCTGGGCGGCGTGGTCATGGACGTGTAGTGAAAGCGCAGGGTGCCCGACTCGAAGTCCGGGTTGTGCCCGATCGCGCTCGCGTAGGCGGGCTCCTCGAAGCGGATCTCGTGGTCGGATTGGCGGTCCTGCCACGGCACCACGCGCAGGCGCGGGATGCCGCCGCGCCGCTCGCCCAGCACGAGGTAGTCCCGGAAGAGCTCGAAGGAGCTCAGCAGGACCCCCTCGCGCGCCGGCACCTCCACCCGCCAGCGGTCCTTTTCGGCGCTGTGCTGCGGCTCGACGCTCATCAGCCGGAAGTCGCGCGCCTGCCAGTTGGTGCGGATGTAGAAGCGCCCGTGGGCATGGTCCACGTCGTACTCGTGCCGGGCCTCGCGCGGCAGCACGACCACCGGCGCCGAGTCGGGCTTGCGCGCGTCCACCGTGCGGTACTCGTGCGAGAGCGTCTGGTAGCTGCCGATCAGCACGTAGTCGCGCGAGCGGCTGCGCGAGATGCCGACGTAGAACTCCTCGTCCTGCTCGTCGTAGACCAGCACGTCCTGCGCCTGCTCGGTGCCGAGCACGTGGCGCCACACCTGGTGCGCGCGCAGCGTGGCCGGGTCACGCTTGACGTAGAAGAGCGTGCGGTGGTCGAGCGCCCACACCAGCGAGCCCGACGTGCCCTCGAGCACGTCGGCGTGCTCCTTGCCGCTGTCCAGGTCGCGAAAGCGGATCGAGTAAATGCGCCGGCTGACCGTGTCCTCCGCGTAGGCGAGCGTCTTGCCGTCCACACTCACACGCACCGCGCCCGAGGCGTAGTACTCGTGCCCCTCGGCCTGGGCGTTCTCGTCCAGGACCACCTGCTCCGGCGCCTCCATCGAGCCGCGCCGCCGGCAGTGCACGGCGTATTCGCGATCCTTCTCGACCCGCGTGTAGTACCAGTACCCGTCGAGGAAGTAGGGCACCGAGCGGTCGTCCTTCGGGATGCGCGCGACGATCTCGTCGTAGAGCTGCTCGCGGAAGCGCTTCAGCGGAGCCAGCTGCGCCTGCGCATAGGCCTGCTCGGCCCGCAGGTGCGCCAGCACCTGTGGGTCCTTCCGCGCGTCGTCGCGCAGCCAGTAGTAGGGGTCCTGCCTGCGCACGCCATGGGTCTCAAGCGTGTGCGGTACCTGCCGCGCCACCGGCGGCTGCGGGCTCTGCTCCGACATCGGGCCTCCCTGGTCTCGCGTGTCTGCGGGCTCCGCAGCGCCGCGCCCCATCGAGCGCGCACCCGCGCAGGCGAGCCCCCACACCAGCAGCAGCATCACGACTACGCGCATGCAGCACGCCATAGCACGCCCGAACCCGCCGGACCCTGTTGGTGTTTCCCATCCCCGCCGAGCACTCTCTGGGTACCATCGCGACTTGGGCGTCGCGCACGCGCGGCGTCACGCGCCGAGGGCGTCGGGCGCGGCGCGCAGGCGGGCGACGTGGCGGCCTGGCGGCTCGCCGAAGTGGCTGCGGAAGTCGCGCGTGAACTGGGAGACGCTGGCGTAGCCGACCTGCTCGGCGGCCTCGGCCGCGCCTGCTCCGCGCGCCAGCATCAGCGCGCGCGCGTCGTGCAAGCGCACCTGCTTGAGGTAGCGCATGGGGCTGACGCGCGCGACTTCGCGGAAGCGGTGGGCGAAGTGCGACGGGCTCATGGCCACGCGCCGCGCCAGGGCCTCGACGCTGAGGCGCTCGTGGCTGTGGCTGCGCATGTACGCCATGGCTTCGGCGATCTGTGCCTGCCCGGGGCCGCGCGCGGCCTGGCGCAGGGCCGCCGCGTGCTCGCCGCGCAACAGCCGCAGCACCAGCTCACGCATGGCGAGCGGCGCGAGCACCTCGCGCTCGATCGGGTCGTCGAGGCTGCGCACCAGGCGCAGCACGGCATCGAGCAACGGCGGCTGCAGGGTGGAGACGTAGCCGGCGGGCACGTCCTGCGCGCCGTCGCCCGGCTCACCGCCCGCATCGCGCAGGGCCAGCAGCGTCTCGGCCACCACGTCGGGCGGCACGTGCAGCGCGAGCGAGAGGTACGGCCTTTCGGCGCTGGCCTCGGCCACGCGAGAGTCGAAGGCCGTCGCCGAGGTCAGCACCAGGTAGCGCCCTGGATCGTAGTCGAGCACCCGCCCGTCGATGCGGACGCGCTTGCGCCCCTGCACGATGAAGGCGGTGGCGAGACTGGGCGAGCGGCCCGGAAACCAGGTCCGCGGCGAGTCGAAGCGATAGACGTTGAGCCCACCCAGCTGCGTGGGGTTGTCGCCCTCCTCGGGCGCCAGCGCGCGCACCCGCGCGGTGAGCTCCCGGAAGGCCGGGGTTCCGATCACCATGACGCCATCCTAGCGCAGGATTGGGCAAACTCAGCCGATGTCGCAGGATCGGGCAATCCCTTCGCAGGATGGGGCAAATTCGCTGAATTGTCGGCCAGAATGGGAGCTCGTCCAGTGTCTGAGATCAGCCTGCGCCCTACCGTCCACGGCTTCTTCACAGAATTGAGCAAGTCCTTCGCAGCCCCGTGCGTGGCCCTCCCGGCCGGCGACCGCTAGCTTCGAGGACAACCCACGGAGGTGAACATGAAGACACGCACACTCGGAAAGAGCGGTACCCAGGTCTCGGCCATCGGGCTCGGCTGCATGGGCATGAGCGAGTTCTACGGCCCGGCCGACGAGGCGCGCTCGATCGACGTGATCCAGCGCGCGCTCGACCTCGGTGTGACCTTCCTCGACACCGCGGACATGTACGGCGTCGGCGAAAACGAAAAGCTGGTCGGCAAGGCGATCGCGAAGCGCCGCGACGAGGTCACGCTGGCGACCAAGTTCGCGATCCAGCGCGAGGGCGGCGGCTTCGCCATCTGCGGCGATCCCGCCTACGTGAAGACCGCCTGCGACGCGAGCCTGCAGCGGCTCGGTGTCGATCACATCGACCTCTACTACCAGCACCGCGTCGATCCCAACGTGCCGATCGAGGACACAGTGGGCGCCATGGCCGAGCTGGTCGAGGCGGGCAAGGTCCGCCACCTGGGCCTGTCCGAGGCCGCGCCCGACACGATCCGCCGCGCGCAGCAGGTCCACCCGATCAGCGCGCTGCAGACCGAGTTGTCCCTGTGGAGCCGGGATCCGGAGCAGGAGCTGCTGCCCCTGTGCGCCGAGCTCGGCATCACCTTCGTCGCCTACAGCCCGCTCGGACGCGGCTTCCTGACCGGCGCAATCCGCGACCTGGATGCGCTCGATGAGGGCGACTTCCGCCGCGCCAACCCGCGCTTCGTCGGCGACAACATGGCCCGCAACCTGGCGCTGGTGGACGCCGTCACGGAGGTCGCACGCGAGAAGGACGCGACGCCGGCCCAGCTGGCGCTGGCCTGGCTGCTGGCACGCGCGCCCCACGTGGTGCCGATCCCCGGGACCACCAAGCGAGCGCGACTCGAGGAGAACGCGGCGGCCGCCGCGATCACCCTCAGCGCAGACGAGCTGGCACGCATCGACGCCGTCGCGCCTCCCGGCGCCGCCGCGGGCGAGCGGTACCCCGAAGCCGGCATGGCGAGCGTCAACGGCTGACGCACGCGGAAGCGCCGGGCCTTCGACCTTATGGAGTGGCCGACAACCGTATCGCAATCGATTCCCTTCGCTCAGGGCACCCTGTGGTATGAAGGCGACGCCGCGCCATCTAGGTGGGGCGGCGTCGGCGCTACCTAGATTGGGGGTGACTTGGAATGAGCGAGGGCAACACACGGCAACAGCAGCGGACCCAACTCGGCACGAAGGCCGGGTTCGTCGCGGCCCTCGATCAGAGCGGTGGGAGCTCACCCCGCGTGCTGCGGACCTACGGGATCCCGGACAGCGAGTACAGCGGCACCGACGAGATGTTCGCGAAGATGCACGAGATGCGGTGTCGCCTGATGACGAGCGAGTCGTTCTCCGGATCGCGCATCCTGGCGGCCATCCTGTTCGAGGACACGCTCGGCCGCGAGGTGGAGGGCGTCCCCGCGCCCGACTACCTGTGGTCGAAGAAGGGCGTCGTTCCCATTCTCAAGGTCGACAAGGGCCTGATGGACGAGAGCGACGGCGTCCAGCTGATGAAGCCGATGCCGGGCCTGGACGAGCTGCTCGCGCGCGCCTCGAAGGCGGGCATCTTCGGCACGAAGATGCGGTCCGTGATCAAGCTCGCCAACCCAGCCGGCATCAAGGCCATCGTCGACCAGCAGTTCGAGGTCGGCCAGCAGATCATCGACGCGGGGCTGGTGCCGATCCTCGAGCCTGAGGTCGACATCCACAGCCCGAGCAAGGCCGAGGCCGAGGCGCTGCTCAAGACCGAGCTGATGAGCCACCTCGACAAGCTCGCCGACGGCCACGAGGTCATGCTGAAGCTGACCCTGCCCGAGACCGACGGGTTCTACACCGGCTGCGTCAACCACAAGGCCGTCCTGCGCGTGGTCGCCCTCTCCGGCGGTTACAGCCGCGAGGAAGCCAACCAGCGCCTCGCCCGCAACGAGGGCGTGATCGCCAGCTTCTCCCGAGCCCTGACCGAGGGCCTCACCCACGGCCAGACCGCCGAAGAGTTCAACGGAACGCTCGAGACGAGCATTCAGAGCATCTTCGAAGCCTCCCAGACCTAGCAGGCCGCTGGGTCGTAGCCCAGGTTGGGCGCGAGCAGCTTCTCGGCCTCGGACAGGGCGATGCCGCGCGCCGCGGCGTAGGCCTCGAGCTGGTCGCGCTGGAGCTGGCCGACCGTGAAGTAGCGGGCGCGGGGGTGGGCGAAGTAGAGGCCGCTGACCGACGCAGCCGGCGTCATGGCGTAGCCGTCGGTGAGGTCGATGCCGAGCTCGCGCGCGCCCAGGAGCTGGAAGAGCGTCGTCTTCTCGCTGTGGTCGGGGCAGGCGGGGTAGCCCAGAGCGGGGCGGATGCCGCGGTACTTCTCCGCGATCAGCTCCTCGTTGGTGAGCGACTCACCCTGACCGTAGCCCCACTCCGCACGCACGCGGCGGTGCAGCAGCTCGGCGAAGGCCTCGGCCAAGCGGTCGGCCAGGGCCTTGGCCATGATCGCGTGGTAGTCGTCGTGCTTGGCCTCGTAGCGCGTGACCACCTCCTCGATGCCGATGCCCGCCGTGACCGCGAAGGCGCCGATGTGGTCGCGCACGCCGTGCTGCTGCTGCGCCTCCGGCGTCGCGACGAAGTCCGCGAGGGACTTGCAGACTCCGTCGTCGTCGCGCTTCTGCTGCTGGCGCAGCATGTGGAAGCGGGCCAGCTCGCCTCCGCCTTCGCCGTGCACGACGATGCTCTGGTCCACCCGCGCGGCCGGCCAGAAGCCGTAGACCGCGTTGGCGGTGACGGCCCCCTCGTCGATGATCTCGCGCAGCAACCGGCTGGCGTCCTCCAAGAGCTCGCGCGCCGCGGCCCCGCGGGTCGGGTGCTCGAGCACGTCCGGGTACTTCCCGCGCAGCTCCCAGGCATGGAAGAAGAAGGTCCAGTCGATGTACTCGGCGATCTCGCTCAGCGAGTGCGCTTCGATCGTGCGCCGGCCGGTGAACTCTGGCGTTGGCACCTGCTCGGGGCCGAAGTCGAGGTCGTCGCCGCGCGCGCAGGCCTCCTCGAAGGTGAAGGCCGGCGCCGCCTGCTTGCGGCCGTGCAGCGCGCGCAGGCGCTCCTGGTCCTCGCGGTTGTCCACGTCGAGCTTGCGACGGCGCGCCGGGTCCATCAGGTCGCCGACCACGCCAACCACGCGTGAGGCGTCGAGCACGTGCACCGTCGGGCGCTGGTAGGTCGGCGCGATCTTCACCGCAGTGTGCTGGCGACTGGTGGTGGCGCCGCCGATCAGCAGCGGCAGGTCCAGCTCGCGCCGCTCCATCTCGCGCGCCACCGCGACCATCTCGTCGAGCGAGGGCGTGATCAGCCCGGACAGCCCCACCATGTGGGCGCCCTCCTCGGCCGCGGTCTGGAGGATCTTGTCCGTGGGCACCATCACGCCCAGGTCGATCACCTCGTAGTTGTTGCAGCGCAGCACGACGGCCACGATGTTCTTGCCGATGTCGTGCACGTCGCCCTTGACCGTGGCCATCACGATCTTGCCCTGGCTGCTGCTGCCGCCCTCTTCCTGCTCCTTCTCCATGAACGGGGTGAGGTAGGCAACGCCCTGCTTCATCACGCGGGCGCTCTTGACGACCTGGGGCAGGAACATCTTGCCGGCGCCGAAGAGGTCGCCGACCACCTTCATGCCGTCCATCATCGGACCCTCGATCACAGTGAGCGGGCGTCCGTACTTCTCGAGCGCCTCGGCCACGTCGTCGACGATGTAGTCGCCGATGCCCTGGACCATGGCGTGGGAGATGCGTGCCTCGACCGTGCCCTCGCGCCAGCTCAGGTCCACCTCGCGCTTCTTGCCCTTGCCCTTGTACTTGTCGGCCAGGGCGATCAGGCGCTCGGTGGCATCCGGGCGGCGGTTGAAGAGCACGTCCTCGATGTGGTCGCGCAGCTCGGGCTTGATCTCGTCGTAGACCTCGAGCTGGCCGGCGTTGACGATGCCCATGTCGAGGCCGGCCTCGATGGCGTGGTAGAGGAAGGCGGCGTTCATCGCCTCGCGCACCACGTTGTTGCCGCGGAAGGAGAAGCTCAGGTTGCTGATACCGCCGCTGACCAGCGCGCCGGGGCACTGCTGCTTGATCTGGCGCGTGGCCTCGATGAAGTTGACGGCGTAGTCGTCGTGCTCCTCCATGCCGGTGGCGATCGCGAGCACGTTGGGGTCGAAGATGATGTCGTGGGGGTCGTAGTCCGCCTGCTCGACCAGCAGGTCGTAGGCGCGCTTGCAGATCTCGACCTTGCGCTCGATGGTGTCGGCCTGACCGGTCTCGTCGAAGGCCATGACCACGACGGCCGCGCCGTAGCGCTGGATGCGCCGTGCCTGCTCGAGGAATGGGCCCTCCCCCTCCTTGAGGCTGATCGAGTTGACGACGCTCTTGCCCTGGGTGCAGCGCAGGCCGGCCTCGATCACCGAAAACTTGGAGCTGTCGATCATGATCGGAAGCCGCGCGATCTCCGGCTCCGAGGCGATCAGGTTCAGGAACGTGGTCATGCAACGCTCGGAGTCGAGCAGCCCCTCGTCCATGTTCACGTCGAGCACATTGGCGCCGCCGCGCACCTGGTCGAGGGCCACGCCGAGGGCCTCGGCGAACTGGTCTTCCTTGATCAGCCGCAGGAACTTGCGCGAGCCGGCCACGTTGGTGCGCTCGCCGATCATCTGGAAGTTGCTGTCCGGTCGGATCACGAGCGGCTCGAGCCCGCTGTACTCGGCGAAGGGGCGCGGCTCGGGCGGCACGCGCGGGCTGGCCCCCTCGAGAGCCTCGGCGATGGCGGCGATGTGCTTGTCGCCGGTGCCGCAACAGCCACCGACCACGTTGATCAGGCCCTCGTCGGCGAAGCCGCGCAGCAGCCTGGCGGTGACCTCGGGGGCCTCGTCGTACTCGCCCATGGCGTTGGGCAGGCCGGCGTTCGGGTACGCCGTGACGAAGGTGGGCGCGACGCGCGAGAGGCCCTCGACGTAGGGGCGCATCTCGGTCGCGCCCAGGCCGCAGTTGAGGCCGATCGACATGGGCCGCACGTGCTTCATGGACAGCCAGAAGGCCTCCGTGGTCTGGCCCGAGAGGGTGCGCCCGCTGGCGTCGCTGAGCGTGCCGCTGATCATGATCGGCAACCGCTCGTTGCGCGCGTCGAAGACCTCGAGGATCGCGTAGAGCGCCGCCTTGGCGACCAGCGTGTCGAAGATGGTCTCGACCAGCAGCAGATCCACGCCCCCGTCGATCAGGCCCTCGACCTGCTCCACGTAGGCGTCCTTCATCTGCTCGAAGGTCATCACGCGGTAGGCCGGGTCGTTGACGTCCGGCGACATCGACAGCTGCTTGTTGGTCGGGCCCAGGGCGCCGGCCACGAAGCGCGGCCGGTCCGGGTTGTCGGCGGTGAAGGCGTCTGCCGCTTCGCGCGCGATGCGCGCCGACTGCAGGTTCATCTCGCGCACGTGGGCCTCGAGCCCGTAGTCCGCCTGGGCGACCGAGGTGGCGCCGAAGGTGTTGGTCTCGATGATGTCGCTGCCGGCCCGCAGGTAGGCATCGTGGATCTCGCGCAGCACGTCGGGACGGGTCAGGGAGATCAGGTCGGAATCGCCCTTGAGCTCGTGATCGTGATCGGCGAAGGCGCCAGCGTGGTAGTCCTCGCGACCGAGCTCGAAGGCCTGGATCATGGTGCCCATGCCGCCGTCGAGCAGCAGGATGCGCTCGCGCAGGAGTTTCTCGAAGTCTGCCTGGGTGATTCTGGACATCGGCTCTCTCTACTTCAGCGGCTACGGCCGGCCTTGCGGACCTTGCGGGGCGCGGGCTTGCGCGCCTCGCGGGACTTCTTGGACGTGGGCTTGCGGGCTCTGGCCTTCTTGCCCGTGAGGGTCGCGACCGCGGTCACCACCTCGAAGTGGGGGCGGGTCCGCTCGCGCGAGGTGATCGCACAGCTGTCCACGGAGAGGCCGGCTTCTAGCAGCATCGACTCGAGGGTGGAAGGCGCGATGCCGGCGAGCTGGTGCCCATAGGCGGCCGCCACTTCCTGGTGGTCGTGGGGCGCCAGGGTGACCACCGTGAGCGAGCCGCCCTGACGCAGGGTGCGGGCGGCCTCGGCCAGGGCCTCGCTCGGGCGGTCCGAGAAGGTGAGCACGTTGAGCATAAGCACCTGATCGATGCTGGACGCCTCCACCGGCAGCTCGTGCATGTCCGCGCAGAGAGCCCGCACGTGTTTGTGGGCGGAGAGGCGCTCGCTGGCGGCCGCCACCACGCGCTCGCTGGCATCGATGCAGGTGATCGAGCGCGCCTGGGGCGCCAGCAGCTCCGCGAGTGCCCCGTCCCCGGAGCCCACGTCGAGCACGTCGCCCAGCTCGAGCATGGCGCCGAAGGCCCGGCAGGTGGCTTCCCACGTGCGCCCCGGCGAGTAGTGCCGCTCCATGCTGCCGGCAACCTGATCGGGCCAGCGCTCGCCCTGCTCGCGCGCCGCGATCGCCTGCTCAGCGCGCTCCCGGTCGTCGGAGAGCAGGCTGTCGGACAGCTCCGAGGACAGCAGCCGCCAGATGCGGTCGGTCGAGGCGGGGATGCGCGACGAAAGGCGGTAGAAGGTGGAGGCTCCCACCGGCCGATCGCTCAGGAGCCCACCCTTGCGGAGCTTGCCCAGGTGGGTGGAGACGCGGGACTGGGTGAGCCCGGTGATTGCCACCAGCTCCCCCACGGTGAGCTCGTGCCCGGCGAGCAGCGACAGCAGCCGCAGCCGGGAGGGCTCGCCGAAGAGCTGGAGCACGTCGGAGGTGGTCTCAAGGTCTTTCATCTGGATATCCGGATGACCGGATTATAACAAGACTGAAGCCCCCCGC
>JAPPOT010000487.1 GCA_028817855.1 Myxococcales bacterium
GTTCCTAACCCTTCAAAGCCTCGGCGCCGCCGATGATTTCCATCAGCTCCGTGGTGATGGCGGCCTGGCGGGCCCGGTTGGCCTGCAGCGTGAGCTTGTCGATCATGTCCTTGGCATTGCTTGTGGCGCTGTCCATCGCGGTCATGCGGGCGCCGTGCTCGGAGGCCACCGACTCGAGCAGCGCGCGGTAGATCTCCACGTTCAAGTAGAGCGGAAGCAGCGTGTCCAGGATCGCGCCCTGGTCCGGCTCGTAGATGTAGTCGACGGCGGTCTCGTCCTCCGCGACCTCCATCGGCTCGATCGGCAGCAGCTTCTCGATCACCACCTTCTGGGAGATGGCGCTCTTGAACTCGTTGTAGGCGATGTAGCAGGCGTCCAGGTCGTGGCTGGCGTACTGGCTCACGATCACGTCGCCGATCTCGCTGGCCTTGTCGTAGGTCAGATCCTCGTAGACGTTCGAGAACTCGCGCGCGATCTCCACGTCGCGGCGCTTGAGGTAGTCGCGGCCCTTGCGGCCGATCGTGGCCACCGTCATGTCGGCGCCCTCGTCCACCTGCTTGAGGTAGAACTGGTGGGCGGCCTTGCTGATGCTGGCGTTGAAGCCGCCCGCCAGCCCGCGATCGCTGGTCAGCACGATCAGCATCACGTTCTTGGGCTCGCGCCGCGCCAGCAGGGGGTGGATCTCCTCGTCGTCGCCCGCGCGCGCTGCCAGTGAGGACAGCAGCTTGAGCGTCTCGAGCGCGTACGGGCGCATGCGTGTGATGGCCTCCTGGGCCTTGCGCAGGCGCGCCGCCGCCACGAGCTTCATCGCACGCGTGATCTTCTGCGTGTTCTTGACGCTCGCGATCCGGGTGCGGATCTCTTTGAGGTTGCCGCCGGGCATCGCTACTTCTTCTTCTGGTCGAAGGTCTCGGCGAACGCCTTGAGGGCCTTGTTGATGTCGGCCTCGAGCGAGTCGTCGATTTTGCCCTTCTCGTTGATCGCGTCGACCACGGCCTTGTGGGAGGCCTTCACGTACTCGAGCAGCTCGCTCTCGTAGCGGGCGATGACGTCGAGCTCGAGGTCGTCGATGTAGCCGTTGTTGGCGGCGTAGATGGCAATGACCTGGTCGGCCACCTCCATCGGCACGTACTGGCCCTGCTTGAGCATCGCCGTGAGGCGCTCACCGCGGGCGAGCTGCTTCTGGGTGGCGGCGTCCAGGTCGCTGGCGAACTGGGCGAAGGCCGCCATCTCGCGGAACTGGGCCAGGTCGAGCTTCATCGTGCCCGAGACCTGCTTCATCGCCTTGATCTGGGCGGCGCCGCCGACGCGCGACACCGACAGACCGACGTCGATGGCCGGGCGCTGACCGGAGCGGAAGAGGTCGCTCTGCAGGAAGATCTGACCGTCGGTGATCGAGATCACGTTGGTCGGGATGTACGCCGACACGTCGCCGGCCTGGGTCTCGATGATCGGTAGCGCCGTCAGTGAGCCGCCCGAGTCCGGCACCTGCTTGGCCTCCTGGCCCTTGCCCTCGGCCTCGGCCTTGGCTTCCTTCTCGGCGTTGTCGCCGATGTAGTAGCCCGAGCCGATGGTGGGGTTGTCGGGGCGCTTGGCGAGACCGCCCTTCGGCACCACGACCCACTCCTCGGCCATCTTGGCGGCGCGCTCGAGCAGGCGGCTGTGCAGGTAGAAGACGTCGCCCGGGTAGGCCTCACGACCGGGCGGGCGGCGCAGCAGCAGCGAGAGCTGGCGATAGGCGGTCGCCTGCTTGGAGAGGTCATCGTAGATGATCAGGGCGTGGCGGCCGCTGTCGCGGAAGTGCTCCGCCATCGTGCAGCCCGAGTAGGGCGCGATGAACTGCAGGGGCGCCATCTCGGAGGCGCCGGAGATGAGCACGATGGTGTAGTCCATCGCGCCTGCCTGGCGCAGCTTCTCCACCACCGAGGCGACCGTCGACTGCTTCTGGCCGACGGCGACGTAGACGCAGATGACGTCCTTGCCCTTCTGGTTGATGATCGTGTCGATCGCGACGGCGGTCTTGCCGGTCTGGCGGTCGCCGATGATCAGCTCGCGCTGGCCGCGACCGATCGGGATCATGGCGTCGATCGCCTTGATGCCGGTCTGCAGTGGCTCCTCCACCGGCTGGCGCTGGATGATGCCCGGCGCCTTGATCTCGACCTGGCCACGCTCGGTGCCCTCGATCGCGCCCTTGCCGTCGACCGGCTCGCCGAGCGAGTTGACGACGCGGCCGATCAGGCCGTCGCCCACCGGCACGTCGAAGATGCGGCCGGTGCGCTTGACGGTGTCACCCTCGCGCAGGGCGGTGTCGGCGCCCATCAGGGCGACACCCACGGAGTCCGACTCCAGGTTGAGCACCATGCCCATCAGGCCGCCCGGGAACTCGACCAGCTCGCCGGCCATGGCGGAGTCGAGCCCGTAGACGCGGGCGATACCGTCACCGACCGTGAGCACGGTTCCGGTCTCCATCACCTCGACGGTCTTGTCGTAGGAGGCGATCTGCTTCTGGATGATCCTCGAGATCTCTTCGGCGCGGAGCTGCATCAGCTACCTCTATTCGGTTTGTGGCGGAGCGTGGCCAGCCGGCCCGTCCCGCGAAGACTTGTCGTTACCTCAGGAGCTCGTCCTTGAGCTCGGCGAGACGGTTGCGAACGCTCCCGTCGAACACCTGGTCGCCGATCCGCGTCACCACCCCGCCGATCAACGACGGGTCGGTGTTGTGGACCAGCACCACCTGCTTGCCCGTGACCTCACCCAGGGCGCGCTCGAGCTCGCTCAGGTAGCCCGAGCCCACCGGGGCTGCGGTCGTCACCTCGGCGCGCACCTTGCCGGAGCGCGCTTCGTTCATGGCCTCGAAGGCCTCGGCCACCTCGGGCACGTGGCGCAGGCGGCCGCGGTCGGCGAGCAGCAGCAGCGTGTCGCGCACGTGCTGGTGCATGGCCGAGCGGGTGGCCAGGTCCTTGAGGATCGCCTGGCGCTGGGGCTGGCTCACGCTCGGGTTCTCGAACGCGGCGCGCAGCTCGCGGCTCTCGTCCCAGGACTTGGCGAAGTCGGCCAGGTCGCGGGCGATCCGATCCTCGGCGTGGGCCTCCGTCGCTAGCTGCAGGAGCGCGGTCGCGTACCTCTTACCGATGACGCTGATGCTCATGCCCGCTCCTGTGTCTTGTTCGTCGGACCTACGGTCCGACCCGGGGAAGGGCCACGCGACCCTTCCCCCCGT
>JAPPOT010000577.1:0-836 GCA_028817855.1 Myxococcales bacterium
GCTGTTGGGCGCGCGTCGTCCGACGAAGGCGGCAGCGCGAGCGAGCAGCTACGGAGCGCCAGTTCTGTGGCTGCAGACATCACGCGGCAGTACGAGGCTGGCGAGGTCCCGGCGGTTTCTGGGCCGTCGCTTGCCATGCAGCACGAACCCGAAGGTGACACCCCCCGATTGGTGGGCGGGGACCTTCCGCCAGGATTTCCCGCACCGCCGCCGCCACCGCAGGGCGCCGGAGGCAGCCTGGCAGCACCGAGGAGCTCGCGGCCGTCGACGACCGTCCCGAGCGGGGGCCCGGCGGCGTACGCACAACCCGAGGGTGCCGAGCAGACCGAGCTGGCGCGGATGCGGCTCGAGATGTTCAAGGGCGCGCTGCGCTCGACAACCACGGTTGACGCCGCGATGACGGCACCCGGCAGTGCTGCGCCCCGGGCGCAGTCTCGCGGCCGCGGCTCGCACGTGACCGCGGCCGGCGGTGGCGGCTACCTCGAGAGACTTCAGCAGCTTCAAGAAGCAGGGCTGTTGCCATCGGGACAGCAAGGCTCGCCCCAGTCGCGGGACTCGTACGCACAGTTCGAGGGCGATGGCGGCGAAGACAGGTGGAGCAATCCCGGCCGGATGCAGGCGCCGGGCAGTCCTTATGAGCTGCGCGCGGGAGCGGTGCTCCCAGCCACACTCATTACCGGCATCAACTCGGACTTGCCGGGCCAAATCACGGCGCTGGTGGCCCAGGACGTCCGCGACACTGCCACGGGCGAGCACATCCTCATTCCCCAGGCATCGAGGCTCGTCGGGACCTACGGCAACGACATCAAGTTCGGGCAAGAGCGCGTCCTGGTGGC
>JAPPOT010000577.1:846-3213 GCA_028817855.1 Myxococcales bacterium
CATCTTCCCGGACGGCAAGGCGCTCGACATCGGAGCGATGCCCGGCGCCGACTCCGCAGGCTATGCGGGCTTCAAGGACCAGGTCGACAACCACTACTTCCGGCTGTTTGCGTCCGCGGTGCTCATGAGCGGGATCACAGCCGGCATCACGATCAGCCAGGATGAGGTCCGCGATGAAAACGGCCGCGTCACGATGAGCGGCGCCATGACCGAGTCTCTCGGTCAACAGCTCGGCCAGCTGAGCGAGGAGCTGATTCGCCGGCAAATGAACGTGGCGCCCACCATCGAGATCCGGCCCGGCTACCGATTCAACGTCCAGGTGACCAAGGACCTGACGTTCAGTGGGCCGTACCGCCCGTACGACTACGATCGGTCGATCCAGCTGTCGCAGGGGAGGGTGATCCAGTGAGGCGTCGCAGCGCCATCTGGCTCGCGACGGCGGTTGCGTCGCTATGCCTGACGCTCAGCGCGGCGCCGAGCAGTGCGAACATGCCCGTCACCGACATGACGAACTTCGCACAAAACCTGGTGAGCGCGATCGAAGCGGTGGACCAGACTCTGGCCATGATCGAGCAGATTCAGCACGACATTGAGCATCACAACACCGTGCTCGATGACATGATCCGCAACGGGGCTGCGCCTGCGGTCTACATCTGGGACAAGCTCAACTCCATCCACGATCGGCTGCGGCGCATCAGTCAAGGCATCCGTTTCAACCGGATGACGCTCGCCGAGTGGCTCAAGCGCTTCGGAGACCTGGACTTCTACCGCTCGGCCAACTGCTACGGCCCCGACCTCAGCTGCCCAGGACGGGAGTGGGAGCGCATCCTCGAGCAGAGCTGGCAGATGCACGATCTGGCATCTCACACGCGCAAGGAAACGCTCGACGACCTGATGAAGGCCCTCGAGCAGGGAGAGAAGGACCTGGCGGAGCAGTCCGACAACCTCCAGGACCTCCAGCGCCAGGCCCAGAGCGCCCAAGGTCACATGGAGGCATTGCAGGCAGGCAATCAGCTGGCCAGCGCTCAGGCGACCCAGCTGATCGAGATTC
Source organism: Myxococcales bacterium (assembly GCA_028817855.1). Taxonomy (GTDB): domain Bacteria; phylum Myxococcota_A; class Polyangia; order Polyangiales; family JAFGIB01; genus JAOUOP01. The sequence continues at coordinate 1,898 of JAPPOT010000577.1, forward strand.
GCGCGATCATCTACGCGCACTACTGGGCGGTCGCCGCTCAAGCGCAGCAGGCTCACAGCTTGGAAGCGCAGCAGAGGGCCGCCGGCGAGCGCTACCGGCGCGTGATGTTCGAGGAGTCGCCTGGCGTCCATTGGACCATCCTGCCCGAGAGGCCGGGGCTGTGAGGCTTGCCTGGGCCTCGCTCGCCATGGTGATCGTGCTCGCCGGCAGCGGCGCCGCGCAGGCGCAGATCAACAACAGCGGCGTACTCGACAGCGCGCTCAAGCACTTCCGAACGGCGGCGCAAGGCTGGGAGCAGGCCTCGCTGTCGGCAGCCATGACCCTGTTCTGGATGCTGGCCACGATTAGCCTGGTGTGGACGGTGGGACAACTTGCTGTGAAGAGGGCGGACCTCGGTGAGTTCTTTGCGGAGCTCATCCGCTACCTGCTGTTCACGGGATTCTGGGCGTGGATGCTTCAGAACGGGCCGTCACACGCTCGGCTGATCGTCGACTCCATGCAGCAGCTGGGCGGGACGGCGACTGATAGGGCGCTGCTCACGCCGAGCAAGCTCGTGGACGTGGGCTTCCACCTGCTGGAACGCTCGCTCACCCAGAGCAGCATCCTGTCGCCCGTAGACAGCACAATCGCCATCACGCTGTCGCTGATTATCGTGGTCGTGCTCGCGTTGGTCGCCGTCAACATGCTGGTGCTGCTTGTGGCGATCTGGGTGGTGGCGTACGGCGGGCTCATCATTCTCGGCTTCGGTGGATCGCGCTGGACCAGCGACATGGCCATCAACTACTACAAGACGGTCGCTTCGCTGGGGCTGCAGGCCTTCGCCATGGCGCTGCTGGTCGGCGTCGGGCAGACGCTCATGGAGGGGTTTGCCGATAGCCTCGCGAGCAATGCCGTTCAGGGGCTGGAGGGCGACACCAGTCTGCATGAGCAAGCGGTGCTGCTGGTGGTATCCACGATGCTGCTGGCGCTGGTGACGAAGGTGCCGCCGCTAATTGGAGGCCTGGTCACCGGAGCAAGCATCCAGCACTCCATGGGCAATGGCGCCGGCGCTGGCGCCGCGCTGTCCGCCGGTAGCACGGGCCTTGCGCTGGCGACCACCATGGGTGGCGCCCAGCTCATGGGACTGGCCAGAAGCGGGGTCTCAACTGCGGCTGGCCCTGTCGAGTCCGGCCTCAAGGACGCCTTCTCCCGAGGTGCGGGCGTCTCCTTCGGAGAAGGTGGCGACGACGGCGACAGCCATGACAGCGGTGGCGGTGGCGGCTGCGTCTTCGCTGTGCCTACGGATGCAGGGACCGAGGACGAACCGGGCACCAGCA
>JAPPOT010000820.1:0-1757 GCA_028817855.1 Myxococcales bacterium
GCGCTGGTCAAGGGGGACGACGAGGCCGACGACTTCCTGCGCGGTCCGGATGGCGTCATGGTGCGCTGCCGTGCAGACGAGCCCGGAGTGTTGATCGGCAGGATCGCCGGAGGCGCCGGATCCTTCGATGGCTATCAGGACGGAGAGGCGACCAAGAAGAAGATCCTCACCGACGTCTTCCGCAAGGGCGACGCCTACTTCAACAGCGGGGACATGCTTCGCACGGACAGGCGCCGCCGCCTCTACTTCGTCGACCGCATGGGCGACACCTTCAGATGGAAGGGCGAGAACGTATCCACCTTCGAGGTGCAGGAGCAGATCTCCAGCTGGTCGCCGGTCGAGGAGATCAACGTGTACGGTGTGCAGGTCCCGCACGCCGATGGTCGCGCCGGCATGGCGTCGGTGGTGTTGAGCAACGAGTTCGACCCCGCCGCCTTCAAGCATCACATCGACGAGGCGCTGCCCGGTTACGCGCGACCGATCTTCGTGCGCGTGCAGCAAGCGATGGACACGACCGGTACGTTGAAGTTGAAGAAGGCCGACCTGCGCGACGAGGGCTTCGACCCGCGCGTGGTGCGCGACCCGCTCTACTTTCGTCATCCCGAAGAGGACGCCTACGTGCCCCTGTCGGAAGCGCTCTTCGCGCAGATCGAGCGCGGCGAGTTACGCATCTGAAACCGAAATAGGCAGGCTGACCGCCCCGAAGCGAGTCCTTCGGGACGGCAGCCCTAAGCCCGTTTTTGGGCGGCCTGCCGGGTCTAACGGTTCGACGGGGGGATGCCGACCGTCAGTTGGCGCCCGTCCAGCCACGAGCGTGAAGCCATAAGTAACGCAACCCACCGAAAATGCAAGAGACCTGTTCCCATCACGGGTCCTTTCGGTGGGCGCTTCTCGGCCATGGTCGGGTCGGGTCGCACAATTGCCGATGTGGCAGCGTTTTTGCGAAGTCCGTACCCTTAAATCTGAGTGCAGAAACGTTCCACCACCGGGACGGCACGGGGCGCGAATGGCCGGAGCGATGGCGTGGATCGATCGGCTGGAGGCGGCCCCGGCGACGAATCCCGTGCGATTCGTGAGATAGGCGACACGCTGGAGGCGCTGGTGCGCGCCATCGGCCAGGAGGACCGACTGGCGGAGGGACATGCCCGGCGGTTGATCACGCTCTGCCAGCAACAGGAGCGCCCGGTCTTCGAGTGGCGCGCGACCGAGCTGCGCATGGACGGCAAGCTCGCCCTGGCGTCCAGCGAGGACAGCGGCGGCTTCATCCTGCCCACCTTCGAGGCCGGGGTGCGCACGCTGCGCGTCAACCCGGACGCCAGCGACCTGGACGCGCTTCTGTTGGGCGAGACCTTGGCCGACGCCGAGCAGGGGGAGACCAGCTGCCTGCGCTTGCACGACTGGTTCTGGCGCGGCAGCGCGATCGGCTTTGCCGCCAACCTGGCCGAGCCCTTCGATCGGGTGGCCGACTTCGTCTTGGCCCAGCCGATCGAGGGCGGCGAGCATTGGGCCGAGGTTGGACGCGTGGCGATCGAGCGCTGGAACGATGCCGCCTGGAAGGTCGGCGAGGCCCTGAGCGAAGCCGACATCATCGAGCGCTATCGGCAGCCGATGGAGCGCTACCAGGCCCGTGTCTTCGAGGGTGCGCTGCTGCTCGGGCACGCGGACCAGGACGCGCTGCGCGAGATCGCGGACGATCCGAAGGGCTGGGCCGCGCTCGAGATGGACGTGTTGCTCAAGCATCCGAACCTGCGCCACAC
>JAPPOT010000820.1:1767-14951 GCA_028817855.1 Myxococcales bacterium
GCGCCACACCCTGCCGGAGCCGCAGCTCGCGCGCAGGGTGATCGAGATGGTGTACGCCGCCGACGAGGTGGACGCGCGCCTGCTCGATCTGCTCGGCCTGCTCGCCGATGGTGAGGACGAGGCCGCCGCAGCGCTCGACGACGCGGAGCTGGGTGCAGCGGTGGCGGCCAAGGTGACCGAGGCGGGCATGGACGAGGACGCCCTGCTCGACTTCGTCGACTTCGCGGGCGAGTCGAGCGTCACCGGGCTCGCGCGCCACCTGGCCGAGCGTGCGGTGGGGGAGGGCAACGCGCTGGTCGCGCTGGCGTGCCTGCTGCGCCACTGGGGCCCCAAGCGCTTCTTCATGCGGCTGGCCGATCGGCGCCTGTCGCCTGTGCTGGCCACCGGGCTGATGAAGTCGGCCCTGGACCAGGGCGTGGCCACGAGCTTGCTGGTGGAGGCTCTGGCGGACCTGCCGCCCGCGACGGCGCTCACGGTGCTGGCCGCGATCGACGGACTGCGCGAGAAGGCGCAGCCTTTGATCGAGCGCCTGCTGGTCAGACATCCAGCCACCGCCGGCGCCCTCGTGCAGCGCATGCTCGAGACCAGCGCCGGCACGCGGCTGGTGGGCGAGGTGTTGCGCGACAGCGCCGGCGAGGGCTGGAACGGTCGCATGCTGCGGCGCACGCTCGAGGCGCTCGTCAGCGGCGGGCTCGGGCGCGACTGCGTCCTGCCCCTCTACCGTGGGCGCGGCACCGCGATCGAGGTGCGGCTGGCCGCCCTGTCCGTCCTCGCCGACGACTCCGAGCTGCGGGATGAAGTGCTGCGACGGCGCGCCGCAGACATGATGGAGCCTGCCGAGATCCGTGCCGCACTCAAGGAGGCGCGCGCGCGATGAGCACCTCCGCCACTCTCAGCGACGAGGCGCTGGATGCCACCGCGGACACGCTGCTCGAGCTGCTCCGGCTCGTGCGCCAGGTCAACACCCACGGCGAGGAGCACCCGATGGCGCACAGCACGGCGCGCTCACTCTTCGAGGCGATCGATGCAGCCGTGCCGCCGATCTCGCTCAGCTTCGTGGGTGCGGCCGTGCTGCGGGGCAAGGAAGTGGTGCCGCTCGATCAGGACCTCTACCGCCGCTCCCAGACCCTTGCGGCAGCGCTGCAGAAGTACGGCATGCACCAGATCCGCTTCGACACCACGCCCCCCATCGCGACGTTGATCGATCTGGCCAAGGTGATCATCGCGGGCACCCACGGCAAGGGCAAGGCACGGATCGCCGCGCTCTCCGGCATCAGCTTCCACAAGCTTCTGATCTTCGGCGACGAAGGTGCCAAGGACGAGGCCACGGTCGATGCCTTCGTCGAGGACCAGGTGCGGCGCGCCATCGTCGAGACCGAGGCGGTGATCACGCGCGACGAGAGCAAGTGGCCGTGGCGCACGGCGCGCGCGCCGCTCTCGCGCCTGGAGCGCTGCACCTCGATCAGCGTGGCGACCACCATGCGCACCTTCGATCTCGTGCCCGGCGTGGCCACCCGCGGGCGTCGCGTGCTGGCGGCGGCCTTCATCACAGCGGCGGTGCTCACGCGCCTCGGGGTGGCGGATCGAAACCGCCGCCCTGCGGCCCACGCGACGCTGGCGCTGGCCTGCCACGGCTTCGACGACCGCGAGGGCATCCAGATCGAGGAGGCGGCCAAGGTCGCCATGGGCGCGCTGTCCAAGTCACGCCTGAGCCACTGCGATCCGCACGCGCTGCGCACCTGCGCGCTCGTGCGGGCGATCGAGCGCACCAACAAGGGCGTGCTGCACCCGAGCGTGCTGCCCCTGATCCGCATCGCCTATGACCTGGAGCGCCACCGTACTCCGCTGGGGCTGCCCTTCGAGCTCACGCGCCTGGACCTTTGGAGCTGGCTGTCGGACCGGATCGCCGAGGGCGCGGTGCATGCCGGCTGGGGCAGGGCGGTGATCGACACGCTCGGCCTGGTGCCCGCCGGGGCACACGTGATGGCCGACGGCCGCCTGGCAGCGGTCGCCGCGGGCGCGCGCGCCGACGATCCCCTGAGGCCCCCGGTCGTCGCCAACGGCGAGCTGAAGGCCCCCGAGACCGCCGTGCAGGCCTACTCGCCTCTGGCGATGACCCCCTGGGCTAAGGGGAGTGCTGAGAGATAGGGAATCGTCGAGTCGCGGGCGAGCCGGGCTACGGGAAAACCAGGCGGACGGCGTCGCTGCGGCGGGCTACGCGGAAGAGGGCCGCGGTTAGACTCTCGGAGGCCACGTCGGCCATGAAGCTGACGTCCGCCTCCCGCACCTGCTGGCGGGCCAGACGCGCCTGCAGGGTGTCCACGTCGAAGTGCAGGCCGTGGTCGTCGCGCACGCGCGGGATGTCCTCGAAGTCATCGCCCACGTGCAGGGAGTAGCCGCCCAGGCGCACGCGCAGGCGCAGCGGGGCGTCCTTGAGTTGCGTTCCCTCGCGCTTCGATACCAGGCGGACGTCGACCGCGCGTGCGAAGCCGCGCTCGCTGCGGGCCAGCAGCCAGGTCTGGGCGTTGCCGGCGCGGCGCATCGACAGCAGCACGCGGCCCAGCAGGTGGGCGCGGGTGTCGCCCTCGGCGCCCACTGCGATGGTGAGGTTCGGGTTGTCCTTCATCGCGCGCTCGATCAGCTCGGTGACGGGCGCGAGCGGGGACATGTAGGGGCGGAAGCTGTCGGGAAGCTCGAGCTCGGCCAGGGCCGGCAGCGCGGGCTGCGCCGATGCCACCGCGCGCACGGCGCCGTCCTCCGCCAGGCCCAGGCGCGGCGCGAAGCCGTAGCGCACCGATCGCTCGCCGACGATCAGCACCAGCTCCGCGACCAGGGGAGCGGCTCCGCCCGCCGTGGCGATGTCGAGGTCCGCGGCGAGGCGCGGCACCGGTCGCAGCTCCACCGCCTGGAGCTCGGCCGAGATGCGCGACAGCTCCGGGGTGAGCGCGGCGGCGAGGGGGTCGCCCTGGCGGGCGGTGCGCTCGAGCCTGGCCACGTCCGCCGCGGCCGCCGCCAGGCCCGTCGCGGCGCGTCGGGCGCGCGGCTCCAGGTTGGCGTAGACGCCCTTGCATGACGCCCTGGGCTCGGCGCAGGGATCCTGGCCGAAGGGCTCGAGGGCGGCGATCGCGTCGCCGCCGCCGTCCAGGGCGCGGCGCAGGGCCAACAGCCGCAGCACCCGGCCGTGGGTGCCCTCGGCGGCGCCGGGTGCACCGTCGCGACGGGCGAGCTCCTCCAGGGCGGTGCGCACCTGCTGGGCCGGCATCCGATAGGTCCCGCGGGCGGCGTTGAGCTCCGCGTCGAGCAGGGCCGGTAGCTGGACGCTCTCCGTGTCGAGGGCGACCGCGACCTCGTCGCGCAGCTCCGCGTCGTCGCGCAGCGCGGCGATGAGCATCAGGTCGGCCGCCACGGCCGCTCGCAGGAAGCGAAGCTCCTCGCGCTCGAGGCCGGTGGCTGCGGGCAGGCGTGCGTGGATGCGCTCGAGCACCTGGACCGTTCCGCCATCCTCCAGGTCGTAGCTGGCCAGGGCGAGGCGCAGCTCGTGCAGCGGGGGAGGGGGTGCCGCCCACGCAGGGGCTGCGAAGGCAGCGAGCAACAACGACAGGGACAGCGCACGGACGTACATCGGGACTCCTCGGGGTCCCTCAAGCATAGCCGAAATCCCACCGTATATATGGAAAATTCCAGCTAGACTGATGGTTTGGTGGGCGGGTGTGGGCACGGCCGTCACGCCCGGGCGCGGGCGAGGACTTCCGCCGGGATCCTGCGGGCTTTGCCGCTCGCCAGGCTGATGCAGGCGACCGTGACCTCCGCCTCGCAGCAGGTCTCGTCGCTGCCCTGTACCACCACGTGTTGTTGGAAGCGGATGCTGGCCGCGCGGGCCTGGGCCACCTTGCAGCTGACCCGCAGCTCCTCGTCGAGCCGCGCGGGGCGCATGAAGCGCAGGCTCATGGAGTGGACGACGAAGGAGACGTCCTGTTCGAAGGTGTCGCTCTGCTGCAGGCCCACCGCACGCAGCCACTCGGTGCGTGCCCGCTCCATGAAGCGCAGGTAGCTCGCGTGGTAGGCGATACCGCCGGCGTCGGTGTCCTCCAGGTAGACCCGGACCTCGATGGAGTGGTCGGTGCTGTCGCCCATGATCTCTATCGCGCGCGAATGACCTCGTCGCAGATCGGGACGTCCCGATCGCAGCGGCGGGTCGAGAGCTCCTGCAGGCACTGCTCGAAGTCGAGCCCGATCGACAGGGCCCGGTCGCAGTCGAAGTCGAACAGGGGCGACTCCAGACAGTCGTCGATGTTGCTGAAGATGCCGCAGCGCGTGTTGCTCTCGCACTGGGCCTCGAAGTAGGTCTCGCAGGCCTCGGCCGCCGCGCGGCGGTCGGCGATGTCGGCCACCTCGCAGCCCCCCGGCGGGCGATTGCAGGCGGCCACGGCGAACCCGTCGGCGCAGCGTGTGGCCTCTGCGTCGTCGGCGCACACCACGCCGCGGTTTTGGTCGTCGCAGCGTTCGCGATCGATCAGGCCGCACTCGTCGGCGGCGAAGGCGCAGAAGCTCTGCTGCCAGCGCTGGCACGCCTCGCTGCCGCGCCCACGCGGCTCGTCGCTGCCGGCGTCCGGCTCCGACTGCTCGGAGCGCCCGCTCAGGGCGCAGCCCGACAGCGACAGCGCGAGGCACAGGGCGATGGGGGCGGGGTGGGTCACCAGCTCATCACGATCTTACCGAAGCTCTCGTTCTTCTCCATCCGCGCGTGGGCGGACTGGATCGCGTCCATCTTCATCACGTCCCCGACCACGGGCCTGAGCGCCCCGCGCTCGAACAGGGGCAGCACCTCCTGGCTGAAGCGCTGGGCCAGCTCGGCCTTCTGCTCCAGCGGCCGGGCGCGCAGCACGCTGCCGACCACACGGGCGCGCTTGGACAGCAGCGCGCCCAGGGGCAGCTCCCCGGTGGCGCCGCCCATCAGGCCGATTACCACCAGCGTGCCGCCGGTCTTGAGCGACTTGATGTTGTCGCCCAGGTAGGCCGCGCCCACAGTGTCCAGGATCGCGTCCACGCCCTCGCCCGCAGTGAGCGCGGCCACGCGCTCGGCGAAGCGCTTGTCGGTGACCTCGATTCCGTCGGAGAGCCCCAGCTCCTGGGCGCGCGCGAGCTTGTCGGCCGTGCGCGAGGTGCCGATGCTGCGCCCGCCCACGGCCGCGACCAGCTGCAGGGCTGCGGTGCCGATGCCGCTGCCGACCGCGTGCAGCAGCGCGGTGCGTCCCATGTCGAAGCCGGCCTGCAGGAAGAGCGCGTCGTAGGCGGTCAGGAAGACCTCTGGCACCGCGGCCGCGTCGGTCAGGCTCATGCCCTCCGGCACGCGAATCAGCTCGCGCGAGTGCGCGATGATGTGCGTGGCCATGCCGCCGCCTCCGGTGATCGCCATCACGCGCTCACCCGCAGACAGCTCCGTCACGCCCGCGCCGACCGCCTCCACCGTGCCGGCGAATTCGAGCCCCGGCACGTCGGCGACCACGCCGGGGGGGGCGGGATAGAAGCCGCGCCGCTGCAGCGTGTCGGCCCGGTTCAGGCCCGCCGCCGCGATCGCGACCCGCACCTCGCCGGGCCCCGGGTCACGCACCTCCAGGGTGCCGATCGACAACACGTCGACCTCGCCCTTGCCGTTGATCTTGACCGCTCGCGCTTCGACCATGCTTCACCTCTGTGGCCGGGTCGCGATCAGCTCGCCGCGCACCAGCATCTGCCTGAGCTCCCGCTTCAGGACCTTGTTCGACGGACCGAGCGGGAAGCGTTCGACGAACGCCACCTCCCGCGGCACCTTGGTGCGCGCCACGCGCGCCCGCGCCCACTCACACAGCGCGCCCGCGTCCAGGCTCGCGCCCTCGCGCGCGATCACCACCGCGACCACCTCCTCACCGTAGTAATCGTCCGGGCGGCCCACCACGGCCACCTCGCGCACGTCGGGATGCTCGCTCAGGGCGGCCTCCACCTCCGAGGGGTAGACGTTGTTGCCGCCGCGGATGATCAGGTCCTTGATGCGGTCGACGATCGACAGCCGGCCGTCGGCGTCGAGCCGGCCCACGTCGCCGCTGCGGATCCAGCCATCGCCCTTGGTCTCGGCGGTGGCCTGGGGGTCGTGGAGGTAGCGGGTCATCACGTTGTGCCCGCGCACGAGCACCTCGCCATCCTCGCCCGGGGGCAGGTCCTGGCCCTCGGGGCCGACGACGCGCACCTCGATCCCCCAGACCGGGCGGCCGACGCTCCCGAGGGTGCGCCTATCGGGCGGCGCGTTGAGGGTGGTGAAGGTGGCCTCGGTCATGCCGAAGCCCTGGCGGATCTCGGCCCCGAGGCGCAGCTCGGCGCGCCGCGCCACCTCGTCGGGCAGGGGCGCACCGGCGCTCAGGCACCAGCGCAGGGCGCCGGGCGGCTCGCGCTCGGGCAGGGCCGCCCAGGCGGCGTACATGGTCGGCACCGCCGGCATCCAGCTGATGCCCGCGCGCGCGAGCTGCTCGAAGGAAGCCTCGGCGTCGAAGCGCGGCATCAACACCACCCGCGCGCCCGCGAAGAAGGGCACGAGCAGCGCCATGCGGCAGCCGTAGCTGTGGGTCAGGGGCAGCACGGCGAGCACGCGGTCGTCGGGGCCGAGGCCCAGGTGGTGGTGGCCGAGCACCGCCGTGTGGGTCATCAGCGAGGCGTGGCTGATGGCGGCGCCCTTGGCCTTGCCCGTGGTGCCGGAGGTGTAGAGGATGAGCGCGTCGTCGCCGGGGGCGGTGTCCTCCGGGCAGGGCACGGGCTCGTGGCCATCGCCGAGCGCCGACATCGTCAGGCGCGCGACCGGGCCCGGCAGGTCCGCGACCGCTTCCTCGCACAGCGCACTGCGCGCCTCGTCGTGCACCAGCGCGCGGCAGCCGGCGTGCTCGACGCGGTAGCGCACCTCGGGCGCGGCCGACAGGATCGGGATCGGCACGACCGCGCAGCCGGCGTAGACGATGCCGAACCAGCTCGCGACGAAGTCCGCGCAGTTGTGGCCGATCAGGGCGACGCACTGGCCGGGCGTGGCGCCACGGGCGTGCAGCTCGGCCGCCACGCGGCGCGCACGCAGGTCCAGCTGCGCGAAGCTCAGCTCGCGCGGCTCGCCGTTGCCGTCGTCGTGGCCGTCCAGGTCGACCAGGCCCACGCGGTCGGGCCAGGTCAGGGCGGCCTGGCGCAGCATCTGCCCGACGTTGACGCCCATCGCGCGTCTTAAGAGGAGGGCTTGTGCGCCGCCAGCCAGGCGGCGTAGTCGCCCTCGTAGCCGCTCGCCGACCAGCGCGCCTCGATCGTGTCGGCGACGGCCTTCAGCTTGTCGGGCGCGACCTTCGCGCGGCGGATGGCGCTCGCCGCGACCGCGTCGCCCCGGGCGCGTGCCGCCTCGTGGGCGCCGTCCATCACCACCTCTTCGCGGGTGTCGTCGGTGAGGCCCAGGTAGTCGGCGATCACCTGGCCGGTGACCTGCTTGGAGTTGTTGCGGCTCTCGCGGATGTTGCCCTTGCCGGTCAGCACGTTGCCGACGCCGAAGACGCCGGGCATGCCGCTGACGGCGCCCGTCTCCCAGCTGGCGTAGTCGTAGAGCTCGCCCTTGGTCGGGATGCCGGGCACGCGCTCGGGCACGCTGCCGATCGAGCTGACGATGAGCTCGGCGCGCACCTCCATGTCGCTGCCCTCGACCTCGACCGCGCGACCGTCCTTGACCTCGGTGCGGCGGAAGTTGAGTCCGACCATGCGGCCGTCCTCCACGATCGGAGAGACCGGCACGTGCTGGTCCTTCACGCGCACGCGGAACTTGGTCTCCAGGATGCCGACCATCTTCTCGCGCACGCCCTCGGTCTTGGCGATCTGCTCGGGGGTGGCGTTCTCCTTCGGGAAGGCCAGGGGCATGTCCTTGATGCGCCGGCGGTAGTAGAGCGTGCAACCCTTCACGCCGAGGGAGTCGGGGTCGATGTCGTGCTTCTTGAGCGTGGCGGTGATGCCCTTGTGCTCCATCTCCACCACCGAGACCTCGATCCCGCGCTCGCGCAGGGCGCGGCGGTACAGCTCGAGGTTGATGATCTTCACCACGTCCACCGAGGCCAGGCCTCCGCCGACCACGACCGCGTCGTCGCTGACCTCGTAGACCGGGCCGTCGTAGCCCGGCTCCTCGTAGTGGTTGAACCAGTAGACGAAGGAGTTCTGGTAGACGAGCCCCTTGCCGACGTAGGCGTCGGCGCCCTCCACGGGCAGCGGGCGATCGCGCCAGGCGCCGTTCGCCAGCAGTACCGCAGAGACTCCCCAGTCGCGGGTGAGGGTCTCGAGCGGGATGTCCTCGCCGATCTTGGTGCGCGGCACGAAGTAGACGCCGTCGCGCGCCAGGTTCTCGTCGATGCGCGCGTACTCCTTGGCGCGCAGCTTGTCGTGCCAGCGCGGCAGGCCATCCTCGATCTTGCCGTAGGGGCGCTCGTTCTGCTCGACCACGATCGCGGTGATGCCCTTGTCGGCGCAGGCCACGGCCGCCTCCGAGCCCGAGACCGCGCCGCCCAGGATGGCCACCACGTGACGGGGTTTGGACGCCAGCTCCTCTAGTTCTTCTCGCATGCTCTCTTCCGCTTCGATCCCCAGCTGCCGGAGTCCAAGGCTCTACCAGATCTGCGGGCCCGCACCAACGGCGCGTTGATCTCGTCCTGTCCCAAATGGGGACAGCATGGCCGCAACCTGCCCTTGCCCATGGCCACGCGCGACGTCAGCTCGCCGCGCGTCCCCACTGGTGCCTTTGATCAGCGATCGTGCGGCGCCCACAGATCCAGCTCGGGGCCGCCGGGCACGATGCGCGGCGGATTGATGCTCTCGTGGCTGCGATAGTAGTGCTGCTTGATCTGGTCGAGCTTGCACACCTCCGCGACGCCCGGGCGCTGGTAGATGGCGCGCGTGTAGGCCCACAGGTTCGGGTGGTCGCGCAGGGCGCGCAGGTTGCACTTGAAGTGGGCGTAGTAGACCAGCTCGAAGCGCAGCAGCGTCGGGAACAGACAGATGTCGGCTTCGGTGAAGCGATCGCCACACAGGTAGGGCTGGCGCGAGAGCAACGCCTCGCAGCGCTCGAGCCCCGCGAAGACCGCCTGGACCGCTTCCTCGTAGGCCTCCTGGCTGCGGGCGAAGCCGGCGCGGTAGACGCCGTTGTTGATCGTGTCGTAGTTCGCGTCGATCGCGGCGTCGATCTCCGCATGGAGCGCGGGAGGCGCGAGCTTTAGGTCGTGCCTGGCGTGGGCGCGCATCTCCCGGTCGAACATGCGGATGATCTCGCGCGACTCGTTGCTGACGATGGTGTCTCGCTGCCGATCCCACAGCACCGGCACGGTGGCGCGCCCCGTGTAGTCGGCGCGCGCGCGGGTGTAGACCTGATGCAGGAAGCGGGCGCCGCCGACGGTGTCCTCGATCAGGTCGGGGCCGGGGCCGAAGGTCCAGCCGTCGTCGCCCATGAACGGGTCCACGATCGACAGCGAGATGGCGTCCTCGAGGCCGAGCAGGGCGCGCGTGATCAGGGTGCGGTGGGCCCAGGGGCAGGCCCAGGAGACGTAGAGGTGGTAGCGCCCGGCCTCGGCGGCGTATGGCGTGCTGCCGTCCGCGCGGATGAAGTCGCGGAACTGGGTCGGCTTGCGGACGAAGCGCCCGTCCTTCCGCGCCGGCTTCGGTGCGGTGGTCCACTGTCCGTCGACGAGGCGGCCCATGCTGGCTTCGATGTTCTGGGGCGAGGGCCGATGGCGTCAAGCGCGCGCCGCGATGACAGCCGCGCGGCGATCGGCTAAGAGGGCTGGCATGCGCGCGATGATCCTGCGCTCACTGGATGGCCCCGATGCGCTCGAGCTGGCGGAGCTGCCCGATCCGGAGCCCGGCCCAGGCCAGGTTGCGATCGACGTGGAGGCCGCCGGCTGTAACTTCGCCGACACCCTGATCACGCGCGGCAAGTACCAGATCAAGCCCGAGTTGCCCTTCTCGCCGGGCAGCGAGGTGGCCGGGCGGGTGAGCGCGCTCGGTGCCGGTGTGGATGGCCTGACGGTGGGGCAGCCGGTGCTGGCGCAGCTGGGCTTCGGCGGCTACGCCAGCGTGGCGCTGGCCGACGCGCGGCGCGTGCACGCGATCCCGGACGACATGGACGTGGAGCACGCCGCCGGTTTCGGCGTGGCCTACCAGACGTCGTATCTGGCGCTGGTGGATCGCGCGCGGCTGCAGCCCGGCGAGACCCTCCTGGTGCAGGCCGCGGCCGGGGGGGTGGGCCTGGCGGCGGTGCAGATCGGCCACGCCCTGGGGGCGCGCGTGATCGCGGGCGCATCGGCCGACAAGCTGGAGCTCTGTCGCGAGGAGGGCGCCGACGAGCTGCTCGACACCCGCAGCGACGGCTGGCACGAGCGCGTCAAGGCGCTGACCGGTGGCCGCGGTGCGGACGTGATCTACGAGTCGGTGGGTGGCGAGGTCTTCGCGCTGTCGACCAAGTGCATCGCCTGGAACGGCCGGCTGCTCGTGATCGGCTTCTCGTCGGGCGACATCCCGTCGGTGAAGCTCAACCGGGTGATGCTCAAGCACATCGCGGTGATCGGCGTGAACCTGGGCGGCTATCATCAGCACGAGCCCGAGCGGCTGCGCAGCGCGATGGCCGAGCTGCTCGCGCTCTACGCGCGCGGCGTGCGCCCACGCATCGGCCGGAGCTACCCCCTGGAGCAGGCCCCGGAGGCGCTGGCGGCGCTGGCGACCCGCAAGACCACCGGCAAGGTCGTCCTACGCCCCTGAGGTTCCCCTGGCTGGAAATGAGAAGCGGAAGTCGCCGAGGCTGTCGCCCCCGATGCCCCGACGACTTCCGTCTCGTGCGAATGAGCCACGGATCGGTCTACACCCTCGCTGACCTCCAGCCCTTGCGCGCGATCAAGGTACCCGGCTTGCCGGTCTGAACGTCCTGCGATCACTCACCTTTTTTCGGTGCACACGATGGTCACGGCGACGTGGGGCCAAGGCTGGTTGTCGAAGTGGCGCACGTCTGAGGCGCGCCAGCACCGCCCGTTGCCAACCGCTCGAATCGTCGAGGTTCGTTCAGGAGCGAGCGCCACCACAGGGCCCACCGGAGGCGTAGCAGCGCTACGTCGAGGATGGGACCGAGGAGGTGAGCCGCTCCTGGGCGAACCTCGACGATTCCCCATCAAGCATCCCCACTCCCTTGGTCGCCGTTTTCCTGAACCATCAGCGCGGCCGTGGCACCCTGGGCGTAGAGTGTGCACAGCCCCTGATGCACGCCGGAGCGCGCCACCTCGGCGCGCGCCTGCTGCGTGATGTCCACCAGCTGACGCTCGCGCTGCGTCGCAACCTCGATCACCGATGCGTAGAGCTCCAAGGTCAACCTCCCGCGGACGCCGTCGGTTGGCCGCCCGTCCCGCGCATCCTGGTGCTCTGACATGTCAGAGCACTGGCGAGGCCCGGTGCGGTGGGTGGGCGGTGGCGTGGCTCGTGCTCGTGATCGGTTGCGCCGGTTCGAGCCGTCCCTCAGATCCCCAACCCGCGGCGCCGGCGGCACCGCCCGCTGCCCCGAAAGCGCCGGCGCTCGCGTGCGAGGCGGGGTGGGGCGACTGCGATGGCGAGCGCGCGAGCGGCTGTGAGCAGGCGCTGGACGACAGTCAGGACCACTGCGGTGCCTGCGGTCGTGCCTGTGCGCCCGACCAGCGTTGCGTGGCGGGCGCCTGCCGGCAGGGCGTGGTGCAGGTGGTCGCGGGCGGGGCTCACAGCTGCGCGCTCGATACCCGCGGCAGCGTGCGCTGCTGGGGGCTCGGAGGTCTCGGGCAGCTCGCGCGGCCGACGCGCAAGGCCGCGCCCGAGCCGGTCGCGATCGCGCAGCTGTCGGATGTCGTGCAGCTCGCCGCCGGCCGGGACTCCACCTGCGCGCTGGACCGGGACGGCGCGCTGCGCTGTTGGGGCGAGGGCCCGCTCGGCGATCCGGAGCGGGGCGCGAGCCGGCGGCCGCTGGCAGTGCCGGAGCTGGGGGTGGTGCGCCAGGTGAGCGTCGCGATGAACCACGCCTGCGCCCGGACCGATGCCGGCGGTGTGCGCTGCTGGGGCAGCGACGTGGGTGGCCAGCTGGGCGATGGCGAGATCGGAGGCCAGCCGAAGGACAGCATGCTCGAGGGCCTCGGCGTCGTGGTCGAGGTGGCCGGGCTCGCCGACGTGGTGCAGGTGGCGGCGGGCGGCGCCCACAGCTGCGCGCTGCACACCGACGGCGGCGTGAGCTGCTGGGGCGACAACCGCTTCGGCCAGCTCGGCGACGGCGGCACCGAGTCGCGTGCGACGCCGGCGCGCATCGACGGCCTGCAAGAGGTGCTGGAGCTCACCCTCGGGCAATTCCACGTCTGCGCGCGCACGCGCGGCGACCGTCTGTGGTGCTGGGGGCGCAACCTGGCCGGCCAGCTCGGTCTCGGCGATCGGCAGGTGCGGTCGCGCCCGACCCAACTCGACCTCGAGGCCGTACGCGACGTGGCAGCCGGCCAGCGCCACACCTGCGCCACGCTGCGCGACGGCCGCGCTCTGTGCTGGGGCGACAACGCCGAGGGCCAGCTCGGCGACGGCACGGACGAGGATCGAGACACGCCGACCGCAGTGTCGCTGGAGGGCGAAGCGCTGGCGATCGACACCGGCGATCGCCACAGCTGCGCGTTGTTGGCGAGCGGGGCCGTGATGTGCTGGGGCCTCGGCGACGGCCGCCTCGGCCACGGCAGCGGGGACGCGAGCACAACGCCGGTGGCCGTGCGCCTTGGGGCGGCGGCACCGGGACCGTGACGGCGCCCGAGTCCGTGACCGGGGCCGAGACCGAGACCGCGTCCGCGTCCGCGACCGAATCCGAGTCCGCGCCCGAGCCCGAGTCCGGGCCCGAGTCCGAGGCCGAGACCGAGTCCGTGGCCGAGACCGAGCCCGTACCCGTACCCGTACCCGTGCCCGTGCCCGAGCCCGAGCGCCGCGATGTTCGTGCGGCCTCACCCGCGCGCAGCGCATCCATTGCGCGGTAGCGCAGCGGGCCGCGGAAGCGGGCCGCAACTGCCACAAAGAGAGCGCCGCGCACTCGCTTCACCGTGGCACGACGCGAGGCTGTCGGGGTGGGGAAGCCCGGACCGGGGTGCTTTCGCGTGCCAACCCGCTGGCAAGCATCACCC
>JAPPOT010000376.1 GCA_028817855.1 Myxococcales bacterium
TAGAGTTCGGTGCCGGGGGGGAGGTCGGCTGCTGGTCGGAAGCCCTGGGCTCGTAACCAGAACGGGTGGCCGGGCGTGGCGTGGATGACTTGGTCGGTGTGATCGCCGTCGGCACCCGCCAGCTCGAGCTTCAGGACGGGGCGGTTGGGGGTGATGAAGGTACGGGTGACGCGGCGGACGTCCTCAGCGCCGGTCTTGGGGTCCTTGGACAAGACCCGGTCGCCGACGGACAGCTGTTCGATGGGCTGTAGGCCGTCGGCGGTCTGCACGAGGGTGCCCGCGGCGAAACAGTTGCAGCCCCCGTTCTTCGATTCTTTGTCGGGTGCGTCGCGGCGCGCGCGGCCGCGGTTCTTGCGAAGCCAGGATAGCCCTCGGGCCGCCAGCCCACCGAGCTTCCCGAACACCACGCCGCCGACCCGCTCTTCGAGCTTGTCCCGGGCGCGGCCCTTCACGAGCTTGGCGAGCGTTGTTCTGCCCGAACGGATGTCCTTGTAGATCTGGTAGGCCTCGTAGGCGGCATAGGCCCGGTCGGCGACGTTGACCGCCAGAAAGATCAGCGGAATGAACGCGAGTTCACCCTGGGCGTCGACTCGCAGCACCGGGTTGTTGCGGGCATAGGCGTAGGGGTTGGCGGCCTCGAAGGGATGCTCGAGCGTGTTGGCGCTCAGCGTTGCGAACAGCGGGTCGGGCGCGCTCCAGCGCCCCAGGGCGGGGCTCAGGTAGCGGGCGCTATGGTAGCTCAGGTCGCTCTGGCGGTCGTACTCGGCACCGGTGAAGGCGTAGTCCTCCAGGTAGCCAGAAGCACTGCGCACGCCGCCATAGGGATAGTGCGCGCTGCGCTGCAGCACGCGGCCTTCGATGTCGGTGCTCAGAACGGTTGTGCCGAGGTGGTCGTGGTGGAAGAATGTGACGCGCGCCTCGGGACCGCGCACCAGCTGGCGCGCGCTGGCGGCCCGGATCGCGCGCACGTCGTCGGCGCTCACCTCCGTGTCGGAAGCGAACACCCCGGCGGCCACCGCACGGCCGACCCACGCGTCCGCCGCGTTGATGGATCCGTCGGGCTCGTGCTCGATGTCCCGCTCGTGCTCCACCTCGGGTTCGACGCGCACCGGGGCCAGGTCGGGCAGGTCGGGCGCGTCGGCGTATTCGACCCGCGCCACCCGTTGACCGGCGACCTCCACGTACAGGGTGGCGACGCCGTCGCGGACCTCGAAGCCGTCGCCGACGTAGTACGTCACGTGGCCGTCCTCGGCCTTCTTGACGCGCTGGCTGCCGTGGCCGTAGTCGAGCTCACTCACCAGTTGGCCGTCGCGGGTGACTTCGGTCAGGCGCCCTGCGTGGTCCCATCCGAACCCACGGTCACCCTGGGCGAGGACATGCCCGGCGGCGTCATAGACGATCTTGGTCTCGCCCAGGCGCGTCGCCGCGTGGGGCCCGGCGGGATCGCCCGCCGCGTCCAGCCCCTGTCCGTACTCGAAGCGCCCGACCGCCACGGTCGTGTCTTCGCGGTCCGAGCTGCGCTCGAGCAGGTTGTCGAGGGTGTCGTAGCGATAGCCCAGGCGTTCGGCGTGCTCACCGTCGAGCGGGTCGAGGTGGGCCTCCACGAGTCGGTAGAGCGCATCGTAGCGGTAGCGCGCCTCGGCCGACGGTCGGCCGCCCCCCTTCAGCCCGTCGCCGACGGCGATGATGTTGCCTACGCGGTCGCGCAGGTAGCGGTAGGCCTGCAGCGACGTGGACTGCTGAGCGCCCGCACGACGCCCGACGAGCTCGGTCTCCATACCCGCGAGCCGGCCCCGGTCGTCGTACCGATGACGCGTCGTGACGCCGTTGTCGAGCGCCAGCGTCTCGACCGGCCCGTGGGCCGCATAGCCCATGTCCAGCACGAAGCCCGGCACCGCCACGACCCGGTCGACGCCGTCGAAGCGTCGCTCGAGCACGTGGCCACCGGGGTACGTCGTCGCCACCGGCCGGTCGGCGTTGTCGAAACGCACGCGCGTCTCGAAGGTGTGGCCGTCCAGCGTGCGCGCGCGGTAGGTCGTGCGACCGCGCCGGTCATAGCCGTAGGCGTCGAGCCCGAGGGACGCGCCCGACAGCGAATAGGTCGCAAAGCCCAAGCGACCGGCCACGTGGCTGCACGCCTCACAGTCCGTCGGCGCCACGTCGTACGACAGGTCCACCCGTGTGCCGGCCTCATCCTGCGCGTCCCAGGTCGCCACCAGGCGGCTCGCCTCGTCGTAGCGGTTGTTGGTCGTCTCCCCGCGGCCATCCGTGATCGCGACCGCATTGCCCCGGCCGTCGCGGCGATAGGTGGTGACGCCCGCGTCCGGGTCCCGGACCTCGGTGATGCGACCCAGGGCGTCGTGGAACTGCCACTTCTCGTTGCCGTGGCCATCGCGGACTCCATGCAGGTTTCCGAAGCCGTCGTAGAAGAACGCCAGCCCAATGGGATCTCCGGGCACGAGGTGACGCGTCAGCGCGACCGTCCGCCCGAGCCCGTCGCGCTCGGTGATCAGCGGCGTGTCCGCGTGCTCGCTGCCTGCGTCGGCGTCCTCGGGGTCCCGCTCGATCTCCCGCAACGGCTCATAGTGCGTGCGCGCGACGGAGTTCCCATCGAAGAGGTCGGCGTCCGGATGGGTGAGCGTCAGAACGCGCCCCAGCGCGTCATAGGTCGTCTCGGTCTTGTGACCGTCGGCAGGCGCACTCCGGTCGCAGCGACCGTCGGCTTCGAAGTAGGGCTGGTAGGCGACCGCCTGCTTGCCCTGGCGGTTGTAGGCGATCAGGCCTGAGACCTGGTACTTCCCCTCGGCGATGCGCTTGCGCGTCTGGATCGACCGCCCCATGCCATCGAAGCACTTGATCTCCTCCAGATCGGCCGGCCCGCCTGCCCGCGAGCGCCGGCGGTGGATGATCCGGCTGACCGGTGCGCGCAACTGATAGTCGAAGCTCGCGGTGGGCGTGTCGAGCCGATCGCCGGGCGATGCGACGGCGACCAGGCGCCCAAAGTCGTCGTAGCGGTAGCGCGCCTCGCCGTCGTCGTCGCCCAGCACGTCCGCAAGGGGCGGCGCGCGCGCGCCAGCGGTGCGCACCCACGGGCTGCTGGCAACGATCGTCTCGTGGATCGGATGGTAGCGGACGCCGATCGTCAGCGCGTAGGGGGCGTGTCGCTGGGCGTCCTCGAAGAGCACGCTCTCGCTCCGTACCAGGA
>JAPPOT010000527.1 GCA_028817855.1 Myxococcales bacterium
TCCCCGAGCCCCGCCCGCGGCCCCTCACCCGACCACCCGTCAATGACGCGGGCTCGGCAGCGCAGTGTAGACAACCGGGCTAGCGGCCGCGCACCGAGGTGTCGATGTCGGGCAGCATCCCGCCGCGCTTGCTGGAGCGCTTTGGCGCGATCATGCGCTTGCCGCGGCGGGCGTCGGCAGCCACCTCTTCGTCCTCGTCGGGCTCCTCGGCCGCCACCGCGTCGGCCGACGCGAAGGTGAAGGTCGGAGTCGCGCGGCCGCCCGCGTCGCTGCCCCAGCACTCCACATAGCCCTCGCCCGTCATCCCACAGGTGTGGCCGTCGCCAGCGGACACGTGCACGAAGCTGTCGGCAGGCGGGGCCGCCTGACCGAAGTGAGGAAAGCCCTTTTGGCCCGCCGTGCCTGCGCCCCAGCAGCTCACGCTGCCGGCTGCGCGACGCCCGCAGGTGTGGCGCGCCCCCGCGGAGAGGTCGACGAAGGGCCCCTGTGGCGCGGCACTCTGGCCGTGCTTGTCGCTGCCCCAGCAGGTCGCCTTGCCCTCGGCATCGAGCGCACAGCTGTGATCGCCACCGGCCACCACGCGGGTGAACTTGCCCTCCGGCGGCATGACTTCCTCGTGACCGTTGTCACCCCAGCACAGCACGTTGTCGCTGGCGTCGATGCCGCACGAGTGGTTGCCGCCCGCGGAGAGTTGCTTGAAGGCCCCCTCGGGCGCGTTGCTCTCGCCCTCGTCGTCGTTGCCCCAGCACGCTGCCGCGCCGTCGCTTGCGATCCCGCAGTTGTGGTCATCACCGGAAGAGATGGCGCTGAAGGTCACGCCGCGCGGCGGATTGACCCGCCCGTCTCCGCTGAACCCCCAGCACTGCACCTCGCCCTCTTCATCCATCGCGCAGGAGTGCAGCAGCCCGGCCGTGACCTGCACGTAGCTGTGGCCCGGCGCACGGGTCTGACCATGCACGTTGTTGCCCCAGCACTCGATGCTCCCGTCCGAGGCCATCGCGCAGGTGTGATCTCGCCCGGCCGCCACCTGAGCCGCGACCGCACCCACGCCGTCGTCCACGGCCTCCTCCTCCATGCCCACGCTGGGCTGCGGCTGGGCCTGGCCGGCCTCCGCTGCGGGTGTGTTCACGGCGCCCCGTGCGCAGCCGACGAGGAAGAGCGCGGCGGCGACCGCCGCGGTGGCGGATTCGTCCACAAGTCGTTCCATGCTGAACCCCACTTCGAGCATTGGGCCCCCCTTGTTGGCCGTCGGCTCGAGACATTTTCCAGGTATCTAGAAAGCATCCCCGACTTGGTACCACTGCGCAAATTATCCTCCCCCAAGAAAGGGGAAGATCCCTCACACACGCTGTGGAATTCCGCGGTGATTCGTGGGATTCGCGACTGCCATGGGTATGTCGATTCAGGAGGCCACGGAGCTGCTCACGGCGCACGGTGGCCGGCACGAGATCATCGAACGCGAGGTCCGCGGCCAGCGCCTGCGCTGCTGGAGGAACATCCCGGACACGCTGCGCGAGCTCGCGCTGCAGATCCGCTGCTGGGATGATCGCGTCTACCTGGTCTACGAGGACGAGCGGCTGACCTACGCCGAGGTCTTCGCGCGCGTCGCCACGCTCGCCACGCGCCTGGTCGAGGATCTCGGCGTGGAGAAGGGCGACCGCGTCGCGATCGCCATGCGCAACTTCCCGGAGTGGGTGATCGCGTTCTGGGCTACCACCTCGGTGGGCGCGATCGCGGTGCCTCTCAACGGCTGGTGGAAGGGCGAGGAGCTGGCCTACGGGCTGCTCGACTCGGGCACGCGCGTGCTGCTCTGCGATGCGGAGCGCGCCGAGCGCATCGTGCCGCACCTGCCCGAGCTGCCCGCGCTCGACACGGCGCGCGTGGTGATCGCGCGCGGCGACGGCGCGGAGCTGCCGCCCGGTGCGCGCCGCTTCGAGGACGTCCTCGGTGAGATCGCCCGTGAGCCGGCACTGCCCGACGTCGCGATCGAGCCCGACGACCTGGCGACCATCTTCTACACCTCCGGTACCACCGGCAATCCAAAGGGCGCCCTGGGCACCCACCGCAACATGGTGACGAACGTCGGCAGCGCAGGCTTCGTACGCGCCCGCGCCGCGCTGCGTAAGGGCCTCGAGCTTCCGGAGCCCGGCGCGGTCGTCCCGCAGACCGCCACCCTGGTCTCGGTGCCGCTCTTCCACGTCACCGGCAGCCACTCCATGCTCGCCTACAACACCTTCACCGGCGGCAAGCTGGTGATGATGTACCGCTGGAATCCGGAGCGCGCGCTCGAGCTGATCGAGCGCGAGGGCATCACCAACTTCGGCGGTGTGCCCGCGATGGTGTGGCAGGTGCTGGAGTCACCCGACTTCGAGCGCCGCGACACCTCGAGCGTGCTCGGCGTAGGGTACGGTGGTGCGCCTGCTGCGCCCGAGTTGGTCCGGCGGATCAAGGCCGTCTTCCCGGAGTCCAGCCCAAGCAACGGCTACGGACTGACGGAAACCAGCGCCATCGCCACCAGCAACGCCGGAGTCGACTACGAGCGCAAGCCCGACAGCGTGGGCCTGGCGATGCCGATCTGCGACGTGAAGGTGGTCGGCGAAGATGGTACGGCGCAGCCGGTCGGGAGCGTCGGCGAGCTGCATATCCGCGGCCCGAACGTCGTGGTCGGCTACTGGAACAAGCCCGAGGCCAGCGAGAAGACCTTCGGGGACGGCTTCCTGCACAGCGGAGACGTGGTGCGGATGGACGAGGAAGGCTTCATCTACATTCTCGATCGCGCCAAGGACATGCTGATCCGCGGCGGCGAGAACATCTACTGCGTCGAGGTGGAGAACGTGCTCTACGCGCACCCCGAGGTGATGGACGCCGCCGTGATCGGGCTGCCACACCGCACCCTCGGTGAAGAGGTCGGCGCCATCGTCCAGGTCGTGGCCGGCTCGAGCGTGGACGAGGCCGCCCTCCAGGCGCACGCCGCCCAGCACCTGGCCAGCTTCAAGGTCCCGATTCGCATCGACACGCGCACCGAGCCCCTACCCCGCAACGCCAACGGCAAGATCCTCAAGCGCCAGCTGAAGGGCGAGCTCGGCCTGGCCTAGCCGGCCCGGGGGGGTCCGGCCGCGCGCCTTGGCGCGGTCAAAAGAACGAGAGGCCTCCCCCAGGGAAGACCAAGCAAGCACCGACGCACCGAGCCGCCTCGTCAA
>JAPPOT010000554.1:0-217 GCA_028817855.1 Myxococcales bacterium
AGTTTGACCGTCGGGACACACGCTGTCGTCCAGGCACGAGATGATGCCCGGCAGCAGCAGCCCGCGCTGGGCGCCGGACATGACCGAGAGCACCACGCGGTACTCGCCGACCATGGTGTCACCATCTGCGTGGCGGGTGAGGTTGACGACGGGGAAGCCGGACACGCCCAGATCGATCAGACCCGTGATCTGCGTGAGCACGAAAGTCTGGGATAGC
>JAPPOT010000554.1:227-3198 GCA_028817855.1 Myxococcales bacterium
GTCCTCGGCATCGCAGCGGATGATGCCGCGGGTGCCGCCGTGGTGGCTGATGTCGATCTCGACGCGGATGCGCGCCGCGGGCTCGCCACCCGCGAGCCAGCGCAGGGGCAGGCTCTCGCCGGGGGTGACGGGGATCTCGTCGGGACCCTGCAGCTCGATCGGCACGATGCCGACGCTCTCAGCCGCGAAGGGCGGCAGGTCCGCGCCGCCGGCCTCCATGCGGATCGCGTCGCCCTCGTCGAAGGGCTGATACGGCAGCGTCTGCGCCAGCTGGTAGCTGTTGAGGGGGATCAGCGGGTCGAGCTCGACGGTCTCCTCGCCCGCCATCGTGCGCAGGCCGCTCAGGGTTACCGGACCGGCGTTGAGCCCGACCGCGTTGGGCGTGCAGACGCCGTCCTCGATGCACACGTCGGCGCCGCAGTCCGGGTCGCATACCGGCACGCGCGGGACCTCCAGCATGCACTCGTCCTCCTCGGCGGCCTCTTCCCAGACCAGGCGCGCGGGCACGGGAACGTCGTAGACCTTGCCCGTGATCGACGTGAAGCCCGGTGTGTCGGTGGCGTCCACCGGCTCGACGATGCGGATCGTGAAGCCGCCGACGGAGGGCGCCGCGGGGTCGGCGGGCACGACCTCGACCGGGCCGCCTGCCGCGTCCGCATCGTCGGCTTCGCCACCGCTGTCGCCCCCGGTCGCGGGCTCGGTGGGGCGGGCGCCACCGTCGTCAGCGGCGGTGGTGTCTGTGGGATTGTCGCCCGCGTCGTCGCCGCACGCGGCCGCGCCCAGGGCGAGCGCAAGCGTGGCGAGCAGGCCGAGGGGTTGCATCGCGTTGAGCTTCACGGCCTCAGGGTGACAGCGCGAAGCAGTAGAATCCACCGTATCCGCCACCCGAGCCGACACCCTCGGTGCCGGGGGGCGGCGGGCCGGTCTGGACGATGTTGATGTGCGCGGCGCAGCCGGGCGGCGAGTAGCCGGAGATCCAGTTGGAAGAGCTTCCGCCGCCCATCATGCCGAAGCCACCGAAGCCCTCGCGTGGCCAGGAGAAGCCGGTCCGCGGTTGACCCGCCGAGCCTTCCGCGCTGGTCCAGTCCTGGCAGGTCACGCGGGGGTCGTCCTGATAGAGGCGGCCGTCCGTGCCCGAGCCGGTCAGCGTGTGGTGATTGTCGACCTCCATCATCCCGTCCGGTGCCTTGTTCGGAATGCCGAACTCGTTGGGCAGGTCGTTGATGATCGCGGGATCGGCGCCTTGCGGCCGGTCGTTGAGCAGTGCGTCCCGGTCCATCGCGACCAGGCGACCGACGCGGTCGTACCATGGGCCCTCGCCGATGCGTTCGATGGCGTGCACGGGTCCACCGCCCTCGCCGCCGGTCGTGGTGCTGAGGAAGGCGCGCCACTGCTTGGAGGCCGATCCGGGCATGGAGGCCTCGGCGATCTCGGTGCAGATCTTGTCGGCGCCCGCGAGCCCCGTCCCCTCGCCGTAGCGCAGGTCGCCACCGAAGCCATCGGCGTTGCCAGACAGCCGTTGGATCGCCTCCATGCTCGTGACGAAGAAGCTGAAGGGCTCGAGCTCCACCTCGACTGGAGGCTCGTCGTCGGCCGGTGGCATGCCGTCGGCCGGTGGCACGTCATCCGCGGGTTGCATCGGCGGTCCGTCGGCGGGTTCGACTGGCGGTGTGTCGGCCGGCATCTCGCCATCTCCGGTGGCCGTGTCGTCGCCCGTCGGACCCCCCGGCGTTATGGGTTGATCGACCGGCATCTGGCCGGCGCCCGTACCGGCCATCGGCAGCACCGTGATGTCGCCCGTCTGAGAGCTGTTGCCGCCGGCTTCACTGCAGGCCAGCAGCAGCAGCTGCGCGCAGCACGCTGTGATCGAGGTTGTCCGCATCCCAATTCTCCACCAATCCGGTGCCGGCATCGCACCCATGACCCGGCCCCTGCACCGCAGGACGGACCAGTGTGCCAGATGGTTCCCGCCACGCCAGGGGGCCGTACCCATCCGGTGGGTTCTAGAACCATCCGACCGCCCGCACGCCGCCACCCTGCCCGTGGGCGTAGGGGACGACCCGCAGGGAGCCTCCCGCTGTCTCGAGCGTGAACGGGTTTGCGGCGCTCGACACCGCCCAGCACGCGACCAGCGTGAGAGCGTAGCTTCCGATCACATCCGAGACGTAGTGCTGCCCCTCCTGGATGCGGGCGTAGCCGACGAAGGCGGCGGCGAGGCTGGTCGGCAGGCCCAGGCGCCAGCCGTAGAACTGCCAGCTCTTGATGGCCAGCGCGGCCGGACCGATCACGTGCCCGCTCGGAAAGGACGAGCGTCCGCGGATCACGTTGAAGAAGGGCTGCTCCTCGCGCAGCACCTCACCGCGGGCCTCGACCGGTCGCTCGTGCAGAGGAAGCTGGGAGATACCGAGGGTCTCCAGGTTCGCGATCACCTGCACGGCGGACAGCTCGAGGGCGAAGTGGATCGCGCGCTCGTTGTCGCTCAGCCGACCGGCCACGTAGAAGCCAGCGTTCACGATGCCGACGCCGAGCAGCAATCCCCCCACGTCGCCAACCGCCTCACCGCCACTGCCGACCAGATTGGCGTGCTCGATCCCGAGTTGCCGCTCGTCCTCGTCTCCGATGAACGTGATCGCGGTCGCGCCTGCACCAGTGCCCCAGAGCGCGGCGGCTTCCCAGTGGATGAACTGGTGCAGGAAGCCGACACCGGACAGGCGCAGCACCTCCACGATGTCGTCGCCGACCTCGTGTGTGTGGTCGCGCTGCTGGGCCGCGGTGGTCGTGACCTGCAGGCACAACAGCAGCGCGAGCATGGGAGCGGCGCCCCTCATGCGGGCGGAGACTAGTGCCGCCGTCGCCGAGAGACAATCTCCAGGCCGCCGGCTATGCTTCGACATGGTCTTGAGGCCGATGGAGCTCGAGCCCTACGATCCGCAGCCCGGTGACCGGCTGATGCTCTCGGTGGAGCTGCAGC
>JAPPOT010000094.1 GCA_028817855.1 Myxococcales bacterium
ACCCCGCTGCTCGTAGCGGCGGCCCGCGCTCGGCGCCGTCGGCGATCCGGGCGCGGTACCGAGCCTCGCCGAGCTCGTCTTTCAGCCCGAGGGCGCCCTGCGGGAGTCGGCCCTGTGGTCGCTCGGCTGGCTGGCCAGCACGCGCGCGCCCGACTCACCGAGCCAGCTTCCGGCGCCCGAGGGCCGGCCACGGCTCGAGGAGATCATTGCGGGATGGCTGTCGCGCGTGCCGCCGCTGGACGGGCCCGCGCCCGCCGAGCACTTTGCCGCGCAGCTGGCTGACGCCGCGAAGGTGGCGTTGGTGGGAACGCGGCACTCGACTTTGCTCGTGCTCGAGCTGCTGGCCAGCCAGCGAGTGCTGGGGGGCCGCGGCGAGGATGACGCGGCGCTCAGGGGCTTGGTGGCGCGCCTGGGGCCGCAGCTCCAGCCGCTCGTGGAGCACCCCGACGCCGACGTGCGGGCGGCGGCTGTGCGGCTCCTCGGTCCCGGCGCGGACCGCGCCGCGTTGCTGCAGGCGCTGGCCGATGACGACGAGCGTGTGCGTAGCGCGGCCCTGGAGATGCTTGGGGGTACCCCGGGCAAGTCCGCGCTCGTGTCTACCATCGCGGGAATCGCCCGCGATGATGTGCGCTGGTGGATGCGCCAGCGGGCGGTGCAGGCGCTCGGTCGACTGGGGGCGCCGGGGTCGGTGGCGGTGCTCGACGGGGTCGTGAAGGGTGATCCCTTTGCCTACGTGAGGGAGGCGGCGGTGGGCGCGCTGGAGCAAGTCGCCCGCGCAAAACACTGCGCGGGCGGCCAGGAGTGCGCCCGGACGCCGGCCGTCGCCGCGCTCAGGCGTGCCCTGCGCGATACCGAGCCGCGCGTACGCGAAGCCGCCGGGGCTGCCCTTGGGCGTCTGGGCGTTCCCGTGTCGACTGATTGACGAGATCCGCCTGTATCCACTAACAATTGGCGTCGCAGTCGGACCGGCTCGGGCGCATCACGCGGCCGCGCTGAAGGAAGAGGGGTGCCGAGCGCATGGACTTCGATGTCGGGATCGCGTGTGGCGAGTGCGACACGTTCAACCCGATGGGCACCCCGAGCTGTACCGCGTGTGGCCAATCACTGGCGCTCGCGGAGACCGGATCGAGCGCGGCGGGCGGGGCGGTCGCTGCGAACGCTGAGGTGGACGCGGCCCCCGTGTCCGTGTCCACCGCATCCCCCCCGTCTAAGGAAGAAGCGATGGAGCAAGCACGCAACTACGTCTGTCGGGAATGTTCGACGCCGGTGCCTTCGGGTCACAAGTTCTGCGGGACCTGTGGCGCGGCGGTACCGCCCGAGGTGGTGGAGCTTCGGACCAACTACTTCGGCACGATGCAGACGCCTGGAAAGGCGCGGCTGATCCTGATTCGCGGCGACTCGGGCGTCGATGGGCTCAGCTACATGCTGCAGGGCACCGAGCACATCGCCGGGCGCGAGGACGGTCAGATCCTCTTTCCCGACGACCAGTGGCTGAGCCCGCGCCACGCCAACTTCGTGTACGAGGGTGGACAGCTGGTCGTGCGCGACGAGGGCAGCCTCAACGGGGTCTACGTGCGGGTGAAGGGGAGCGTGGGGCTCGAGCTCGACGATGCCTTCCTGTGCGGGGAGCAGCTGTTCCGGCTGGACGCGGCTCCCGAGGACACCGCTGGGCCGGATCCGGATCAGACCTACTTCTACTCGTCGCCGCGCAAGGCCTATGGCTTCTGCCTGACCCAGCTGCTGGCGGGAGGCGGTGAGGGGCTGGCCCACTGCGCGACCGGATCGAGCGTCGCGATCGGGCGCGAGGACTGCGACATCAATTTCCCGACCGACGTCTACATGAGCGGCTCCCACGCCAAGGTCGAGGTGGGCGGTGACGGCCGCTTCACCCTGACCGACAACGGCTCGAAGAACGGCACCTACCTGCGCGTGAAGGGCTCGCAGCCCCTCGGCCATGGCGATTACCTCTTCCTCGGCAAGCAGCTGTTGCGCGTCGAGATGACCGCGTGAGCGATGGCGAACAACGTTGAAATTGCGATGGAATCGGGGAAGCAGGAGCTTGACCGCCGAACTTCCCGGGAACTACTCTTCATGTCCAAGGGAGAGCCGCTGCGGCGGTTGGCCCGGAGGAGGCGCCTGTGATCGTCTGCCCTAGGTGCAGCAAGGAGAATCAGGACCACTACAAGTTCTGCCTCGGCTGCGGTGCGGAGTTGCCGCGCGAAGCGGCCAAGAAGGACTTCGCGCCGCCCACGCCGACCGATCCACCGGCGGCGGCCGAGAAGAACCTGGAGTTCGCTGCCACCCAGCAGGGTGACTCGCTGGCGAGGGAGTCGCACCCGGTGCCGCAGCCCGAGCTCTCCCGTGAGCCGACGCCAGTGCCGGAGAAGCCGGCGGCCGGGCCGAACAACTGCCCGGCCTGCAGCAACCCGGTTCCGGTCGACTTCAAGTTCTGCGGAACCTGCGGTCACCGCATGGACGAGGACGCTCCAGCCGAGGCTCCCGCGCCGGCGCCGGAGCCCGCCCCGGCGGCGGAGCCGGCCGCCCCGGCGGTGCAGGCCCGTGCCACACTCGTCTTGATCAACCCGGACGGCACCGAGGGTGCGTCCTTCTCCCTGCCCGACGGGTCCAGTCAGGTGGGGCGCGATGCCGGCGGGCTCTTCGCCGGCGACGCCTACATGTCTCCGGTGCACGCGACCTTCGCGTTCAGCGCCGACGGCTGCATCGTCCGCGACGAGGACAGTCTCAACGGGGTGTACGTGAAGATCGGCCGCGATCAGCCGGTGCGCCTGAACGATGGTGACGTCTTCCGCATCGGTCAGGAGATCGTGCGCTTCACCGCGATCGCCAAGACCGGCGCGGTGGACGGTGTCGAGCAGATGGGGAGCCCCAACCCCGACTACATCGGGCGCCTCTCGCTCGTCGTCGGGCGGACGAGCACCGGCAACTCCTACACGATTCCTTCCGACGGCATGCACATCGGCCGCGAGCGCGGTGATGTGATCTTCCCCGAGGATGGCTACGTCTCGGGCTTGCACTGCAGGATCCACCACGACGGCAAGGGCGTGGTCCTGACCGACGTGGGGAGCAGCAATGGTACGTTCATGCGCGTGAAGGGCGAGCAGAAGGTGCAGAACGGCGAGCTGCTGCTGATGGGGCAGCAACTCTTCCGGTTGCAGTTTTAGTGCCGTCCCCGAGC
>JAPPOT010000245.1:0-2902 GCA_028817855.1 Myxococcales bacterium
CGTGATCACGGCCGGGCGCCCCCCGCCCAGAGCCGCCTCCAGGCGCGCCCGGCCTTCCGCGTGGCGCTCGATGGCGCCGTCGAAGCGACGGCGCGCGACTCGCACCATGCGCCGCAGCACCGCGCGCGGCGGCGAGTCGCTCATGAGCATGTAGGTGTCCGGGAAGATCCAGCCCTCGGCCGTCGACGCCTCCACGCCCAGTGCGTGCAGCACACCGGGAAGCTCGGTCAGACGCAGCCAGGCGTCGCCGTCACACACGCCCCACAGGCCCAGTCGCTCGGCGATCTCGTGGCGGGTGAACCCCTCGGGAAAGACCACGCGCAGCTGCACCGAGCCGAAGCCCTCGGCCACGCGCGCGAGCAGCTGCCGCGGCGACATCCCCTCGCGCACCAGCACGCGGCCCACGCGCAAGCGCTCACCGGCGCCCCGCACACGCGCGTAGAGCGCAAACGTGGAGACGTCCTCGATCAGCCCTCGCTGGCCGAGCAGCCCGGCGACCGCCTCCACGCTCGTGCCAGCCTCCAGCTCGAGCGCACGCACCTCACCGTCGCCCGGACCGGTGTGATCGGGGTAGAGCATCACGAGCCAGCCCAGGACCAGCAGCAGCGCCAGCGACACGGCGCTCAGCAGCGCGAGCAGCCAGCGAAGCGCGCGGCGTGCAGGAGCCGGTGCGGGAGGTGGCTCGGGTGGCGGCGGCCCGGGTTCGGCGACGGCCGTGGGCGCCGGATCCGCAGCTGGCGTGTCAGGCGTCGGGGTCCCCATCGCGCCCTCCCCCGCTGCGCTGCGCATCGAGATAGCTCTGCAGCAGCAGCGCTGCCGCCACCTGATCGACGACCTGCCGCTGGCGCGCACCGCGCACCGCGCCGGTGCGCAGCGATCGCTCCGCCGCCGCCGTGGTCAGGCGCTCATCCCACATGACGATCTCGACACCGCCCAGCTCCGGCAACGCGCCCAGGCTCTCGGCGAAGCGGCGCGCCCGGCGGGCCGCCTCGCCCTCCTGGCCGTCCAGCTTGAGCGGCAGGCCCACCACCACCGTGCTCACTTCCTGCGCAGCGACCACGCGCGCGACGCGCCGTGCGACGGCGGGCTTTCCACTCACCTCGAGCGTCGCGTGGGGCATGGCGAGCATTCGGTCCTCGTCGGAAAGCGCCAGGCCGACGCGACGGGCACCGGGGTCTACGCCGAGGGCTCGCATGGGCCGCGTGATAGCACTTGGGATAGACTGCGCGCCATGCGGCTATTGGCCGGAGACATCGGCGGAACGAAGACAGAGCTGGTGCTCTACGAGGGCGCCCCCGATCACTGGGAGGTACGCGAGCACCGGCGGGTGCCAAGCCAGGAGCACGCGAGTCTGGAAGAAGTGCTCGCACGCTTCCCCACCGGGGGCGAGCTCGACGGCGCGGCGTTCGGCGTGGCCGGGCCGGTGCGCGACGGCCGCTGTCACACGACCAACCTGCCGTGGCAGCTGGACACGGCAACGCTCACCGACACCCTCGGCTGCCCGGTTACGCTGCTCAACGACTTCGAGGCGGTCGTGCGCGGCGTGGGAGAGCTCGACGACGCCGACCTGCGGGTGCTGCAGGCCGGCGAGCGCCACGCCGCCGGTCCGATCGCGGTGCTCGGCGCGGGCACCGGGCTCGGCACCGGCATCGGTGTGCCGACGCTCGCGGGACTTGTCGCTATCGCGGGCGAGGGTGGCCATCGCCACCTCGCGCCACGCAACGCGCTCGAGGACCGGGTGCTTCAGCACCTGCGCACGAAGCTCGGAGGCCGCGTGTCGGTCGAGCGCGTGGTCTCGGGCCCGGGTCTCGCAGCGCTGTACGAGTTCGTGATCGCCACAGAGCTCGAGCGCGAGGATCCGACCGTGGCCCGGGAGCTGCGCGCGGGCGACCCCTCGGCGGTGATCGGGCTACGCGGGCAGGCGGGCTCGGACGCGGCCTGCGCACGCGCGCTCGACCTCTTCGTCGGCTTCTACGGCGCGGAGGCTGGCGACCTGGCGCTGACGGTGCTCCCGACCGGAGGGCTCTACATCGCCGGCGGAATCGCACCGAAGCTGCTCGAGCGCCTCGAACGAGGTGACTTCATGCAGGCCCTGCTGGACAAGGGCCGCATGGGCGAGGTCCTGACGCGCATCCCGGTGGCGATCATCACCCAGCCGCGGGTGGGCTTGCTCGGCGCTCGCGTGGCCGCTGCCAACCCGGCGCACTCTGGGTGACGATGTACGCCTCTGTACGAGGACCCGCCATCGGGCGATCCCCGCAATGCCCGCGAAACTTCGGAGCGCGGATGGTCTAAGATAGTGTTGAAAAAACCGCGGCCCGCGACGTGCATGGCCGCGGACGTGTGAGCGCCCTCACGATGGCGGAAGACAAGACAGTCCGCAAGCTGCGGAGAAAGTTGGAGTCCGCGCTCTCCAAGCAGAAGATGTCGGACGCCATCGATCTGCTCGGCAAGCTGATGGAGGCGGACCCGAAGGTGCCGCGCTGGGCCCACAAGCGCGGCGACCTGCTGCGCAAGGAGCGCAAGCGCAAGGAGGCGGTCGAGTGCTACGCGGTGGCGGTCGAGCTCTACGCCGAGCAGGGCTTCATCGCGCGCGCGGTCGCAATGGCGAAGACCATCCTGAATCTCGATCCGAGCCGCGTCGACATCCTCGAGAGCGTCGACCCGCAAGCGGCGATGCTGCTGCACCGGCAGCAGCGACCGCAGTCGGCGCCGGTGGCACCCGTGCACCCGGCCGTGCTACCCGAGTCGGGGCTGGTGGCCGCCCATCCCGCCGTCATCCCCGACGCGACGCCCGTAGCGCATCCCGCCGTCATACCCGACGCACCGCCCGCAGCACAACCCGCCGTCAATCCAGAGACACCCGCTGCGAAAACAGAAGAGAAGAACGACGAGGCGCCCG
>JAPPOT010000245.1:2912-3188 GCA_028817855.1 Myxococcales bacterium
CCTCCCCGCCGCTACGCCCTTTGCGCATCCGGCCGGATTCCACGGCGATGGGGCCGCCTCACACGCCGTAGTCAATCCAGAGACTCTGGCCGCCCATCCCGCCGTCATCCCCGACGCAGCGCCCGCAGCACACCCCGCGGTCATTCCAGAGACACCCGCTGCGCACCCCGCCGTCATTCCCGAGACGCCCGCAGCACACCCCGCCGTCCGGCGGGAGACACCCGCAGGCGGCGCCCCGGGGCGGCCGGCGCCAGCCTCAAGAGAAGCGGGGGGGGG
>JAPPOT010000149.1 GCA_028817855.1 Myxococcales bacterium
AGCCACCACTTCACCTACCTGCGCCCCGTCCCCAACGCCGACGTCCAGGAGGGCATCGGCAGCTCGCGCTACCGCGGCAAGAAGTTCCGCGCCTTCAGCGCGGCGACCACGAAGGTGTTCTCCGTGATCGGCGAGTTCTACTGGAAGGTGAAGATCGACGACACCGCGCACGTGGCCGACTTCACCGCACCCCCGCAGCTGCTCAGCTCCGAACGCACCGAAAACGAGGTCAACTGGTCCCTGGGTCGCTACATCGAGGGCGACGACATCTGGAAGGGCCTCGACCTGCCGGGTCGCCCGCCCTCCCCCCACGGCGTCGGACCGGCGCAACCGAATCCCATTCAGCTCAAGTGGACCGCCAGCGTCGCCATCGCGCTGCTGGTGGCCCTCGGCTTTCTCGGCGCCACGATGGGCACACGCGCCACCGAGACGCGCGTCGACGTGCCGCTCAAGCTACTGGACGCGCGCGCGCGCAATCCCCAGCCCGAGGACGCGGTCGTCTACAGCCAACCCTTCGAGGTGGATCGGGGCCCGACCACCATGCAGCTCGAGCTGGAGACGAACGTCAGCAACGGCTGGGTCTCGGTGGCCGCGGCGCTGGTCGACGAGGACAGCGGCAAGGTGCGCGAGTTCTTCATCCAGGCCGAGGAGTGGCACGGGACCACCGGGGGCGAGCGCTGGAGCGAGGGCAGCCCCGACGAGACCGAGTACCTCGGGCGCGTGCCGGCCGGCCGCTACGTCCTGCGCTTCGACAGCCAGTGGGGCCGCCAGAACGGCCGCATGTCGGGCGCCACGCCGGCAGCGGCCATGCACGTGACGGTGGGCGAGCGCAGCTCCCTGTGCTGCTTCGGCTCGGGCGTGCTGCTCATCCTGCCCTTCTTCGTCGCGTTGATACGACGCGTGACCTTCGAGGCGCGGCGCTGGAGCCAATCGGACGCCGCACAGATGGGACTGGACTGAGGAGGCAGCCATGGGATTCCTGAGCAAGCTGATCTACCCGGCCTTCGGCATCGCGGTCCTGTTGAGCTACGGCTACGTGGTGCGCAATGCCATCGAGCCCTTCCAGGTCTCGAGCGAGAAGCGCGAGATCCCGAAGGGTGCGACGAAAGAGAGCAGCAGCAGCTATCGACGCTCGCGCGGCGTCTACTTCTTTGGCGGATTCGGAGGCAAGTGATGAGCATCGATTGGGAGGCACTAGTCAACTTGGTGATCCAGTGCGTGGTCTTCTCGCTGATCGGCGTCGCGATGTTCTTCATCGCGTTCTTCCTGATCGAGAAGCTCACCCCCTTCTCGATTCACAAGGAGATCGAGGAGGACCACAACACCGCGCTCGGCATCGTGATCGGCGCGATGGTGCTCGGGATCGCGATCATCGTCGCCGCTGCGATCGGCGGCTGACCCGCGCCTGCGCGGGCCGAGGTGTGGAGTGAGCGGGGTCCAGAACCGGGCGCCTCTGCTGTTTCTGACCGTCCTGATCATCGCGACGGCCGGCCTGGTCTACGAGCTGCTGGCCGGCGCCATCGCGACGACCGTGCTCGGCAACTCCCTGCGGCAGTACTCCATCACCATCGGCGTCTACCTCTTCGCGATGGGCGTGGGGGCGTACCTCTCGAAGTTCATCGAGCAGCGCATCGCCCAGCGCTTCGTCGACATCGAGCTCGCCGCCGCGTTGATCGGCGGCACCCAGGGCCTCTTGCTCTACCTGGCCTACGGCCGCGCCGACGCCTTCGGCGTGCTGCTCTACGGGACGCTGACCATCATCGGCATCCTGGTCGGGCTCGAGATCCCACTGCTGATGCGCATCCTGCGCGACGACCTGGACTTCAAGGACCTGGTCGCCAAGGTGCTGACCTTCGACTACCTGGGCGCGCTGATCGGCTCGCTGGTCTTCTCGATCGTACTGGTCGAGATGCTGATGATCCCGCTCGAGCGCATCGGCATCCTCTTCGGGCTGCTCAACTGCGCCGTGGGGCTGATGAGCACCTGGGTGCTGCGCGAGCACATCTACCCGCGCGGACGGCTGCAGCTGCGGCTCAAGGGTCTGCTCGTCGGCGGCATCCTGGTGCTCGCCCTGGTCTACAGCACGCGACTGCGCATCGTCGGCGAGCAGGGCCTCTATCCCGAGCGCATCGTGCACGTGGAGCAGTCGCCGTACCAGCGCATCGTGCTGACGTCGGACAGCAGCCGGCTGTCGCTCTACATCGACGGCAACCTGCAGTTCACCTCGATGGACGAGTACCGCTACCACGAGAGCCTGGTGCACCCCGCCATGGCCGACGCACCGGCAGGGGCGCGCGTCCTGGTGCTCGGCGGCGGCGACGGCCTCGCCGCCCGTGAGCTGCTGCGCTACCCCGACCTGGGCTCGGTGACGCTGGTCGACCTGGACCCGGCGATCACCGACCTGGCCCGCACCCTGCCCGGGCTGCGCACGCTCAACGGCGACGCCCTGGCCGACGCGCGCATCGAGGTCATCAACGACGACGCCATGGTCTGGCTGGACGAGGCCAGGCCGGGCGCGATCGCGCCCTTCGACGTGGTGATCGTCGACTTCCCCGACCCCAACAACTTCTCCCTGGGCAAGCTCTACACGCGGCGCTTCTACCGACTCGTGCGCGAGGTCATGAAGGAAGACGCCTCGCTCGTGGTGCAGAGCACGTCGCCGCTGATCGCACGCAAGAGCTTCTGGTGCGTGGAGCGCACGATCGCCAGCGTGGGGCTGCACACGGTGCCCTATCACGTCTCGGTGCCGAGCTTTGGCGAGTGGGGCTACGTGATGGCGCGGCGCACCCACTTCGAGCCCCCGGCGCGGCTGCGCGCCGACGTCACCGATGGGCTGCGCTTCCTGGACGACGCGATGCTGCCCGGCCTCTTCACCTTCCCGCGCGACATGGCACCGGTGGAGGTGGAGCTCAACCGCCTCAACCACCAGGTCCTGGTGCACTACTACAGCGCCGAGTGGGCGCAGGTGAACTGATGCGGCTCTCGCGCCGCGAGATGCTGTCGGCCATCCTGGGCACACCGCTTGCGAGCGCGCTTGCGGCCTGCGAGCGGGAGCCCGAGACGGCCGCGATCGCAGGCGGCTTCGTCGAGCCGTCGATGGAGGTGGGCCACCGGCTGCGCGATGCCGCGCCGCGGGACGGCGACTTCGAGGGCGCTCCCGTGACCCGCACCGAGGTCGCGATCGTGGGCGGCGGCCCGGCCGGGCTGTCCGCGGCCTGGCGTCTGGCGCGGGCCGGACGGGACTTTCGCCTGCTCGAGCTCGAGCCCCAGTGCGGCGGCACGAGCCGTAGCGAGCGCGACGGGGGACTGCGCCATCCCTGGGGCGCGCACTACATCACCACGCCCCTGTCCGACGGCGGCCCCCTGGTCGAGCTGCTCGACGAGCTCGGCGCGCTCAGCCGCGAGGACGCGCGCGGGCGCCTGGGCGGCCAGGAGGAGCTGCTCGTGCGCGAGCCGAAGGTGCGGCTCTTCTACCGCGGCTACTGGTACCCCGGCCTCTACCCGCGCGTGGGCGCAAGCGACGACGACCTGACCCAGCTCGCCCGCTTCGAGCGACGCATGGCCGGCTTCGCCGCGCTGCGCGACGGCCGCGGGCGCCGCGCCTTCGCGATCCCGGTCGACGCCAGCTCGGACGATCCCGAGCTCACCGCCCTCGATCGGATCAGCGCGACGGAGTGGCTGAAGCGCGAGGGCCTCACCAGCACGCGCCTGCACTGGCTGCTCGACCACGCCTGCCGCGACGACTACGGCCTGACGCTCGAGCACACCAGCGCCTGGGCGCTGATCTTCTACCACGCCTCGCGCATGGACCCGGCGCGCGACAACGATGCCGACGTCCTGACCTGGCCCGAGGGCAACGGCGCGCTCGTGGCCCACCTGGAGGGCGCCGCCGGCGGACGCATCGACACCGGCCAGCTGGTGACCACCGTCGTGCCCGAGGGCGACGGCGTACGCGTCGACGCGATCGACTGGCGCAGCGGCAAGGCGCGGCGCGTGCGGGCGCGGCGCGCGATCATGGCCGCGCCCCGCTTCATCGCGCGGCGCCTGGTGCGGGCGGGGCTGCCAGCCGGCAGCGCCGACTTCCAGTACGGCGCCTGGCTGGTGGCGAACCTGCACCTGCGCGGGCGCCCGCGCTCGCGCGGTCACGAGGACGCCTGGGACAACGTGCTCCACGACAGCCCCTCGCTGGGCTACGTGTCCGCCACCCATCAGCGCGGCCGCAGCTTCGGGCCGAGCGTCTGGACCTACTTCATGCCGATGGTCGACGGCGACGCGCGCGCGGGCCGCAAGCGGTTGCTCGAGCCGAGCTGGCAAGACTACCGCGACGCCGTGATCGCGGACCTGGCGCGCGCCCACGCCGAGCTCGAGCCGCAGGTCAGCCGCGTCGACGTCTGTCGCTGGGGCCATGGCATGATCCAGCCGCGCCCGGGCTTCATCTGGGGGCCGTCGCGGTGGGCCGCGGCCCAGCCGGTGGGACCGATCCACTTCGCCCACAGCGACCTCTCCGGCATCGCCCTCTTCGAGGAGGCCTTTCACCACGGCGTGCGCGCCGCCGACGAGGTGCGCGCTGCGCTGAAGGAAGGCCCCACGTGAGCGCGCGCGTCTTCGCCGAGGACGACTCGGGCCCGTGGCTGTTCGGGCGCACGACGGACCTGTGGGCCTTTGGTGGAAGCGCCGCCCTGTCGCTGCTCTTGCTGGCCGTGGGCGCCGCGCTCGGGATTCTCCACGGCGACGCGCCGCCGTGGGTGTGGCTGCTCTGCATCGTCCTGGTGGACGTCGGCCACGTCTGGTCGACCGTCTTCCGCGTGTACCTGGACCCGGTCGAGCTGCGCCGACGCCCGCTGCTCTACCTGGGGCTGCCCGCGCTCTGCTACGGGCTGGGCGTGATGGCCCACGCCGTGAGCGCCCAGGCCTTCTGGCGCGTGCTCGCCTACGTCGCCCTGTTTCACTTCGTGCGCCAACAATACGGCTGGGTCGCCCTCTACCGCCGCCGCGCCGGCGAGCGCGCCGCCCTCGACCGCTGGCTCGACACGGCCGCGATCTACGCCGCGACCCTCTACCCGGTGATCCACTGGCACGCGAATCTCCCGCGCCGCTTCCACTGGTTCGTGGCCGGCGACTTCATCCCCGGTCTGGCCGCGCCGGTGGCGGCCGTCCTGGCGCCCGTCTACTGGTCGCTGCTCGCCGCCTTCTGCGTCCGCCAGGTGCAGCTGAAGCTCACCGGTGCGCGGGTCAACGCCGGCAAGGTCCTGGTCGTGCTCTCCACCTTTGCCTGCTGGCACCTCGGCATCGTCGCCTTCGACAGCGACTACGCCTTCACCGTCACCAACGTGCTCATCCACGGCCTGCCGTACATGGTGCTGACCTACCGCCACGGGCGCATGCGCGCGGCCCAGCCGGACGCGGGCCGCGCGCTCTCCTTGACCCTGCGCCGCGGCGTCGCCGGCTTCGTGCTCGTGGTCGCCGCCCTGGCGCTCGCGGAGGAAGCGATCTGGGATCGCTTCGTGTGGCACGACAACCCCTGGCTCTTCGGCGACGCCACCGGCGCCCCACCCGGGTGGCTGCTCTACCTCGTGCCGCTGCTCGCCCTACCCCAGGTCGTGCACTACGCCCTCGACGGCTTCATCTGGAAGGTGCGGCCCGAGAACCCGGCGATGGAACGGGAGCTGACCGGCTGACAGCCTCGGGGCCTACGGCAACAGGCCCCTCGCGTGCAAGGCCTCCCGCGCCTCTTCCGTACCCGCGACGCGCTGCGCGTCGATGCCGAGCTCGAGCGCAGCGTCGACGTTGAGCCGGTTGTCGTCCAGGAAGCAGACCGCGGCGGGGCTGCAGCCCAGGTCTTCCAACATGTGCTCGTAGACCTCACGGTCCGGCTTGATCATGTCGAGCTCGTGGGAGAGGAAGCGCTTGGGGAAGAGCGCATCCAGCACGGGTGCATCGCGCTGGTGGTTCCAGTGCAGCGCGTTGCTGTTGCTCAGGCAGGCCACCGCCACGCGTGGCGCCACCTCCGTCCGTTGCATGGCGCTGTTGTGCGACACGCCAGCCGAGGGTGCAATGCTCGGAAGGCGGCCAATCCGTAGATCCGGCCCGATCCATCCGGGCTAGAACCCATCTCAAAACCTCCCGTGGATGCATTCTGGAGCGCGACGGTGCCGAGCGGCGCATCGGCGAACCGAAGCAATGCGCGGGTATTGTTGAGCGTGAGGCGAGGCGGTGGGCGGTGGCGTCCCGCCCGGAAGGCGCCGCGAGGAGGTCTTGAGATGGGTTCTAGCGCTCCGTCGCCAATTGATGCTCGAGCGCGAGGTTGTGCTTCCGCAGCGCCTCGATCTCGGCTCGAAGCGCCGCGACGTCCGCGGCGAGCGCCTGGATCGCCGCGAGCGCAACGCCGCCCGAGTCGATGGTCGGAATGCACGTGTCGCTCTGGCCCAGGCCGAAGGTCGCGTGGAAGTCCTGTGCCATGGGGCCCACGTGTCGCACCCCGTCCTCGTCCCGGTAGCTCCAGGCCGAGATCGGCAAACGCTCCACGCCGGCCAGGATCGCGGCGCCGTCGACCGGCACGATATCCTTCTTGACGTTCCGATCGCTGACGGGACAGCTGCTCGAGCAGTACTCTTCCCCCGGCGGGACCGGAACCCCGGTGCAACACGCGAGATCCCCGCAACACGGCGTTCCGGTCGCGCAGGACGCGGCAGCGGGCGCGCAATCGGTCGGACAGCAATCGGTGCAGTCGGGGGGGAAGCAGAGGTCGTGCTGCGTGCAGCACTCGAGGTTGCCCGGACACGCGCCGTCCTCGTCGCACCGGGGCGCTGCTTCGCTGCAGCTGCCGAAGGACGGGTGGTAGCAGGTGCGGGAGCTGTAGCAGCAGAGATAGCCGGTCTCGCACTCGTCGTGATCGTTGCAGCTCACCGTGGGCTTGCAGCAGTCGGTGCAGCCAGGGTGATGGCACGCGCTCGTGTCCTCGCAGAAGGCGAGCCCGTCCGGGCAGCAATCGGCGGGGCCCGCGGGGCCGATCCCACAGCCAACCCCGGGACAGCTCGTGCCCGCACCTTGCTCGTAGCAGAGCCCCGTGGCCGGGCAGCAGGTCTGGCCCTCACCGCAGGACTCCACGCCACATTCGAAGGGGACGTAGCCTTCGGTCGTTGCGCCCGAGCCTCCGCTGCCGGTGGTGCCAGCGTCCGCCGCATCGTCCACCGCCGCGTCGCCATCACCGTCGCCCGGGCCCGTGTCGCCATCGCCGTCTCCGCGCGCGTCGCCATCCCCAGCGATGCCGACGTCCCCATCGCCGTCACCGACGCCCACATCGCTGGACGCCGGCATGCAGACGTTGTCCACGCTTGCCCCGTCCGCCGCCGAGCAACTGGAGGTGGACGCGGTCGGCATGCACGTGGCGCCGTCGCCGAGATCGCTGCATCCGTTGTCGCTCGCACAGGCGCGCGTGCACACCTGGCAGAGGCACTCCAGGCCCGCATTGCACTCGCCCTGGCTCGCGCACCTGCGCAGCGGCTCTCCGCTCACACGCTCGTGTCTGCTGCTGCCACCGAGACAGCCGGTCGCACCCGCCAGCAGCAAAGCGGCCAGCGCCGCACGCCCGCACGTCCACAAAATCGACCCGCCCATGATCCAGCTCCGTTCCGATTCCCGGTGGCCCCAGCACCCACCCTACGGGCGGGCAGACGCCCGGCAAGGCCAAATTTTCCCAATTACGAACATTTTGCTTGCCGGAATCGCCCTACAACGCTCTAATCTGGGAAAGTGGAGGTCGCCGCGAGCCAGTTCTTGCGCGCCGTCCGGGGCACGCGATCCCAGGTCGCCTTCGCCCGCCGGCTCGGCTACCGCAGCAACCCGATCACCGACTGGGAGAACGGGCGCCGCTACCCCACTGCCAGCGAGGCGCTACGCGCCTGCGCGGTGGCCGGCATCGATGTGGATGCCGCGTTCGCGCGCTTTCACGGGAGCACGGCGCAGGCCTGCCTGGACGTGGCCCAGTGGCTCGATCAGCTGCGCGGGTCGTTGCGGATCCGGGAGCTGGCCGACCGCATGGGCATCTCGCGTCACTCGGTGAGCCGCTGGCTGGCGGGGCGCGCCCAGCCTCGCGTGCCGGAGTACTTCGCCCTGATCGATGCGATCACGGGACGGCTTCCAGAGCTGGTCGCACAGCTGGTGCCTATCGAGCGCGTGCCCGCGCTGCGGGAGCGCTTCGCGCGTAGCATCGCCATCCGCACCATCGCCTTCGACGAGCCCTGGACCGAGGCCATCGTGCGCCTGCTCGAGACGAGCGCGTACCGCGAGCTTGGAACCCACCGTGCCGGCTTCATCGCAGAACGGCTCGGGATCAGCCTCGAGGCGGAGCAACGCGCCCTCGAGCGCATGGAGCAAGCGGGCATCGTCGAGCTGCAGCAGGGCCAGTATCAGCTGGTCTCCGACCTCGTGGTCGACACGCGGGCGGACCTTCGGAGCATGTTGAAGCTACGCACGCACTGGGCCGGCGAGGCGCTGCGCCGCGCGGGCAGGCCGGGCGACCAGGACGTCTTCGCCTATGCGATCGTGTCGGTCTCCGACGAAGATCAGCAGCGCATCGCGTCGCGCCTGCGCGAGGTCTACCGCGAGATCCGCGCCATCGTGTCCGCGTCGGAACCCACACAGCGGGCCGCCCTGATCACCTTGCAGATGGTCGACTGGACCGAGCGGGCGCCCGACGCAAGCGCGTAGCAGCTGCCGCCGGGACTCCCCGAGAGCTTCGGCTCCCCCCGATACTCCCGCCGCTCAGAGGGCTCCTCGACCAGGCGCCCTCCGACATCGCGCGCGGCTGGCCGGCTACGCGATCGGCAGGGTGCGGATGCGCTCGCCGGTCAGGCGAAAGAGGGCGTTGCACACGGCGGGCGCGATCGGCGGGACCGCGGGCTCGCCCATGCCCGTCAGCGGTGCGCCCGAGTCGAGAATGCTGACCTCGATATCGGGCGACTCGTTCATCCGCAGCAGACGGTAGGTGTCGAAGTTGCCCTGCACCGGCTGCCCGCCCTCGAGGTCGATGCGGCCGTAGAGCGCCGCGGTGAGGCCGAAGAGGATGCCGCCCTCGCACTGCGCCTCCACGCCACGGGGGTTGACCGCGCGCCCGCAGTCGACGCTGGCCCAGACCTTGTGCACCCGGGGCGTGTCGCCGTCCATCGACACCTCGGCCACCTGGGCCACGAGGGTGCCGAAGGTTCGGTGCACCGCGATGCCGCGGGCACGTCCGGCCGGGGGTGCCTCGGTGAAGCCGGCGCGCTGCGCCACGTCCTGCAGCACCGCCGCATAGCGCGGCGCGACCGGATCGGAGCTATCGGCGAGCAGCTGCAGGCGCAGGGACAGGGGGTCCTGGCCGCCGAGATGGGCCAGCTCGTCGAGGAAGGACTGCACCACGAAGGCGTTGTAGGACGCGCCCACCGAGCGCCAGGTGAACACGGGGATCCCCACCTGGGGGTCGCGCCACGTCACGCGCCGGTTCGGGATGGCGTAGGGGAAATCGCTGGCCGCGCCCTCGGTGGCGAAGGACCCACCGAAGATCGGTTGCACGACCACGTTGTGCATCCATGCCACCGGCGCGCCAGCCCCATCCACCGCGCCCTGCAGGCGATTGCAGCACATCGGGCGGTAGTGGCCGGAGCGCATGTCGTCCTCGCGCGTGTAGATCAGCTTCACCGGGCGCCCGGCCTCGCGTGAGGCCACGATCGCGTCGACCACGTAGTCGTTAGTGGCGCGCCGCCCGAAGGCCCCACCGAGCAGCGGAACGTGGACGGTCACGTCGGCCTCCGAGACTCCGGTCAGCCTCGCGGCGTCGGAGACCACGCCGGAGGGGCCCTGGGTGCCGGCCCAGATCTCGACGCTGCCGGGGCGCACGTCGGCGACCGCGTTGAGGGGCTCCATGGGTGCGTGGGCCAGGTACGGCAGCTCGTAGGTCACGTCGAGCCGCCGCTCCTGCGGGGCTGCGCCGATCGCGGCGGCCGCATCGCCGTCGTCGGCGCGCGACTGGCCTTCCATGTCCGCAAGCATGGCGTCCCGCAGGCTCTGCGTGGAGAGCTGCGCGTTGGGGCCCGCGGCCCACTGCGCCGACAGCGCGTCTCGGCCCAGCTTCGCCGCCCAGAAGTGATCGGCGAGCACCGCAACGCCGGAGGGGACCTCCACCACGTCGCGGACCCCCTCCACCGCGCGCGCTACCGAGTCGTCGAAGGACAGCAGCCCGGCGCCGATCGAGGGCGGTCGCGCGACCAGGCCGACCAGCATGCCCTCCACGTGCACGTCGATGCTGTACTGGGCGCTGCCGTCCGCCTTGGCGCGGGCGTTGAGCTGGGAGCGCGGGGTGCCGATGATGCGGAGCTCACTGTCGGGCTTGAGCTGCACCGTGCTCGGCGGACTGAGCGTGGCGGCCAGCTCCGCCACCTCGCCGTAGGTCAGGCTGCGGCTCGACGGGTCGTGGAAGAGCTGCCCCCGCTCGGTGCGCACCTCGCTCGCGGGCACGCCGAGGGTCTGGGCGGCCGCCTCGATCAACATCTGCCGCACCGCCGCGCCGGTCTCGCGCAGGGCCGTGAAGGCGCCGGCCACACTGGCGCTGGCGACCGTGAGCTGGTTGCCGTACTTGCTCCTGCTGGGCGTCGGGTGCTCCGAGCGCACCTGCGCCCAGTCCACATCCAGCTCCTCGGCGATCAGCATCGGCAACGCGGTCAGCACACCCTGGCCCATGTCGGTCTCGGCGCTGTAGAGCGTCACAGTGTTGTCGGCGCCGATGCGCACGTAGGCATCGACCTCGACCTGCGCCACCGCGCCTTGTGTCGAGCCTGGCTCGGCGCACTGCTCGGGCTGCGCCGGCTCGTCAGCATCCGCGCCGGCACCCGCACCTGCACCCGCGCTCGCCCCAGCACCTGCGCTCGGCTGTGCGCCCGGTTCTGCGCCGACGCCCGGACCCGCTCCTGCGCCCGCGCCGCCGGGACCCGCGCCCGCTTCCGCACCGGGGCTGCCGGCGCCGGTTGTCGCGCCGTCGTCTCCCGAGCACGCCGCCCAGCCCAGCGTGAGCCCACCCACGCCTGCGAGCTTGAGAAAGACACGCCGCGGCATCGGCTCCGTGCCCGCGGCCAGCTTGTCGAGGAAGCGCAGCGCCCGCCGCGCGTCGGTGGTCCGTGGCGCGCTCATTCCTCGCCCGCAGCCCGGTGAATGGCACGGCGGATGCGCACGTAGGTCCCGCAGCGACACAGGTTCGGGCTCATGGCCTCGTCGATGTCCTCGTCGCTCGGTCTCGGCGTCCGGGACAGCAGCGCCGCGGCGCTCATGATCTGCCCCGGCTGGCAGTAGCCGCACTGGGGCACGTCCTCCGCCTCCCAGGCCGTGACCAGTGGCTCCTTGCGCTCTGGCGACAGGCCCTCGATGGTCACGACGTGCGCGTCCCCCACGTTGCTGATCGGCAGCTGGCACGAGAACACGGGGGTGCCGTCCACGTGCACCGTGCAGGCGCGGCACTGGGCGACGCCGCAGCCGTACTTCGTACCGGTCAGCTGCAGCAGCTCGCGCAAGACCCACAACAGCGGCATGTCCGCCGGCGCTTCGATCTCACGCTCCTCGCAGTTGATGGTGAGCTTGAAGCTGGGCACGAAGGGCAAGCTACACGCGACCCGCGACCGTGGACAATGCCCCCCAATCCCGGGCCAGCAAGAACGCGGGCGAGTGCGGGATCCTGACATTGGCGTTGCCGGGACGTGAAAGAGCAGTCCAATGACTTTGGCCCCGACTGGCGTTACGGTCCAGTGGTTGGCTGCTCGCGGTGCCGGGCAGGTCTCGACGGACCGCGGTGGGTGAATGCGTTGGGAACGTCTACCAGCTCTCGGAGACACCATGGGCTGGGGCATCGTGGCGCTCTCGCTCTGGCTCGCGCACGGGTGTGGCGAGCCACGGGGCGGCCACGGCGAGCCCGCGCCAGACGATCCGGTGCCGCCGATCGACGCGCCCACGGCAGCGCCGAGTCAACCAACCGGCGCGGGCGAAGGCGACGCCGCCATGCCGGACGAGCAGCCCCCGAGGGTCGGTGACGCCGACGCCGGAGCGGGGGCGATCGACGAGGTGATCGAGCCACAGCCGGTCCTGATCGGCGACGTCGCCTTTTCGGTGCCCAGTCAGACCTTCCGCGATGCGCTGGATGTCTCCATGTCGACCCTCATCGACGCCGGGGAGATCCGCTACACCACGGACGGGACGCTGCCCACCGCGGCCTCGGAGCTCTACGACGGCGCGCCGGTCACGTTCATCGAGACCGCCCAGCTCAGGGCGCAGGTCTTCATCGCGGGCGCGCCCGAGGGGCTGGTCAGCACCGCGCTGTACGTCGCGCGCGACTTCGAGTTCACGTCCGACCTGCCCGTGGTCATCGTGGATGGCTACGGCGCGGGCAAGCCGAACGACAAGGACGTGT
This sequence comes from Myxococcales bacterium, assembly GCA_028817855.1. GTDB lineage: Bacteria > Myxococcota_A > Polyangia > Polyangiales > JAFGIB01 > JAOUOP01. The sequence continues at coordinate 12,431 of JAPPOT010000149.1, forward strand.
ACTTCGATGCGGCACTGATGGTGTTCGAGCCGGTCGATGGCGTCGCGTCGATCGCAGCGCTGCCCACGATCGCCACGCGCAGCGGGTACCACGTGCGCGGCCAGTCGTCCTCGCGCTTCCCCAAGACCCCGTACCGACTGGAGCTCTGGGACAACCACGACGAGGACGCGGACCATGCGCTGCTCGGAATGCCGGCCCAGTCCGACTGGGCGCTGATCTCGCCCTACTACGACCGCACGCTCATCCGAAATCCCTTCGTGTACGAGCTGGGACGCGAGATGGGCCTGACCGCGCCGCGGGTGACCCACGTGGAAGTGTTCCTGAGCTACGAGGGTCGCGTCCTGCAAGAGAGCGACTACCAGGGAGTCTACTGGCTCACCGAGACGATCAAGAATGCCCGCAACCGGATCGACCTGGCGCAGCTGCGCGAGACCGACACCATGCTGCCCGCGATTTCCGGTGGGTACGTCTTCAAGTTCGACCAGGCCGCGGCGGAGGAACCCACGCTCACCTGCAGCGGCTCGGAGCCGATCGCCGGTGGCTTCGGTTTCGGCGGTCCTCCCAGCGGCGAGGGTGGAACCTGCTGGGTGGATCTCGAGGTGATCGACCCCGAACCGCTGTCGCCGCAGCAGCAGGACTGGCTGACGGACTACATCCAGCAGTTTCACGACAGCCTGCACACATCGCCGATCGGGAGCTACGCGGACTCGATCGACGTCGCGAGCTTCGTCGACTACCTGATCGTCAACGAGCTCACGCGCAACGTGGACGCCTACGTGCGCAGCGCCTACTTCCACAAGGACCGGGGTGGCAAGCTGCACGCCGGTCCGCTATGGGACTACAACTTCTCGCTCGCGCTCGGGGGCCAGAGCAGCGGCGACCCGATGGGCGGCTTCCAGTACGAGGGCTCGCGCAACGTGAGCAACTGGTACCCGCGCCTGACCGGCGATCCCGCGTTCATGGCGCAGGTCGCGACCCGCTGGCAGGAGCTGCGTCAGACGCTGCTGTCCGATGCGGCGCTGCGCGCGCGCGTCGACGATCTGGCAGCGCCGCTCGCGCAGGCGGTGGAGCGCGAGTACGCGCGCTGGCCGGTTGCGGAGGTCTACGCGAACCCGGGCATCGTGCGGGGCTCCACCGCGCCCGACTGGGAGACCCAGCTGCAGGTCATGCGCGACTTCGTCGTCGACCGCGCCGCGTTCATCGACACCCAGTGGTAGCGGGGCGCGCCACGCGCCCCGGGCGCGAGTCAGCCCCAGCCTGGCAGAGCCCTACAGGTCCGGGTCGAACCAGACGTCGGTGCAGTCGTAGAGGTCTGCGCAATAGTCGTCGGGCATGCGGCTGGCGCTCGTGTTCGAGGTGCCGTTGGCGAGAAAGTAGGCCTTCAGGTCCGAGCCCAGGGGCTCGAGCTGCAGCTCGGGATCACCGAAGCTCCCGATCGTCCAGCTCTGCTCGGTTTGCAGCTGCGGATCGCACGAGGATGGCATCGTCAGGTGGAGCGTCTGGCTCGCCACGTCGACGGTGAAGGTCCCGTCCGCACCCTCGCAGCGAAAGTACCCCTCGCAGAGCGGGCACATGGTCGGCGCCGTCTCCCAGCGCCCCGCGAGGCCGCTGGCATCCGGATGGAACCGCATCCACGAATGGTGACTCAGCCCGCCCGTCCACCCCACGTGCCACAGCCCCAGATAGAACGCCCAGGGAAAGCTCGTCTCGCCACCGTCGGGGAGGCTCCAGGCCGGCGGCCCCGCGTCCGGCTCGGGCTCCGGTGCGACCGGTGCGGCGGAGCCACCGTCGAAGGGAAGCGCGCCGCCTGTTCCCGCATCGGGTGCCACGTCCGCGCCGAGGCCCGGCGCGACCGCACCGTCCAAGGGTGGCGCGTCGCCCCCCGCCATGCCGACCGCGCCCTCGGGACCACCCGCATCGCCCGGCGCCGACATCTCGTCGGCGCTGGCGACAGCAGGGCCGCCGCCGGCAGCGCCGGCGTCGCTGGCCGGATCGCTCGCACAGGCCCCCGCAAGCATCAGCATCATGCAGCACCGCCTTCGCACCCCCCTGTCTAGCACGGACTCGAGCCCATGTTGGCCCCGTCTTGCTGGGCGGGGACCGTCAGCGCCCCCCGCCCAGCAGGACGGGGATCGCAACACTCATGACCGAGTCCGGGCTGCCCGGCTGGAAGCGCGGGGTGTAGATCTCGACCTCGAGCGGTGCAGCCGGCTGATATTTGCCGTTGTCGATCAGCCAGACGCCGAAGATGGAGTCGATCGTGCGGCGCAGACCGGACATCTCGCCATGATGCTCGAAGACCGCGTAGGTGGCCGGGGGCAGCTCGACGTGCTCGAAGTGGTCGGGGTTGCCCATCGTGTCGGTCACCTGCATGCCCGCGGTGTAGAGGGCCTCGGTGTCGTCCGCGGACTCGGACTC
>JAPPOT010000486.1 GCA_028817855.1 Myxococcales bacterium
GCCTGGCGCCCCGCCGCCACCGCTCGCCGTGATCGCACCGGTGCTCGAGACTACCAGCCGGCCGGGTGTCGAGATCTGCAACGCCCCACCGCCGTAGCCGCCGATGCCTCCCGTGCCGCCGTCGTCACCGCCGTCGCCGCCGCCGCAACCCGCGCGCAGCGGGACCAACGAGGGGTCCGGGCTCGCCGCGCCGGCCCGGCCCCCGAGACCGTCCTCCGACAATCCGCCGTTTCCGCCGACGGAGCCGAAGCTCCCGCCGCCACCGCCGGAGCCGCCGTCGTTGTTCACGTCGACGCCATCGCGTCCGTCGCCCCCTCCGGAGCACGACTCCGTGGCACCCGCGCCCGCCGTGACGCGCATGTCGGAGCCGGCGTCGATCGTGCCGTCGATGCGCACGCTGCCCTGCACTGCCAGGATGATCGGGCGGTCGCCGATCAGGCGCAGGGTCTCGCCGGCCGCCAGGGTGAGCGCAGCGAGCGGCACGATGACCACGTCCGGACCGCCTTCGGGCTGTGCCCGCACGACCGGCGTGGGCGGCGTGCCGTTGCACCAGTCGCGAATCATCTCCGCCGCGGCGAGAGTGGTGTCGATCGTCGGGCTGCAGGTGAGATCGCCGCGGACAGCGAAGGAGAGCACCTCGTCGATCGGATCGAAGTTGGAGGGTAGACCCCAGCAGTCGTTGCGGCAGTCGGCGACGCCGTCTCCGTCGGCGTCGACATCGCTCACACCGCAGCCGCACTCACCCGCGCTGGTCTTGTCCGAATCGTTCACGCAGCCGTCCAGGCAATCGAGGGTGCCGTCCCCGTCCGAGTCCGGCTCGCCCGGGCAGCAGCCGCTGGCGGCCACGTCACGCTCGCAGCCGTCGGAGGCCTCGCCGTTGCAGTCCCCGAAGCCCGGCAGGCACTCGGTGATGCTGCAGCTGCGGTCCTCGCAGGTGCTGGTCAACACCCCGCTCAGGTCGGTGCAGGGCTCGTTGTCTCCACGCTCGGCGCAGCCGCCGCAGTTGAGCACCTCGGCGAAGGACGCCTCGCAGCCGTTGTCGGTGTCCCCGTCGCAGTCGACGAAGCCGTCGGCGCAGGCGCTGATCGTGCAACCGTTGTCGACATCGCAGTTGGCGCCCTCGACGTTGTTGAGCCCGCTGCAGTCGTTGCCGCAGCGCCCGCAGCTCTCGGGACTGCGGATGTCGACCTCGCAGCCGCTCTCGGCGTCGCCGTCGCAGTCGCGGTAGCCCTCGTCGCACTCGACGATGAAGCAGACCGCGGCGATGCAGCTGGCCGTGGCGTTTGGCGCGCCGCAGGCGTCGCTGGCCTCGTCGATGCGCCCGTCGCCGTCGTCGTCGGTGCCGTTGCAGGGATCGCTCGAGGCGACTGGCGTCATCGGGCCACCGGGATCGTCGACGGGGCCCCCGTCGGCCCCGCCGTCCATCGCAATGCCGTCGGCGGCCTTGGTCCCGGCGTCGCGCGACTTCAGCAGATCGGCATCAAAGCCGCTGCAGCTGACGCAGGCGAGCGCGGCCAGCAGCGCGAGGCGGAGGTGGGGTACGACGGGCAAGGCTCCCTCGATCCTAGCCGATCGGGCGCGGGCGGGAATGTCGGTGGGAATCGCACCTGGGCGCTACCGCGGCGGCGGCAAGATGCAGAAGAGGCGCATCGCATTGATCCCGAGGGTCTTTGCCCGCAGCGCGGGGGTGAGCTCCGGGTAGCCGTGCTGCTGCCGGAGCGGCGCGGGGATCTGAAACGCGCGGAAGGCAGTTGCCGTAGCCGAGGCCCCGGTAGGAGCCGACCAGCTCGAGCGGCAACACCCGCAGCACGGCGTCGGAGTCGGTCTCGATCACCGCCAGCGCCGTGAGGTCGAGACGAGAGAAGCCGGTGCGCACGGCGAAGTCCCACTCGCCCGGGCTCCAGAAGCGGTACTTGCCCTGCACGTTCGCCATGCGCAGCAACCACGGCAGCGTGTAGGTGCCGGCGGTGAGCTCGTCGTACATGCCGTAGTCGACGCGAGAGATGCCGAGGCGCCAGCCGTTCGCCGTGAGCGCTCGCGGCGCCGACGGGAAGGTGCTACACCCTGCCCACGTCGCGCAAAGGAGGGGGGATGACTCTCAGACGCTGGCTGTTCGCGCGCCGCAGCGCAGATCTGCCCGCGCCGCTGGCCTCGGCCATGGGGCGGATCGACGCCACGCTCGAGCGCTATCGCGCCGGGGAGCAGCCGGACGACGACGCCTACCGGGAGATGGGTGAGACCTTCTCCCAGTACCACGACTTCCTCTGCGAGCTGAACGGCACCGACAACAACAACCGCTTCTTCGCCGGGGACCGCGCCGACTACTACCTGAACGCGCTCAAGCTCACCGGCCTGCACCACCCCCACCACAGCGCCTGGCCCTTCATCTCCGGCATCCGCTGGGAGGTCATCAAGCCCCTCAGGAAGCGCGCGCAGGCCGGGACCGATGCCTGGACGAATTTCTGCCTGATCATCCCCGCGCTGATCGACGGCGACGTGGCGCTGGCGCTGCGCTGCTACCGGCAGCTCGAGGGGGACGACTTCCTGCTCGATCTCGCGCTGCGCTGGGTCCACGAGACGACCCACTGGCAGCCGGAGTCCAACAACGCCATTGCCGGCGCGCGCTTCCTGAAGGAGGTCAAGCCGCCCCCGCTGCCCCCGATCGGTCGCGGCCTCGAAGACTGGCAGCGCTGGGCCCTGGCCGCGGCGCCCTATCCCTCGTACTTCCTGGACCCCCGCACCACGCTCGAGCCACCGCGGCCGCCTGCGGTCTGCCGCATGGAGCTCGCGGACTGGTGGCGCATCGACGACCGCGACTCGGCCCAAGACATCATCCTGTGGCTCTTTGACGAGGGCCACCGCAAACAGATGACCGACGACCTCGCGCGCGTGGAGGCCGGCGACGACATCGGCGACCGCCACGCATTCGTCGCCGAGAGCCGGCGACTGCTGCCGCGCCACGGGATCCTCGCCTGGGACCTGTGCCGCGCGATCGACGTCGCGCGCTGCGCCTGCCGGGCCGGTTACCTGACCGAGGACGAGACCTGGAGCTGCATCCGCCAGGCCGCCGCCGCCCTGCGGGGCGAGTATCTGTCCTGGAACGGGCTGGTCGACGACTTCGTCCTGGGCCACGCCTACTGGAACGCCGACGGCTCCCAGCACGGCACCCACGCCGGCCCAGCCCTGTGGTTCAAGACCTCGCCTCAGAGCCCCTGGCGCGAGATCGCCTGGGAGATCGATCCCGCAGCCTTCGAGCTGTGAGCGTCACACCAGGATCGGCATCACGCGGGGCTCGCTGAGCAGGACGTTCGGGTGCTCGCCCTGGATGCTGCGGACGGCGGCCTGCACCTGCGCCATCGTGCACGGCATGGTGGCGATGGCGAAGAGGGCGTTGTCGCGCATGTGGCGGTTGTGGCTAACCGTGTCGATGTTGATGTTCTGCCTGCCCAGCGCCGTGCACACGATGCCGGTGATGCCGGGCATGTCGGCCGTCTCGAAAACGATGTTGCAGGGCAGCTCCAGCTCACGCAGGGGGCGGAGCTTGCAGCTGCTGCGGTGGGGCGGGCGCAGGGCGGCGTCCCCGTAGCGCGCGATGAAGACGATGTCGGATACGATGGCGCTACCGGTCTCGAGTGAGCCGGCGCCCTGGCCGATCAAGACGTTCTCGTCCGAGTAACGGTTCTGCAGCCGCACCGCATTGGTGGCACCGTCGATCTTGGACAGCAGGTTGGAGCGCTTCACGATCGCGGGGCCGACCGCAGCGAAGACGTCGTCGCCGCGTCGCTCGCCGTAGCAGATCAGCTTGACCGTGCCGTGCATCTCGTCGGCGAAGCCCACGTCGTCACTGTCGATCGCCTCGATGCCGGCCACCTCCAGGTCGTCGAAGGCGAGGTCGAGGCCGAAGACCATGCGCAACAGGATCGTCAGCTTGTGCCCCGCGTCGCCGCCGTTGATGTCGAGGCTCGGGTCGGCCTCGGCGTAGCCCTTCTCCTGGGCCGCCGCCAGGGCGGTGGCGAAGTCCTGCCCCTCGGCTTCCATCTTCGACATGATGTAGTTGCTCGTGCCGTTGAAGATGCCGGAGATCGAGATGATCTCGTCACCGGTGAAGCATTCGTGGATGCCCTTGATGATCGGGATGGCACCGCAGACCGCAGCCTCGAAGCCGATGCTCTTGCGGTTCTCTGCAGCGGCCTTGAACAGACCCTGCCCGTGCTTGGCGAGCAGGGCCTTGTTCGCGGTTACGAGATGCTTGCCCGACTCGAGCACGCTGCGCGTCAGCCCGACGATGAAGTCGCCGCTGCCGCCGATGGTCTCCACCACCAGATCGATCTCCGGATCGGCGAGCAACCTATCGGTCTCGGCTTTGGCCTGCGCCGGCGTGAGCTCGTCGCCGTCGCCGCAGAAGAGGCTGCGGTCGATCCCGTGACTGGCGGCGCACTTGGCCGGGAAGAGGTCGACGATGCCGGCCAGCTCCAGGGTGCGCGCGGCGCGTCCGCCCAGGGCCTCGCTCTGCTCGAGCAGGATGCGGGCGACCCCGCCCCCGACCGTGCCAGCGCCCAGAATCGCGATCTTGAAGTTGCTCGTGCTCGTCATGGCAGACCAGTATACCTAGCTATTTCAACGGGATGGGTATTTGCCGGGGCCCGCTGGGGAGACCCTGCATGCCGCATTAGCTCACGCCGGCGCAAGCGGCAACCGCGAGCGTCCAGCCGGCGGGCTCATCCGCCCGAGGCGGCCCGGTCGCCGGCCTGACGCGCAGCCCACGACATGCAGTCCGTCGTCCTGGCGAGCGCCAAACGGCCGTCCGGGTGCGCCAGGATCAGGCCGCCCAGCGCACCCACCCGCGCCTCGAGCAGGGCGATCGAGGCGCATGCGGCCTCGCCCGGCGCGTCCCCCGCCGCCAGACGCGCGAGCGCATCGCTCGCCAGGCAGACGCGCAGGATGGCGTCCCCGTCGCCGGTGACCGAGCAGGCGCCACGCCCATCGTCAGCCAGGTTGCCGGCACCCGGAATCGGCGAGTCGCCGACGCGCCCGGGAGCCTGACCGGGCAGCCCGCCCGTGCTGGTGGCCGCGGCCAGGTGGCCGTCACGATCGCGCGCCACGGCCCCCACCGTGCCGCCCGCCCACAGCTGCGCCTTGCCCCTTTCGATCGCGCGCTGCAGCTGGGTGCGTGCGCGCCCGGTGATCATGGTCGCTGGCTCGACCGGCTCGAAGCCATGGGCGCGCGCGAAGGCCGCCGCCCCGGCGCTCGCGTACAGCACGTGCGCGCCCTGCTCGAGCACCGCTCGCGCGACCGCAATCGGATTGCGAAAGGGCGGCAGGGCGCACACCGCCCCGGCGCGCAGCCCGGCCCCGTCCATGATCGAGGCGTCCAGCTCCAGACTGCCATCCGTGCACAGGGCACCGCCGGTGCCGGCGTTGAGCTCCGGCGTATCCTCCATCACCTCGACCGCGCGCTGCACCGCATCGAGCGCACCGCCACCCTCCGCGAGCGACTCCGCCGCGACCCCCGCCGCTCGCTCGCAGCTGCCGATCGCCACCTGCAGGCTCTCGGGCGAGCGCTGCCCGGCACCGCCATGGACCAACACGCTCCACTCGGCACCGCCGGCCCTCCAGCTCCCGCTCACTCCCACGGTAGCAACGTACCACGCCACCTGCGCACCAGGGCCAGCGCCACCAGCACACCCCCGCCCAGCAGCGCCCCCAGGGGCAGCGACCAGCCGCCCGGGCTCAACCACAGGGAGGCCTCCTGTGACGGCGCTACAGCGGCCTGCTCCGCCGCGACCTGGGCCTCGGCGGCCGCCTGGGCTTCGGCGGCCACGGTCGCCTGCAGGGCGGCGCGCATGTCCTCGGCATCGGCGAAGCGCCCGTCCGGCTCGCGCGCCATCGCCTTCATCACCACCGCGCTGAGCGCGTCGCCGACCTCCGCTCGACGCTCCACCAGGGGGACCGCGGTGCCGCCGGTCACCTGCGTCTGGATCTCCTCGCTGCTCTCCCCGCGAAAGGGAAGCTCCCCGGAGAGCATCTCGTAGAGCACGACGCCCACCGCGTAGAGGTCCGCACGGGCATCGACTTCGCCCGCCGCGCCGAACTGTTCCGGAGCCATGTAGAGCGGAGTCCCGAGCACGGCACAGTCGCGGGTGAGGGCAGTGGCTTCACGCGCCTCGCGCGGAGCGCCCGGCGGGTCGTCGGCGTTGAGCTTCTTCGACAGGCCGAAGTCGAGCAGCTTCGGAACGGGCGCGCCCCCGCGCTGTGGCTCCGCGAGCAGAATGTTGCCCAGCTTGAGGTCGCGGTGCACGACACCGCGCGCGTGGAGCGCACCGAGCCCGCGGAGCACACCGTCCGCAAGGGCGAGCGCCCGCTCCCGCGGGACCGGACCACGCTCGAGCAGCTCCACCAGCGACTCACCTTCGAGCAGCTCCATCACCAGGTAGAAGCGACCGCGGTGACGATCGATGCGACGCATGCGTACGACATTCGGGTGATCGAGACCCACCACCGCATCGAACTCGCGCACCAGTCGCAGCCCCCGGTAGGCGTCGTCCCGCCGCCGGGTGGACATCCACTTGATCGCCACGCGCTCGTCGCTGCGCAGCTCGGTGGCGGCGTAGACCACCGCCATGCCGCCCTCGCCGAGGGCCTCGTCGATCCGGTAGCGCTTCGAGAGCACGTCGCCGGGCTTTGGCCGCGCCTGCGCGAGCACGGCGGCCGGCAGCGCTGATGCGAGCATCACGGCCAGCGCAAGCGCCAACGCCCCACGCTCTGCCCAGCCGCGCTCCCTCCTCGTCGCGCCCATGGCCGTAGGCCTGCAACGGCGAAGCTCCTCGCGCAAGGTCCAAACCGCGGATCCCAGAACACCGCGGGGGTCGCGATGTCCGCCTCGGCCACCCCCGACGGCTCACTCGCCGGCGTCGTCGGTACCGCCGTCGTCGCCTCCTGCCGTCTCGGCGCAGATGTCGCCGCAAGCTGCGACCGCCGGCCCGAGCACCATGGCCGCAGCGGCAGCGGCGCCACTGCCGAACTGTCCGCAGTTCTGATTGATGCACGCGGGATCGGGCGGCTCGGTGCAGAACGTGGCGATGCAGCCGAGCAACGTCCAGCAATCCACGTCACAGGCCGCGGTCGCGTCGGCGTCCGCCTCGCAGGCGCAGTCCAGGCAGTCGGGGTGCACCTCCTGTACGGACATCTCCAGGCACTCGGCCTTGGTCAGGGGCGTGGCGTCCCCATCGCCGGCGTCCCCATCGCCGGGCGCATCCCCGTCTCCGGGCGCGTCGCCGTCTCCGGGTGCGTCGCCATCCCCGTCGCCCGGCTCCATGGTGTCGTCCTCGCCGTCGTCGTCACTGCAGGCGACCACCCCGAGCGTCAGCAGTGAAACCAGAGACAGTCGCCCCAACAAGATAACCAGTGCACGCATGTCATCCTCCCCGAGCCCACGCGCCTCGCGCACGTCATGGCTCGTGGGCAAGGTAGGCACGGTGCGCGTCGCCTCAACCCCCGGCGCGCCGCCGAGAGGTCTGGCGCAAACGCCGCCTCCGAAACTGGGCCCAGATGGGGACTATCGCCGGGCTACCGGGCGCCTCCGGACAGCGCCGTCGCCATCTGCGGCAGGCTGCGGTCCATTCGGTAGTCAATGTTGGTGTGGTTGTCGTCGAACTCGTCGTAGACGTGGGGCACACCCAGCGCCTCGAGGGAGCGGTGGTAGCGGCGGGCGCCGTAGATCAAGTTGCACTGATCGAGCACGCCGCAGTCCAGGTAGAGGAGCTTCAGGCTGGCGAGATTGTCGGCGTACCGCTCCACCATGCGCACCGGATCCCAGGCCTGCCAGTTTGTCCAGCGCTCGTCGATCACCTCGCAGGTGGAGAGATCCACCGGCAGACGGATGCCGAGAAAGCTGGAGGGGTCAGGGTCGTAGCTGGCGGCCATCGCGAAGTGCTCCATCACCGCGACATCGGTGGGCTCGTTCTTGTCCGCCCGATCGAACGCACGCACGTAGCGCTCGATCGACAGCCCGTGCTCCGCAAGCGCCCGCAACGTCTTGGGGAAGTTGCCGAGGTACATCAGCTCGAAGCCCATGTCGCCCGAGTGGCAGGCCGCGGCTGACCACGTGTCCGCGCGCCGCATCGCGTGCACGATCGTTCCATACCCTCCCGAGCTCTTGCCAAAGACGCCCCGCCGCCCCGGACCGCCGCAACCGAAAGCCCGCTCGACCGCGGGCAGCATCTCGTCGATCAGGAAGTCCTCCCAGCGCCCCATCGCGACGCTGTTGATGTACTGATTGCCGCCCAGCCGCGTGAAGCAATCCGGGAATGCGATCACGACCGGCGGCATGACCCCCGACGCGATCAGACGGTCGGCACGTTCGGGGACGTTCTCACCGAAGTTGCGCCAGTTCGTGTGGCTCAGGCCGCTTCCGGTGAAGCCGACCAGGTCCACCAACAGCGGCAACCCCTGCTCGGGCGTATGACCTGCAGGCAGGTAGACATGGACCTGGCGCGAAGTCGGATCGCCAAGCAGGTGGCCCTGCAGCGCGTCGCTCTCGACCACCAGCGTCTCCAGCTCGCCGCGGGGCGCCGCCCGATCCCGTCGCATGGCGACAGGATAGCGCTACTTCCAGCCCTCGGGTCGAGTGAGCGTTCCGGGCAGGCGCGTGTCGGCGTCCCCCTCGGTCGCATCGAGCTGGGCCTGGGTGAGCCCGCGCAGCAGCTTCAGGTTGGCACCGCGCACACTCGCCCCGCCGAGGCGCGCCCCGGTCAGAATCGCGTAGCGCAGGTCGGCCCCGGACAGGTCGGCCCGGCTGAGGTCCGCATCGCCCATGTTCGCCTCACGCAGGTCGACACCGCGCAGGACGGCACCGGTCAGGTCGGCCCGTCGCAGCACGGCGCGCATCAGGTCCGCCCCCGTCAGATCGGCACCCGACAGCGTGGCGTCGTCCATCTCCATGCCGCCGAGCTCCACGCCGGCGAGCCCGGCGCCGGCCAAGTCGACCTCGCACAGACGCGGAATCTCCTCGAGCTCCAGCTGTCTGCGGCGCCCATTCCAGTCGGCGATGCCCTGCGGCCCGCCCGCGAGCAGGGCCGTCGCTTCGTCACGATCCATGCCCACCCACGTGCGCACCGCCACGGCGGCGGCAATACCCGCGAGTCCCTGCGCGTGGGCGACGGCACGGGACTGCCCCCCGCCAGTCCCGTGCCCAGCCGGTCCCTCGTCTCAGATGCCGGCGTCGGCGTCGCCCGCGTCGTCACCACAGGCGGGTCCGGGCGCGAGGTCGGCCAGGAACATGCTGGACGTGATGCAGCTCATCGAGATGCTGGAGATCACACCACACACGTTCCCCTCGGCGCAGCAGCCCGGCAAGTTGATCGCCATGCCCATCACGTCGCCCTCGTAGGGCGGGCAGTTGGGATCTTCCTGGGCGCTGGCTGCGCACTCGCCCACCATGCCCTCCACGGCGGTCATCGTGCCGCACTGGTCGTTGACGCAGCAGGGCACGGTGCAGGTCAGGGCCGCGATCATGCCTGGCGCCGGGCACTCGGTCCCGCCGCAGGTGGCGGTGGTCGGTACCGTGGCGTCGCACGTGGGCGGCTCCGGCAGCGCAGGCGTCGTGCCGGGGTCAGCTCCGGTGTCGCCCGTGCTCGTATCGTCGGTCATCATGTCGTCGGTGCCGTCATCCATCGGCATGTCCGTCGAGCCCGTGCCGGCGCCCGAGGTGTCCGAGCCGTCTCCTTCATCACTGCTGTCGTCGCCGCAACCGGCCAGCGCCATCGCCAACAGAACCACACTACACAGTCCGAGTCGCACTGCTTTCGTCATCTCCATCTCTCCTGTTCTTCACGCGTCCGGGGACGCGCCCCTCCTCGAATGAGCGCCCACCCGACGCACTATTCGACGTAGACATCGCAAGGGAAGCTGGACCGCAGCATCACCGCGGGCCGCGCCACGAAGTCGATGCAAGCGGCGCCTGACAGCTCCACCGTGCTTGGATCCTTGAGCAGCCAACCGCGCCTGCGCCGCCACCCGGTGTCACCACAGCGCCCACCCTCATGCGACTCCTTCCGCCTGCGCGGGGAGCCAGCCGCCCACCAGACAGCCAACCCGGCGGTCCAACACCGGGGACCGCAATCCTCGATGTGAGGACCTTCTCCACAAGTAGTGCGGGGCGCGGAAATGCCGCAAGCGCCGCCCGGGACATCCTATGGCCCCCTCCGCAAGCAGCTCGAGAGGCGGCATCCCGGTTCGGTCACGGTGGCGCGCCAAGAAACCCGCCATTGGAGGCGCCTTTGGGCTGCCAAGCTGCCGGGCCGCCGTCCACGCCGACAGTGGCGAAAATCGCGGCAAATAGGCGAGCCCGGGCGGGCGCCACCTTCGCCATCGCGCTGCCGCTGACGGAGAACTAACCATCCGGTCGGTTGGCTCGCTCTGATGAACCCGATCGGGCTTCCCCCCCAAAAGCTTGGCGTGCTTCAATGGCGACGCCGAGGTAGGGTGACGATGAGGATGGGGACGCAAGCAGGCATCGGTGCCGTATGCGTCGGGGTGGCCCTCGCCGGCCTGCTGCCCGGTTGTTCGCGCGATTCATCGCTGGGTCTGCGCGACGAGGCGGGCCGCCGCAGCTCGATCATGCCTCGCACGACCGAGGCCGGCCCTCCCGATCCCGGTGTGCCGGACGAGAGCCAGCCGATCACGGGCGCGGCGGGCGCTGCGTCCGATGAGGTTCCGGCAACCAACGCGAGCTGCACCGACGACTGTCCGGTCCTGCAAGCCGGCGCCGGCGGCGTGCCCTTCGACGTGCACGGCAATGCGGCGCGCGGCGTCGACGTCGGTCTGGACGGCGCGCTCGTACTGAGCAGCGCCGCGCCGAGTGCCGGGAGCGGCCTGATCTGGATCGCCAACACCGCCGCCGGAACTGTCTCCAAGGTGGACACGGCGACCGTCACCGAGCTCGCGCGCTACGCCGTGCCAGGCGACGACCTGGTCGACGACGACGGTCCAACCGCGCTCTCGGTCGATCGCGCGGGCAACGCCTATGTCGCTGTGGGAGACCTCGTGAGCATGTTCTCCGCCGCCGGACCCGGGTGCGCGGACCGCAACGGCGATGGGATCGTCACTACCTCGCGGGGGCCCGACGACGTCCTGCTCCCCGGGCGGGATGAATGCCTCATGTGGACGGCCGACGTGGGCGATGACGCGACCGCCTTGCTCATCCAGGACAGCGACGTGGGCTTCGAGCTCACGACCAGCGCCGAGGGCTCGAGCGCGATCGAACGAGTTCCGGCCCAACGAACCCTGTGGGTCGGGACCGCGAGCAGCGATGCGCTGCAGCTCCTCGATCCCCTCACGGGTCGCCTTCTGGACACCGCACACGCGCCGGTCCCGGTCCACGCTCTCGCCACGGACGGTCGCGGCAACCTCTGGATCTCGGGCGCGGCCGCGGCCACCGACGACGACACGGCCATCGCCGCCGCAGCCCTCGGCCGCGTGGACACGCGACGCTGCCTGGAGGGCGCGTGCGCCGTGGCGCCGGTGTGCACGACCAGGTGCAGCACGAGCATCTGCGAGACCGCGTGCGACGACGCCGTGCTGGAGCGCATCGAGCTCGGCCCGGCGACCCTCCCTGGCGGCTTGACCGTCGACTGCCACCAGCGCGTGTGGCTCGCCGACCCCTCCGACAGTGGCGGCGTCCTGCGCTACGACCCGCTCGCAAGCGAAGCGAGGCTGACCTCCGCGACCATGGCCTTTCCGGCCCAGGGTATCGCGGTCGACGCGGCGGGCTCGGTCTGGAGCAGCGCTGCCGCCACCGGCGTGTTCCGGGTCGACGCCGACAGCCTCGAGGTCGCCAAGGTGGTCGGAACCGGCGGAATGGACTTCAGCTGGAGGGGTGTCGCCATCGATGACGCCGGCCTGGTGTGGGCGGTCCACCCGCGGGAGACCTTGGCCATGGTGATCGACCCCGGTGCAAGCCTCGAGCAGGCCAGCATCCGCAACCGGATCTCCACGCTCGGGGGCGCGGCCCTGGCCACCGACATGACCGGCATGCAGGGTCAGCTCGCCGCGCGCGAGCCCGGCACCTACCGCCAGCGCTTCACCGGCTGCGAGGATGGGCTGACGGCGTGGGGCGAGCTCGACTGGGACGCGGAGCTGCCGGAGGGCGCGAGCGTGATCATGCTAGGGCGCTCGGCCGGCACGCCGGAGGCGCTCGGGGCGGCGCAGTGGTTGCCATTGGCCGGTCTGCCGGGGACAGGCGCGCCCCTGGATCTGGCGAGAGCCGGGGACGGCGCCGGGCTGACGGGTGCTCACCTGGAGCTCGAGATGCGGCTGTCCACCGATCCACGCGGTCGCCGGCTCGGCGGCGGCTGCATGGTCGAGGAGGCGTCCTCGCCGCGCATCCGTCGCCTGAGCCTGTCCTTCCGCTGCGCCCCCTCCGACTGATCGTCAGTATTCGATCGTGAGCTTCACGCCGTAGTGATCGGAGAGGGCGGTCTCGATGTCCTGCCCCTCGACCTCGATCGTGATCGTGCCGTCCAAGAAGCGCTCGCCCTGAACACTGGCCTCCGGCCAGCTCCCGAGCATACCGTGATCGATCAGCACCGAGTCGCTCTCGTCGGCGCCATCGCTCACGAGCGAGTTGTCCGCGCAGAATGAGCACTGGACGTCGTCCTGGGCCGCGTAGGGGTTTTCGAGGTCCGCCAGCAGCGCGTAGTTGTCCGCCAGCTCGGCGACGATGCCCTCGAGCGGAGGGCCGGTGTTGAGGTCCCCCAACAACAGGAAGCGCTCATCCCCCGCCCGTTCCTCGATGTAGCCGAGCATGGCCTCGATCTGGGCGCGGTTCTCCTCCGCCCAGCTGTCCGCCTCACCGGTGTAAGGCACCGACTCGAGGTCCGCCGACAGGTGAGTGCAGAAGAGGTGGAGCGGCTCGCCGTCCTCCGCCTCGACCGTGGCGTGCAGCACGGCGCGCCGCGTGGTGGTCGAGTCCAGGACGAGCGCGTCCGTGTCGAGCAGGGGCAGCGCGGAGAGAAGGCCGGTCCCGAAGGAGCCGCCGAAGACCCAGGTGCTGGCGCCGCCGGTGCCGCCCGGTCCGCAGGCCGCCACCACGGCGTCGATGTCCACATCGCCGATCACGCCGGTGATGCAGGACAGGCACTCGGTCGACACGGCGCCGACCTCGTCGCCACACATCCCCAGCGCGCACGAGGTCAGCTCCCCCGGCGGCACGTCGCACTGCGCGCGGACGCAGGCTTCGAGCGGGTCGACCTCCTCCTGGGTGCAGGTCATCACCGCACCCGCGTCCGCTTCGTCGCCGGTGTCGGGGTCGAGCCGGTGGCTGTGCGTGAGCCCGGTCGCCGCGGCCAGGTCCTCCCAGTCCTCCTCCTGCCAGGCCTCCTGCAGGCACAACACGGCCAGGGTCTCGGCGCCCAGGGCCTCGGCCACCGGCTCGGTGCGCTCGACGGCGTAGTCCACGAAGCTGCGCGCCAGGCCCGCGTTGTAGGTGGCCACGACCAGCGTGGGGGCCGGACCATCGTCGGCGTCGCTGTCGTCACCGCAGGCCGCGCCCAGGAGGATCAGGGCGATGGCGCCCCACGTGCGAAGTCTCAGCATGGTTCTCCCCGGTCTCTGGTGGAAGGATCACCGAGGGCGGGCCCCGTGTCCAAGTGGGGCGGTAACGCATTCACCGATTCTCGTCACCGCTGCGCGAGTGGAGCGCATCTAGATGCGCTCTACTCGACGATGCATGCCTGATCCACGGTCCGGCCGATGGCGCCGACGATCACGTCGATGGCCGGCCCGAAGTCGCTCTGGCAGATCGACTGCACCATGGCGTTGGCGCCAAAGCCCCGCGCCACCTCCACGATGCGCCGCGGCGGGTAGGCGCGCCCACTCTCGGTGGAACACGAGGGCGTCAGGTTGCCCCCTTGCTCGGGGGTGCGATCGGGGTCGGGCACCTCCTGCATCTGCGGATGGTCCAGGATGCCCTGGTAGTGCGCCTCGCGTGCGGCCTCGTCCTCGAAGTTGACCATCGAGAGCGCACCTTCGTTCACCAGCTCTGGCGGCACCCCCACGATCGCACCGAAAAAGACGAGCTGCTCCAGGCCGGGTCTCAGTGCCTTGAAGCCATTGATGTAGCGGTCTACCGGGTAGAGGTTGTGGGCGTTGAAGAAGCAGCGCAGGTTCAGGTCCTGCATCGCCAACGGATCGTTCGGGTCCAGGTAGATGTCCGGTGTGAAGTGCACCGTGTCCAGGGAGGAGCAGTCCTCCTCATCGCTCACCACGATGACGCCGAGCGCCGAGGTGTCCTCGCCGGCCGCGTCCCGCAGGAAGCCCGCGTTCTCCGCGTCGCCGTGACCCGTCTGACCGAGACCGTTCAGATCGCCCAGGAAGGTCACGCCTGGATCGGTGGCGGGCCACAGCGCCTTGAGCCCCGCCTCGAGTTGCTGCTCGAAGCCGCAACCCTCGGAGCCCAGCATCGCCACGCAGGCAAAGTCGCTGGCCGTCTGGTCCGGGTCGTGTTCCCCGGCCGTGTAGGTCAGAAAGCGCGGCAACGACGCGGGGCAATCCGGCAGCGCGGGGTTGGGGATGTTGTTCATGATCCCGTCGTCACCCAGGTTCTCGCAGCCCGGGATGCCCTGAATCCCGACCAGGCCCATGTCGCTCGAGACCACGCCCAGGTGCACGCTCTCCAGCGGGGGAAAGTCGACCACCCCGTCGCCCTCGCGGTCGCCCGTGGTCAGGGCCCGGATCAGCTTCGGGAACTCGCGCTGCAGCGCCTCCTGCTCCTCGCGCATGGAGCCCGAGTTGTCGACCACGAAGAGCAGATCCAGGT
>JAPPOT010000286.1 GCA_028817855.1 Myxococcales bacterium
GGGGCGTGGAGAGGGGCTTGGGGATGGACAATAGGGGACGCGGACGCGACGGGGTCCTCAGTGCAGGGTAGGGTCGTCGGGCCCCGCCGCGCCCGTGATGCATCGGTGTAGCGATCCCGTAGTGACCGTCGCGTCTGGAAACGGCTCGCCATCAGCTCACATTTTTGGGTGCCTGGCCGGATATGGCAGCAAGGGTGGCGCGAAGCGAGACGGACCCGCAGCGGGGGCTTGAGCGCGCGCCCTCAGGCGCTGCCGAACGTCGCCATCACACGCCATCCGCAACGTCGCGCACGAACAGGGGCTCGATGTCCCAACGCTGCACGTCATGGCGCATCTGGGTCCCGTCAGGTACGTCCGCGCCCGTCCCACTCTGCCGCGCGGCATCCACAATGATCGGCAGCAAGCGCGCGTCGCTCGTGGTGTTGAGGAAGATGCCAGGCCGGCTCAGCACCCAGCGCACGCTGCGCGCGAGGGCGTCGCGATCGGCCAGCGGCTCATACCAGCTGAAGCGGCGGCTGGGCTGCTGCTTGAAGCGCCGGCGCGCTGCGCTCTTGATCGTCTGCACCGCCACCTGGCGATCGGTGCACAGCTCCGCGAGGGCCTCGAAGTCGGCGGCGTATTGCGCCGACTCCATCATCGTGAAGTTGTAGGGCAGCAGCACCGAGTCGAAGTCGAAGCGCTCGAGGCTGCGCTGGTGCATCGACGGCGCGTAGGTGCCGTGGCCCGTGACACCGATGTGGCGGACCAGGCCGGCCTCGCGCGCCTCGCGCGCCGCCCGCAGCCCGCCCGCTTCGCCGAAGAGCTGCTCCCAGCCGTCCTCGTCGACGAGGTTGTGAAACTGCAGCAGGTCGATCTGCTCCACCCGCAGCCGCGCCAGGGAGCGCTCCAGGCTCGCCTTGACGCCGTCGTAGTCGCGCTCGCCCGCCTTGGTCGCCAGGAAGAAGCGCGAGCGGTGCGCGCCCATCCACTCGCCCACGCGCAGCTCGGCGTCGCCGTAGCTCGCGGCCACGTCGATGTGGTTGATGCCCGCGTCGATCAGTTGCTTCAGCACACCCGCGGCCCGCTCCGGCTTCATCGCGTAGAGGGCGGCGGCGCCGAAGATGATGCGAGTGCTCTGGTGTCCAGTCCGGCCGAAGGGGATCCGTTCGATCATGCGAGGATCTGAAGCACGCCCGCGGCCCCGGCTGCAAGCGCCGGCCACGCAGTGGTAGCGTCCTTGCCGGCATGGAGCTGACGATCGATCCGCACCCGCTGCTCGACGCGCGCGTGTTTGCGAGCGAGGGCGCGGCGCTCGGCGGCGCGGCGCCGTCGTGGCTGGGGGAGCTGTTCGCGCTCGACGCCCCGGCGCCCCTCTCGCGCGACGAGGGAGCTCGCACGACGGTTCGCGATCTGTTGCGCCACGGTGGCTACAAGCCGACCGGGCGCGGCAAGCCGGCGAGCGAGTACCTGGTGCGCGCGGTCGGCGAGGGCAAGCTCGGCGCGATCAACCTCGCGGTCGATGCCTGCAACGTGGTCTCGTTGCACAGCGGGTTGCCGATCAGCGTGATCGATCTGGAGTGCGCGGTGCGGCCCCTGCGGATCGGGATCGCAGAGGCCGGCACGCGTTACGTCTTCAACGCCGGAGGCCAGGAGATCGACGTCTCCGGGCTGCTGTGCCTGTTCGATCGCGACGGCCCCTGTGCCAATGCGGTCAAGGACGCCCAGCGCACCAAGACCTCCGAGGCCACCGCCCGAACCCTGAGTGTGATCTGGGCCCACAGGGAGCTCGAACAACGGGCGGAGGCCGCCCTGTCCTGGTATCGTCAGCTGCTGGAGAGGGCGGGGGTGGCAACCGCGCTGATCCATCCGAAAACACCGGGATAATGGGCCGTGAACCTGGAAAGGTGCACCAAAGTGGAACGGGAGCTAGGGGCCTTTCGTCTCACCGCCGGAGCTTTGGGATGAGGCGTCGGGACATGTGGTCAAGGGGGCGCTGGCTGTTCGCGCTGGTCCTGGCGTGCCCGGCCTGTGTTGCCGATGACACCGGGGCGGTGGGCCTCTGCACCGAGACCATGGTGGCCGGCCAGGCGGCCGAGTGCGTCTGCGATGGTGACCGCCCGGGCGTGCAGACATGCCAGGACGACGGCACCCTGAGCCCGTGCGCCTGCGCGCCGCCCGGCAGTGACGACCGCGACCCGCCTTCGCGCCCACCGTCGGGCGATGGCGGCGCGCCCCACGGTGATGGCGACGACGACTCGATGCGCGGCGACGGGGACGGCGACTCGATGCACGGTGATGGCGACGGCGACCCGATGCACGGCGACGGCGACGGCGACGTGATGGTCGGCGACGGCGACTGGATGGCCGACCGCGAGGTCCCCGACGATGGTGGGCAGCTGGCCTTCTGCGATGCCCCCGGCCAGTGCAACGAGGGGCTCAACTGCTACGTCTTCGGCAACTACTGCTCGGCCGAGTGCTTCCGCGATGAAGACTGCGCCGACCTGGGCGATGCGTGGGGCTGCTTCGGCGCTTTTCCCGATGGCCCCCAGGGCGAGAGTTTCCCCGGCATCTGCCGGCTTGCTTGTCGTGACGAGTCGGACGACAGCTGTCCAGACCACATGATCTGCGTGCCGACCGGCGGTGGCGGCTTCCCCGGTGGCGAGCCGGGCTTCCGCTGCATCTACACGGAGGACGCCGTGCCCATGGGCAGCCAGGACGTGCCGCCCTTCGGCGCGTGCACGGCGCACCGTGACTGCATGCCCGGCCTGAGCTGCGCGGGTGGCTTCCCGCGCGGCTTCCCCGGTGTCAGGCCCTCGGGCGGCTACTGCACCCAGGAGTGCACCGACAGCGAGAGCTGCACCGAGCAGCCCAGCAGCGGCACCGTCGTACCCGAATGCCTCGGCTTCCCCGGCACCGGCGTCGGCAGCTGCAACCTGGACTGCACCCTCGACCAGAACGGCTGCCCCGACGGAATGGAGTGCATCGTGTTCGCGCTGGGCGGCGGTGAGACGTTCGGCATCTGCGACTACTTTTAGTCGTCGGGTCTGTCGACCCGACCCAGGGAAGGGTCACGCGACCCTTCCCCCCGTCCGGCAAAGCCGGCCGGGGCCCCCTTCCCGCGGGGTCGTCGTCGCTGCGCTCCTCCTCCGGTGCTATGGGGGAGGTGGGTGCCACATG
>JAPPOT010000167.1 GCA_028817855.1 Myxococcales bacterium
GCCCCCCCCTTCCCGCGGGGTCATCGCTTCGCTCCTCCGCTGTCAACGATCTCACGGCGCCTCCGGGAGCGCGCGGCGCTTGCTCTCGAGCTCGACGAAGTGGGGGCCGCGAGTGTTGTGGTAGTAGACGACACGCGCGTGGTAGTAGAGCGTCTCGTCGTCGCGTGGCGTGTTGTCGGCCACCCAGTCGAGGGCGGCGTCGAGGAAGGTGATGACCGAGCGCGCGCCGGAGCCGGCGTGGCGCAGGCGGTGGGCGCGACCCAGGCCACGGCTGCGCACCAGCTCGTGCCAGCGGTAGCCGAACCACGGCCGGGTGACGGGAATCCGATCCCCGTCCCGCGTGACGCGCACGATCTTCGCCCGGAAGGTGTCGGACTCGTTGTAGGGCTGAAAGCCGAAGCGCTTGTGGGGGTCGTCGTAGGCGCGGTGGATCAGCGCGAGCTGGCCGACCACCACCGCGGCGAAGAAGACCCGCGGCAGCCAGTAGCGCAGCGGCGTACGCGGTCGCGACGGCACGTGCCGGAGTCTGCCGCGGGCTCTGGGGGCGCTCAAGCCCGGGGCGCAACCCCGGGCCGTCTCCCGAAGCGGCTATACTCGGGCGGATGGAAGCCGGACGCTGGCGCGGCGCGGTCGGGGCGGGGGTCACGCTGCTGCTTTGCGCGATGCTCTCCGCCGAAGCCCGCACCGAGCCGCCGGTCGAGACCGACGAGCCGGCGTGGCTGACGACCTCCGACCTGGCGTGGGAGCTGCTCGCCACCGGATCCGGGCCCGCGCGCTGGGCTGCCGCCTTCGACGAGCGCGGGCTGGGCGACTGGGGCAACAAGAACCCACCGCTGGGCAAGTACCTGATCGGAGGATCGATCGCGCACGTCGAGGTTGCGCGCCCCTTCGACTACGCGTGGTCCTGGGGCATCTCGCGCGCGGAGCAGACGCGCCTGCCCCCCGATCATCTCCTGCGCGCCGGACGCGTGCCGATCCGGGTGATGGGCTGGCTGTGTCTTGTGACCGTCTTCGCCCTGGCCCACGTGCTCACGGCCGGGAGCCTGTGGGCGCTGCTCGCGCCCCTGCTGCTCTTCCTCGTGCCCTCCTTCCAATACCACGCGCTGCGCATCTACACCGACGTGCCCGAGGTCTGGCTGATCCTGCTCTCGGTGCTGCTGCTGATGCAGCACGCACGGAACGGCAAACGCGCCTGGCTCTTCGGCGGGATGGTTTGCGGTGGCCTGGCGTGCGCGGTCAAGCTGAGCGCGGGCGCCATGTGCGTGGGCGCGGCGCTCTACGTGCTGCACCTCGCGCTGCGTCGGAACATCCGACCGTGGGTCGCGGCCACGGCGCTGGCGGCCGCCCCGCTCGCCTACGTGGCGATCAATCCCTACCTCTACCCGAATCCCGTCGGCCGCTCGTTCGAGACCATCGAGCAGTGGGGAGCGAGCAAGCAGGCGCAGCAGCAGGATGCACGCTTGAAGCTTGGCGCCGTACACAGCCGCGCCGAGGGCATGGCGCTGGTGAGCAAGCGTGGGGTGTGGCTGGAGGCGCACCTGGCGACGCCGCGCACCAGTAGCATCGAGCACTTGCCCCTGCTCCTGCCGGCCGGCCTGCTGCTCGCCCTCGCGGGCGCTCTCGCGCTCCTCGCGGCGGGCCGCCGCCCGCGCCTGGCGGGATCGCGGCGCGTCACCGGGGCTTTCGCGTTGGCGATCCTGCTGGCGTGGATGGCCCAGCTGGGACTGACCGCCGAGCTGCACCTGCTCGGCCCCCTGCTGGCGGCCGGCGCGCTCGCGATCGCGCTGCGGAGTCGCGCGCGGGGTCCGCGCGAGCCGGCGCTGGTGCTCCTCTACACGCTCGGTGCGTCCTGGCTGCTCACGGGCCTGTGGCTGCCCTTCGACTGGAAGGGATACTACCTTCCGGTCGCCTGCCTGGCCGTCGCGGTACCGGCGCTCGGCGCCGCGGCGCTCTCCGACTGCGTCACCTTCGCCCGCACGCGCCCCGAGGGCGCCCCCCTCCCGTGGATGGGGCGTGCTGGACTCGCGGCCTCCGCGCTCGCCGCGGTCGCGATCCTGGTCTGGTCGTGGGATACCCTCATGCGGCTCCCGCTCTTCGCTTGAAGCCCACCGGCCCCGGGCGGGCCCAGGCGTGATCATGCGCTGCACGAGGTTTGCCATCGTCCTGCTACTCGCGACCGCGACGCCCCTGAGAGCGGATGACGCGGCCGATCCGCGCGCGCTGGAAGCGGACCCCGATCGGCCGCGCATATCGCTCTTCTACCGCGGCGCGCTACGCGGGACCCTGGGGCTGCGGCTGCCCCTGTTTGGCGCGCGCCCCGGCTGGTCCGCCCACCTGACCCCGATGATCGAGCTGCACGAGCCTCCGGGTTCCGACCAGCCCCTGCCCAACCAGCACTGGCGCGGGTTGCTGAGCGCGGGGGTCGAGCACGGCTGGGGCGAACGCGAACGCTACCGGCTGGGGCTCGGCATCGCGCACGAGAGCGACCACGAGACCGCCCACGAGTTCTCGGCCCCGGGCTTTCTCGCCCTCAACTTATTCGAGCTGCCGGCGGGCGCCTCCTTCGACCTGGGGCTGCTCGAGCTCGGCGCGAGCGCGACGCCCCGACTCTACGTCCTGTCGTGCACACGGCTGGCCGCGCCCTGCGAGGACCTGGAGGGCTCGACCGCGCTCGGCGGACAGCTCGGCATCAACCTGCGTGTGCCCACGCCGCTCCTCTTCGGCCTGCAGCCCTTCGCGGCGCTTGCCGCGTCGGGCATCCTGGGCAGCGGTCAGGTGCACGACGAGCGCCGCCTGGCGCTGCGCGGCGGCGTGTACCTGGAGGTGGCCCACGGCACCCTGGAGCTCTACCTGCTGGGCTTCTTCGGGCATGATGTGGGCGTGACCCGCGATGACGAGCTCAGCCAGCTCGGGGGCGGTGTCGCCTGGACGCTGGATCTGGTGGAACCGAGATGAGGAGCCTGATCACCGCCGCCGCGGTCTGCCTGCTCGGGTGCGACGCCCGCATGCACGAGGTGCCGGACCAGAGCCCTGTCGAGCAGACCTGCCCGCTCGGGCAGGACGCGAGCGTCGCAGCCGAGGTGACGGTGGACGCGCTGCTGCGCGAGATGGTCCAGCTCGAGCACCTCACGCGCCTGCCTGACCCCGAGTACAGCAGCCACTTCGTGAGCAGCCACGACCCCAGCTCCGACGACGCAGCCCCCGGGGAGGAGGCCTGGTACGCCAACCGGGACTTCCGCACCTTCCCCGCGGGCGAAGAGACGGTGCTGCTGGAGGTGGAGGGCCCGGGTGCCCTCACTCGCATGTGGTCCGCCACGCCCGCCGGCACCATGCGCATCTACCTGGACGGGGCAGATGAGCCCGCGGTGGAGGCCGAGATGCGCGCGCTGCTGCGCGGCGACGTCGAGCCCATGCGCGCACCCTTTGGCTCGATCGCCGCGGGCGGCCACAACCTCTACTTTCCGGTGCCGTTCGCGCGCGGCATCCGCGTGACCCTGAGCAGCGATGCCGAGGCCTTCGTCTACTACCACATCAGCTACCGACGCTACGCGGATGGCACTTCGGTCGAGAGCTACGGGCGGGATGCGCTGAGCACCGCCGACTGCATGCTCGAGGCCGTGGCGCAGGCGCTCGAGCGTCCCGCCGGGGCGCCTGCCGCCGCCGGCGACCTCGCCGAAGCCACACTCGACACCGCGGACGCCGAAGCCACCCTCGAGCTCGAGGCGGCGGTGGGGGGAAGCGTGCTGAGCGAGCTGCGGATCGAGCCCGAGACGCGAGACGCGCGCGTGCTGCGCGAGACCATGCTGGTGCTGAGCTTCGACGGCGAGGAGACCGCCACCCTGCCCCTCGGCGACTTCTTCGCGAATGCAGTCGCCGCCCGCGAGGTCACGAGCCTGCCCGCGCTCGTCGACGCCGATGGCTCGCTACGCTCGCGCTGGCCCATGCCGTTCGCGCAGCGCGCACGGATCGCGCTGCGCGCCACCGGCGAGCGCGCGCAGCGCTTCGAGGTAGCCGCCACCCACCGGCCAGCGCCATTCGACGAGCGCTCGCTGCTCTTTCACGCTGGCTGGCGCGCACCCGAGACCTTCGCGAGCAAACCGCCCTCGGACTGGCTGCTGGCGGACCTGCAGGGCGACGGATATTACGTCGGCAACGTGCTCAACGTGCTCAATCCCGCGCCCAGCTGGTGGGGCGAGGGCGACGAGAAGATCTACATCGACGACGAGCCCTTCCCCAGTCACTTCGGCACCGGCACCGAGGACTACTACGGCTACGCCTGGTGCTCGAACGCCGAGTTCTCCTCGCCCTACATCGGCCAGCCCCTGAGCAGCGAACGCCAGAACTTCGGCCCCTCCACCCTCTACCGCTTCCACGTCCTGGACCCCTTGCGCTTCCGCTCCAGCCTGCGCTTCGACATGGAGGTACGGCACTGGGGCGATCCGGTCGACGTCACCTACGACGCCGCCAGCTTCTGGTACTCCCGGCCCGGCTCGGTCGCCCGCGGCATGTCGAGCGCGCGCGAGGACTACCGTCAGCCGGCCTCGCCCGACGCACCTGCGGAGCTCCCCGAGGGCGCCTACACCTGCGGCGGTTGAACGCGTCGACGCGTGCTATCGTCCGCCCATGTCACGGGCACGGCTGCTTTCCATGCTCGCCGCGGCGCTGCTCTGGTCCTGCAGCGAGGCCGAGGACGATGCCGTTGATCCGGACGCGCCCGACGCCCCCCCGGGGGTCGACGCGGGCGCTCCCCGCAGCGCGCCGCCGGACATCGTGCTCGCCACCGAGGAGCTCGAGCTAGCCGAGCCCCTGGACCGACCGGCCGCCCTCGCCTTCGTGCCCGGATCGGACGACGAGCTGCTGGTGCTGGAGCAACGCAGCCGGATCGCGCACTACCGCCTGGTGGACGACGGGGCGGAGCTGATCGGGAGCTTCGAGGCGCCGGAGGTCTTCGACGGGCGGGACTGTGGGTTGATCGCGCTGGCCTTCGATCCCGAGTTCCAGGACAACGGCCTGCTCTACCTGTCGATCTGCCTGTCGCAGCAGAGCAGCGGCGTCTTTCGCTTCCACTTCGACCCCGAGGACTACGCCGCGACCGCCGCCTCGATGACCGAGATCATCGTGGTCAGCGAGTCGCGCTCGGAGTACGGCATCCACAACATAGGCTCGATCGGCTTCGACCCCGACGGTCACCTGTGGGCGCTCTTCGGCGACAAGACCTGGGGCGACAACGGCCACAAGCGCGACAACAACCTGGGGGCGGTCGTGCGCGTGGTGCCGAATCGCGAGCCCGAGGGCAGCGGCTACGAGCCGGCGCCCGACAACCCCTACGAGGAGAACCCGGACCTCTACGCCCACGGCTTCCGCTCACCCTGGCGTGGCGTGATGGATCGCTTCGGGCGGCTGTGGGTGGGCGACGTGGGCGCCGACAGCGTCGAGGAGATCAATCTGGTCGTGCCGGGCGGCTACCACGGCTGGCCCGACCACGAGGGCCCGTGCCGCGGCGAATGCGAGGGTCGCGTCAACCCGATCGTCAGCTGGGAGCAGGAAGACGACGCGCCCTACGTGCTCGATGACCTGGACGCCGCCGCCACTACCCGGCGCGTGGGCTGGCTCGCCGACTTCTATGACCCGCAGCGCTCCGACGCCGATCCCTATGCCGGGGTCCTCGATGACCGCTTGCTCTTCGGCGACATGTGCTCCGGCTTCCTGCGCGTGCTCGAGGTCGACGGCGCCGGTGAGATCGTGCACGACGTCCACGTCGGCCACCTCCGCTACATGACAGGCGTAGCGCAGGCCCCGGACGGGCACTTCTACGTCACGACCTACGGCAGCTGCGGAGCGGGCAAGGGCACACACCCGGCAGGCAAGCTGCTTCGAATCATCGCTGCGGAGTGACACCGGAGCGCCGCACGCGGTGCGCTCGCACCGCGCGCAGCGGCCGACCGTGTTCGCTCCGGCTTGCTAGCCCGAGCGGCGGCGGCTGTTGATACTGACGATACCCGCGGAGGCGCCGAGGTCTTCTTCGGCGACGTCGACCGCGAGCCGCACGCCCGAGGAGCGTCGGTGGTAGCGGTCGTGGGCGAGCGCGACGACTTCGCGCATCAGCTCCACGGGGAGCGGATGATTGAGCAAGCTCTCGATCGTGCCGTCGTGATAGAGAACGACGATCCCGTCGATGGCATCGCTAGCAGTTCGATTTGCCCAGGCCGCCATCGCTGGCACGGCCGCGCGCTCCCATCGGCGCGCGACCCACTCTGCAGGCATCTCGTCCCATCGGTTTTCTGTGTAGTTCAAATCGTGCCTTCCCAAGCCCCTACAGCAGCGATGACCACGGTATGGGCAGAGGTGAAGCAGGTCAATTCTCCGTGTTTTAGGGCGGACCCGAACGGACACGCCCCCCTCTGTCTTGGTGTCTCGGAATCAGGTCAGGGAGGCGAACTCATATGCTGAAATGTATGACATGGACGCGTCATGCGTGAGCGGCTGACCCGCGCCCTCGAGCGCGCCGGGACCCTACGTTTCTCGGTGTTTTCGGTGAGCGCAGCCTTCACCGCCTACTTCTGCATGTACGGCTTTCGCAAGCCCTACGCAGCTGCGGCCTTCGAAGGCGAGGGGGCCTTTGGTGGCGATCTGAAGATCGCGCTCGTGATCTCCCAGGTGCTCGGATACGCACTGAGCAAATACCTGGGTGTCCGCTTCGTTTCGGAGCTGCCCCCCGCGCGGCGCGCCCTGGCGCTCGTCAGCCTGATTGGAGTCGCGGAGCTGGCGCTGGTCGGAGTCGGCGCGCTGCCCAACGAGCTCAAGGTGGTGGCCATCTTCTTCAACGGCCTGCCCCTCGGAGCGGTCTGGGGTCTGGTCTTCGGCTTCCTCGAGGGCCGCCGCACCACCGAGCTGCTCGGCGCCGGCCTCAGCGTCTCCTATATCGTCGCCAGCGGCGCGGTGAAGACGGTGGGGCGCTGGGTGATCGGCTGGGGTGTGCCCGAAGCGTGGATGCCCGCGGTCACCGGCGCCCTCTTCCTGCTGCCGTTCCTGGTCGCGGTCTGGCTGCTCAGCTGCCTGCCGGCACCGGACACCGACGACGAGCACGCTCGCACCCGGCGGGAGCCGATGGACCGCGCCCAGCGCTGGGCCTTCTTCAAGCGCTACGCCTTCGGGCTCGGCACCCTCACCCTGCTCTACGTCCTGCTGACCGCCTACCGCGACTTCCGCGACAACTTCGCCTTCGAGATCTGGTCGGCGCTCGGCTACGCCGAAGAGCCCGAGGTCATGACCCTCTCCGAGCTGCCGATCGCGCTCTTCGTGCTGCTCTGCCTCGGACTGATCTACGTCGTGCGCGAGAACCGGCGCGCGTTCTTCCTGGTGCACGGGCTGATGCTCGCCGGCAGCGTGTTGATCGGCGTCGCCACGCTCGCCTTCCAGGTGGGCGCGCTCGGCGGCGGTGCCTGGATGGTGCTGGTGGGGGCCGGGCTCTACCTTGGCTACGTGCCCTTCGGCTCGGTGCTGTTCGACCGGCTGATGGCGATGACCCGCCACGTGGGCACGGCGGTCTTCATGATCTACGTCACCGACGCCGCGGGCTACGCAGGCTCGGTCGCCCTGCTCCTGCTCAAGAACTCCGACCTGATCGCGCTCAGCTGGCTGCCCTTCTTCATCGGCCTCAGCTACGCGACGGCCGTGGGCGCGTCCGTGGGCTTCGCGCTCAGCTGGGCCTACTTCGCGCGGCAACCGGCGGCGCGACCGGCCTAGCGCGGCTTGTGCGCAAGGCCGATGGCGTGAGCGCTCGCCCCGAGCAGGGAGGGCTCGGACTCGCAGGCACGCAGCGCGCGCAGCATGCCCTCGGGTTGCTCCAGGCGCCGCTCCAGATCGCCGAGCAGCCAGCCGAAGCCCTCGACGCCGTGCAGGCTGATCTGCTCGAAGCCCGCCTCGGCGAGCTCCTCGGCGAGCTCGGAGGGACGATGGAAATAGGCCCAGAATGCACCGGGCGCGAGGTTGTCCGCGTCGGGCTGACTGAGACCGGTCGCGATCGAGTGCTCGATCGTCTCCCACATCTCGGGTTGGTCGAGGCGCTCCTTGAGCGTGGCGTCGAGCAACCACCCGTGGCGGGTGATCATCTCACCCGCGAGCACGCCCCCAGGGCGCAGGGCCCGCCGCGCTTCCTCCAGCGCGGCGATTCGCTCGGCGCGGTCCACCAGGTGGTAGAGCGGTCCGAGCATCACGATCGCGTCGACCGCGCCGTCCTCGACGTTCAGCTCGGCGGCGACGCCCCGGCGGACCTCGAAGGGGGCGTCCGGTTGCTCGGCCGAGCGCGCCCGCGCGAGCTCCAGGTGGCGCTCGATCGGGTCGAGCATCTCCACGCGGTAACCCCGCCGCGCCAGCCAGGCCGCGTGCGCGCCGGGGCCGCCGCCCACGTCGAGCACGCGGCCCTGCGGCGGCAGCATGCGCTCGAGGATGTCCCAGGTGCGCAGCCGCACCAGGGTGCCGACGCCCGGCTGCCACAGCCGGGCGTCCTCGTCGCTATTCTCGTAGCGCTGCTTGACGCCGGGGTCGATTCGCATCGGCGAAGCGTGTGCCGGGTGTCCGGCGGGGGCAAGCCGGACTTGGGGCAGGGGCAGCGCCGCCCGCGCGACCAACGCGGTCGACCGCATGTGACCGGGTGGAGCGCGACAGAAGCACGCGTCGCGCGCTACTTGGCGACCTTCTTGAACTTGAGGGTCATGCGATCGCTCTCGCCGACGGCGAGGTACTTCTCGCGATCCTGATCCCCGAGGCGCAGGCTGGGCGGCAGGGTCCAGACGCCCTCGGGCTGGTCCTTGGTGTCCTTCTTGTTCGCGTTGACCTCGGACTTGCCGACGAGCTTGAAGCCGGCGGCCTCGAATTCGGCGATCAGCGCCTTCTGGGGCAGCCGCCCCTTCTCGGCCGACGCCTTCGGGTCGGCGTCCGCCTTCGCCCGGTGCTGGACCACGCCCAGAATGCCGCCGGGCTTGAGGGCCTTGTGGATCTCCGCCAGCCACGCGGCGGTGGCACCGCGGCGCTTCCAGCCGTGGGAGCCGCGGATCACGAGCGCCATGTCGAGCGTGCCGTCGAGACCGAGCGCGGGCTTGGTCGAGTCGGTCACGGTGATCGTCTGGATCTTGCCGTAGACCTCGGGCGCCTTGTCCAGGAAGTTCTGGAAGCGCTTGGCGTAGTAGGTGCCGCGGGACTCGGCCGGCCCCTTGGGGTCGCCGTTGTTGACGATCAGCTTGCCCTCCGCAGCGAGCAGCGGCGCGAGCAGCTCCGTGTACCAGCCGGCGCCAGGGCCGTACTCGAAGACCGTCATGTTCGGCTTCACGCCGAAGAACGCCAGGGTCTTCTTCGGGTTGCGGTACTTGTCGCGGTCGGCGTTGCCCGGCGCGCGATGCTCGCTCTTGAGGATCTTCTTGAGCCCCGCGGCGGTGCTGCGGTGCTTGGTCTCCGCCAGAGCCTTCGCCTTTTCGCGCAGCTCGGCGGTCCAGCGGGCGGCCTCCTTCTTGGAGTCCTCCTCCATCTTGGCGAGCTGCCCGCGGTTCTTCGCCGCCTCGGCGGCCTTCTGCTTGTCCTCCGCGCTCGGCTCCGGTGCCGCGAACGTGGTCTGCAAGAGCGCACCGAGGCGCTGCCAGCTGTCCGCATCGGCGTTCGCGTCGTGGGCGAGCGGCAGCCCGTGCTGCTTGCCGAGCTCGGTGGCGCCGGGATTCGTGAAGGCGTGGACGGCGCCGGGATAGCTGACCAGCTCGTAGCTCGCTCCCGCCAGCGTCATCTCGCGCTCGAAGCCTGCGACCTGCTCCGCGGGCACCATCGGGTCGGCAGCGCCGGTCATCACCAGCACGCGCGGCGCCACCCCGCCGGCCTCGGCCGGCGTCTTGGTGCCGAGGCTGCCGTGGAAGCTCGCGACCGCGTCCAGGTCGACGCCGAAGCGCGCCATGTGCAGCACGACCGCGCCACCAAAGCAGTAGCCGATCGCCGCATTGCGCGCCGGGTCGGTGGTCTCGTGGGCCGACAACACCGCCAGCCCCGCTTCGAAGCGCGCCCGCGCCGCGTCCATGTTCGCGAGCGCCTCGCCCATGAACTTCTTGGCGTCGGCGGGATGGGTGGTGTTCTTGCCGTCGCCGTACATGTCGATCGCGAGCGCCGTGTAACCCATGGCCGCCAGCATGCGGGCGCGTGTGCGCACGTACTCGTTGTGGCCCCACCACTCGTGCACCACGATCACGCCCGGGCGCGGGCCGCTCTGGGCGCGATCCCAGGCGATGTAGCCGCGCAGCTTGACGCCGCCGGACTCGTACTCGACTTCCTCGCCGACCACGTCCTGCGCGGGCTGGGCGGGAACTTCGGAGCCGGCCGTGGCCGGCGGTGGGGTTTCTTCGACGGCCGCGGGCTGGCAAGCCACCAGGGCCGCGACGGCGACGGAGATGCAAGTGACGTTACGCATGGCGCGGGACAGTACCAGAAGGGCGCACCCCGGCGAACGTGCTTCGCCTCACAGCCAGGTCATAGGCGGTCGACCGCGTCCACGATTGCGGCCACGTCCTCGTCACGGTTGAACGGTCCCAGACTGATACGCAGGGTGCCCTCGGGCGTGCCCAACGCCTCGAGCGCCAGCGGCGCGCAGTGCTGCCCGGCACGCACGGCGATGCCCGCCCCCGCGAAGTGCGGCTCGGCGCGCGCCAGGGGCAGCGCATCCAGCCGTACCGACAGGGTGGCCGTATGCGGGCCGTCGCCGCCATATACATGACCGCGCCTGGCCAGGGCCTCGCGCAGCTCCCGCGCGAGCTCGAGCGCGCGCGCCCAGGCCGCGCCCCCGTGCTCCCGTCGCCAGTCGAGCGCGACCGCGAGCCCGGCCGCGGCAGCCAGGTTGACCGAGCCCACGTCGCAGTAGCCTGGAAAGGGACTGCAGGCCCCCCGCCCTTCCCCCACCTCGCAGACCGCCCAGGGCGACTCGAAGGCCACATTCGGCGCGGCCCACAGCCCGCCGATGCCGTGCGGTCCCAGTGGTCCCTTGTGTCCCGCAAAGCAAAGCAGGTCCACGCCGAGCTCCTGGACGTCGAGATCGATCACACCGAGCGTCTGGGCAGCATCGAGCAGCACCAAGGCACCGTGGCTGCGCGCGAGGGCCGCCAGCTCGGCGATCGGGAGCAGCTCCCCCGTGACGTTCGAGGCATGTGTGACCGCGACGAGCCGCACGCGTCCCGTCGCGAGCACGCGTCGGGCCTGCTCCAGATCGATCGTCGCGCCCGGTCGATAGGCGAGCGCGCGATGCTCGACACCGCGCTCGCGCTCGAGCTTCTCGACGGCGCGCGCGAGCGCGTGGTGCTCGAGGGCGCTGGTCAGCACCAGGTCGCCCGGCTGCCACGGCAGGTCGCCGAGCGCGAGGCCGAGCGCGCCCGTGCAGCTCGGGGTGAGCAGCAGTCGCTCGGAGGTGGGCACCCCGATGAGCGCGCACACCGCGGCGGCCGCGGCCTCGAATGCAGCGAGTCCCTCGGCGGGCGGAGCGTCCAGCGCAGCGGCGGCGGCCTCCACCACCCCGGGCGGCTTGGGCCAGCTGGTGCCCGCGTTGTTGGCGTAGATCGGCGGCTCTGCCATGGCGCGACCCTACACCGAGCGAGCCACGGGGAGCGCGCATTGACGCCTCCAGCCCGCCATGCCTAGATCGATCGAGGTCGCGGTTGAGCGAGTCTTCCCATCGCGCGGGCCGTGCCACGGCCCCCCTGGTCTGGTGCCTGCTGTCGGCGGCGCTCTTCGGCGCCTCGACCCCCGCGTCCAAGCCCCTGCTCGCTTCCCTCAGCCCGCTGCTCGTCTCCGGCCTGCTCTACCTGGGGGCCGCCCTCGCGGTGGCACCGTGGGCGCTGCGTGATCTCGCCCCCCTGCGCCGCATCGATCGTGGCAACGGGCTGCGCCTGGGTGGCGCTGTCGTCTTCGGCGGCATCGTCGGCCCGGTGCTGCTGCTCACCGGGCTGTCGATGGCGCCCGCAGCTTCCGTCGCTCTCTGGCTGAACCTGGAGACCGTGGCCACCGCCGTGCTCGCCCGCGCCTTCTTCAGGGAGAACCTGGGCCGGTCGGCCTGGGTGGCCGTGGGGCTGATCGTGGTCGCCAGCGCGATCCTCTCGCCCGCGACGCCCGGTGGCGGGCTCGCGGGGCTCTTGGTCGCCCTCGCCTGCCTCGCGTGGGGCCTCGACAACAACCTGACGTCGGTCATCGACCGCTTCTCGCCGGCCCAGATCACCTTCGCCAAGGGCGTGGTCGCCGGAGCGGTGAACACCGGGCTGGGCCTGTGGTTGCACGGCGACGCCCCGATCGACGCGACCTTCGTCGGGCTCGCGCTGGTGATCGGCATGTTCAGCTACGGCGCCTCGCTGCTGCTCTACATCGCGGGCGCCCAGCATCTGGGCGCCACCCGTTCGCAGATCATCTTCTCGACCGCGCCGGCGTGGGGCCTGGGGCTCGCGTGGGTTGCCCTGGGCGAGCGCGTCCACGGGGCGCAGCTGACGGCGGCGGCCTTGATGGGGGGCGCCATCTGGCTCTGGTACCGGGAGCGGCACGAGCACGCCCACCGGCACGCGCGCGTCACCCACCGGCACTGGCACCGGCACGACGACGGCCATCACGATCACGGGCACGAGGGCGCGGTCTCACGCGGTCGCTGGCACTCCCACGAGCACACCCACGAGGAGGTCGAGCACGCCCACCCCCACCGGCCCGACCTCCATCACCGACACGAGCACTGACGCGCGGGGACGGGACAGTCAGGCGATGTCGGCAGCTCTGAGCGCTACTTCTCGCGCATCGGTACGTGGCTGCCATCCTCCGCGACGCAGGCGCACTTGGCCTTGTTGCCGTTGATGGGAGCCGTGTACTGGGAATTGTCGTAGCCCTGCTCCTCGCACTGCTCGGCGCAACGATCGTCACCCGCGGCGGCGTGCGCGAGGGCATACGCGATCCCGGCAACGCCGGCGAAGAGCAGGATCATCGGTCCACGGCTCATGGGGTGATCATAGCCGGGCCCGGAGGGTGTGGCTACGCCAGCAGCTCGCGCCAGTCGGCGATCGGCAGCTCGCACACGGCGACGGCTGCGGTCGACAGGCCCACGTGGCGCCCCTGGATCCGACTCGCCAGATCCGACAGCCCCGGGTTGTGGGCGACCAGGAGCAGCGTGGCGATGTCTGCGCGGCAACCCCGCACCGCCTTGGCGTAGGTCGCCGGCTCCGCGAGGTAGAGCTCTTCACGCACATCGATGGCGTCGGGCAACCCGAGGGTCTCGACCACGAGCTGCGCGCTCTCGACGGCGCGCACCGCGCTCGAGCTGAGCACGCGATCGATGGCGAGCCCGCGTCGCTCGAGCTCGGCGGCCGTCCCGCAACACTGCTGGCGCCCGCGCGCGCTCAGGGGGCGCGCATGGTCGCGGGGGGCATCCCCGGCCTCACCGTGGCGCATCAGCACGAGCGTCTTCACGCTCACATCGCCTCCGGGCCGGGATCGATCGGCATGGGCTGGACACGCAGCAGGGCGTCCGGTTGGAGGCTGTAGTCCCGGACGCTGCCCTTCACGCGCAGCGCCTGCTCGACCTGCTCGGGGCCGAAGGTGTGGCAGGCGGCGCCCATGGTGTCGACGTGATCGACGGCGCGCTCCATCTGCTCGAAGTCGTTGCGCCGGCCGGTCGCGATATAGACCGCCCGCTGCAGCACCTGGGCCGCCTCGGCGAGGTCGGGCTCGAGGCTCTCCTCGGCCCAGCGGCCGAAGCCACCGATCAGCTTGCGACCGGCGAAGGGCTCCGGTCCGGTGATCCTCCAGCGCTGGAGGTCCCACTGCAGCACGCGCTGACCGTCGAGCTCGAGCGTGGCGCTCGTGGCGCCCTGCTTGCGGTCGGGCACGGTGGCGTCCCAGCAACGTCGGCCTGGCTGGCCGCGGCTGGCGAAGCTGACCGCGAGCAGGGCGGCGTCGAAGAGGTGCGTACACTGGGCCGCGGGCGGCGTGTGGGCGGCCCCGGCGCGCAGGGAGCGCGCGAGTGGCAGACCCTCGAGGCGCGCGATCGGTCGGACGGCGCCCGGGCACGTGGTCCACGGCACGCGAAGCGCCTCACCCCGAGCGCGCTTTACGCGCTGGCCGTCGTGCTCGAGCACCGCACGGAAGTGGTGGAAGTCGTCCTCCAGCTCGCCGCTGACTTCGCCCTGCCCCGCGATGAGCAGGATGCGGCGCCGGTAGGCTCCGGTGCCGTAGTCCGAGCGGCGAACGACCTTCCCCATCGATTCGAGCATCCCTCCCATGGCGCGGCAGCGTCAAGCCCGAGCCCATGCCAGCCTCCACCATGCCCACCCGCCTGGCACTCGGGCCCGTATTGCTGCTCGCCGTCGCCTTCACGCCGGCGACGACGCGCGCCCACCAGGACACGAGGTTCGAGATCGCCGGGGACGGGCGCATCCGCGGGGCTCCCGCCGAGTACGGGCGCGTGGCCCTGCACGTCGAGCAGGGTCAGCCGCCGCGGGTCACGCTCCGCATCGGCGCACCGGGTGGTCTTGGCCGCGTGCCTCTCGAAGCTCTTCGACGCACTCGGGCCGCAACACCTCCTACACACTCGGAACCGGAGCGATCGAAGTGAAGGGCAAGGTGGAGTAGCACCGCGGACGAGCACGAGCACGACTGAGCATTGGTCACAAGTCCTCGTGCCTAGGGATCGGGGGACCGAGGCCGAGACCGAATCCGAATCCGAATCCGAGACCGGGTCCGAGGAGGAGGATCAAGGCGAGAGCGAGGTCGAGAGGGAGGGGGTGGCTGGTGGAAAAGCCTAAG
>JAPPOT010000155.1 GCA_028817855.1 Myxococcales bacterium
TCGCCGGAGTCCGGCATCGGATCGCCCGTCGAGTCGCCGTCCCCGGCGCTCGAGGGATCGTCCTCATCCACGGTCGAGGAGTCGTCGTCATCGTCGAGGGCCGACGAGCCGGAGCCCACCTTGCAGGCACCGGCCAGCATCACAATCAAGACGAGCAGCAGAAATCTAGGCATTTTCCGTGTCTCCATGGGCTCGCTCGCAGCGGGCACCCCAGGTTGGAACGGCGCAGGGCCCGCAGGCATTCACGGCGCCATCGTCCCACATCGCGCACCCTTGCGCAGCCGCGCTCTGACAGGATACACCGCGCCCGCGATGGTCTCTGCGCCTTGGGTCGCCGCACGACCCGCTACTCGTGTGGACGCCCCAGCTCCAGCGGGGGCTTGCCCGCCCGGCGACGCAGCGCG
This sequence comes from Myxococcales bacterium, assembly GCA_028817855.1. Classification (GTDB taxonomy): domain Bacteria; phylum Myxococcota_A; class Polyangia; order Polyangiales; family JAFGIB01; genus JAOUOP01. The sequence continues at coordinate 405 of JAPPOT010000155.1, forward strand.
TCGACGAGCCGATGCAGACCGGGCAGTGCGAGGATGCGGCGCTGCAGGCGGCGCTTGCCCGGGAAGGTGAGCAGGGTCAGGGCCGCCAGGATCGTCAGCACCCCCTGCCCCGGCAGCACGAGCATCGCGATCCCCGCGAGCAGGAGCGTGCCGCCGACCGCGTTCTGCAGCGCCAGGCGGCCGATGCGCAGCAGGGGGTGGCGCCGCGCCGCCTTTCGCTCGGCGCGGCCGCGCACGAAGTAGTCCGCGGGCAGTCGCGTGATCACCAGCGGGACCAGCGCGACGCCGCCGATCAGCGACAATAGGGAGCCGACGGCCAGGGCGGCCGCGAGCGCCGGGTCGAGCCACTCGGGAAGGGTCGGCATCGGCTACTCCCGCAGGCGCAGGCCCTTGAGCACTTCGGGATGGAAGAGCGCGAGCACGGTCACGATCTCCAGTCGGCCCACCCACATGTCGAAGGTCAGCAGGAGCTTCGCGGCGTCCGAGAACTCGGCGTAGCTGCCCATCGGGCCGGCCGGACCGAAGGCCGGGCCGATGTTGCCGAGGCAGGCGAGCGCCGCGCTGAAGCCCGTGACGAGGTCGGAGCCCAGCAGCACCAGGATCAACCCGCTGACGAAGTAGCCACCCATGTAGAGCACGACCAGGGTGAAGACCGCGCGCGCGATCGGGTCGGAGACCGGCTGGCCCTTGTAGCGCAGCGGGATCACGCCGCGCGGGTGCAGCACGGATTTGATCTCGATCTGGATGCGCCGCGCGACCAGCAGCCAGCGGATCGCCTTCGGCCCGCCCGCCGCCGAGCCGGCGCAGCCGCCGATGATCATCAGCAACACCAGCATCGCCCGCGCCCCGTCGGGCCAGCGGTTGTAGTCGGTGCTGGCGTAGCCTGTACCGGTGATCACGCTGGCGGACTGGAAGGCCGCCTGGCGCAGGCTGTCGGGCTCACCCGGCCCGAGGATCCAGGTGATGGTCAGCACGCCGCACAGCACGGTCGCCAGGTAGAAGCGCAGCTCGGGATCGGCCAGGGCGGAGACCGGGCTGCCGGTGACGAGCTTGTACTGCAGCGTGAAGCTGATGCCGGCGAGCACCATGAACAGGACGAAGATCCACTCGGCGGCGGCGCTGTCGAGACCCGCGATCGACTGGCCGTGGGGTGAGAAGCCACCGGCCGAGACCGTGGTGAATGCGTGCAGCACCGCGTCATAGAGCGACAGCCCGGAGATCAGCAGCAGCACAATCACCACCAGCGTCGCGCCCCCGTAGAGCATCCACAGGCGCGTGGCCGCATCCCGGATGCGCGGCGTAATCGCCTCCGACGGGGCCGTCGAGGCCTCGGCGAAGAAGAGCTGGCGCCCGGCGATGCCGAGGCGCGGCAGCACCACCACGAACAGGGCGATGACGCCCACGCCACCAAACCACTGGGACATGGCGCGCCACAGATAAAAGGCACGGCTGTGTCCCTCGAAGTCAGCCAGGATCGTCGCACCGGTAGTGGTCAGCCCGGACATGGACTCGAACAGGGCGTCGACCGGGGACAGCCCCTCGAAGAGGTACGGGACGGCTGCGAAGATCGCAGTCGTGAGCCAGGTCAGGGAGACGACCCCGAGCGCCTCGCTGCGCGTAAAGCGGGTGTCGCGGCGGTGCTCGCGTGCCGAGACCGTACCCACGACGAAGGTCAGCGCCAGACCGAAGGCGAAGTGGATGGAGGTCCGGTAGTCGCCCTCGACAAGCGCGAAGATCGCGGGCGCGCTGAATGCTGCGCTGAAGTAGCGCAGCAACTGCCCGACGACTCCGAAGACGAGGATCAGTCGCACGGCGGCGCGTATGCTAGCGGCGGGCCGGACCGGTGGCCACGCCTGATGCCCCTTGCATCATACGCACGGGCTCACTGGAGCGCTACAACACCATCGAATTGTGCTGCGCACCGGCGGCGCCGCGTTCAGAGCCCACCAGATGGGCTCTAGTCGCCATCGAGGACGGCGCGTACCGCGCGCGCCAGCTGGTGAAGCTGGAACGGCTTCGTCAGCAGGCGGAAGTCGCGCCCGCGGGCGCGCTCGCCCAGGACGTCGTGCGCGTAGCCCGACATGAAGAGCACCGGCACTCCGGGGCGCTGCAGCTCGACCGCCGCCGCCACGTGGTCGCCCCGACCGCCGCCCGCGAGCACCACGTCGGTGAGCAGCAGGTGCAGCTCCTCCATCTCCTCGAGGCGATCGAGCGCATCGCCCTGGGTGGCGGCCTCGCTCACCTCGTAGCCGAGTGAACGCAACAGCGCGACCGTCATGGAACGCACCGCCGGATCGTCCTCCACGACGAGGATGCGCTCGCGCTGACCAATCGGCACGTCGGAACCACCAGCGGCGCGTGGCGGTGCCGAGCCGGGCCTGTCGGGGACCTCCGGCAACAACACACGGAAGACCGTCCCACGTCCTGGCGAGCTGGACGCCGAGACGTGCCCGCGCGATTGGCGGATGAAGCCGTACACCATGCTCAGGCCCAGCCCACTGCCCTGCTCGTCACCCTTGGTCGTGAAGAAGGGCTCGAAGACGCGCTCGAGCACGCCGGGCGCCATGCCCTGGCCGGAGTCTGCCACCTCGAGCAACACGTAGCGCCCCGGGGCGAGGCCCTCGAGGGAGCCCCGATCGCGCAGCTCTACCGCGTCGACGCGAATGCGTAGCGTGCCACCTCTGGGCATCGCGTCGCGGGCGTTGATCGCCAGGTTCAGGATCGCGGTCTCGAGCTGCGTCGCGTCGACCGCAGCGACGCGCGGGCCGACGCCACCGTCGACCTCGATCGCGATCGCCTCACCCAGCGCGCGGCGCAGTAGCTCCAGCATGCTATCGACCAGGTCTCGCACGTCGGTCGGACGCGGCTTGAGCGTCTGTTGACGCGAGAAGGCCAGCAGCCGCTGGGTCAGGGTAGCCCCGCGGCGGGTCGCCTCCAGCGCGGGCACCGCCAGCCGCCGCATGCCGTCGTGCGCACCGTGGCGGCGCAGCATCATCTCGAGATTGCCCATCACGACCGCGAGCAGATTGTTGAAGTCGTGGGCGATGCCACCGGTGAGCTGCCCGACCGCCTCCATCTTCTGCGCCTGCCGCAGCCGCGCCTGGGTGTCCTCGACCTCGCGCGTGCGCTGCTCCACGCGGCGCTCCAGATCCGCGTGGGCACGCTCGAGCGCGCGCTGCACATCCTTGAGATCCGTCACGTCGCGGATGACGCCGACGAGAATGCGCGCGCCGTGATCGTCGGTGAAGACAGCCTTCTTGGTGATGATCGTGTGAGTGCGACCACCCGCGTCGGTGAACGGCTCCTCGTTGATGTTGACCTCACCACTCGCGAAGACCTCCTCGTCCTTCCGCCAAAACGTCTCGGCCTCCGAGCGCGGGAAGAAGTCGAAGTCGGACTTGCCGAGGATGGCCTCCCGCGGCTGACCCATGAAGTCGCAGAAGGCATCGTTGACGACGATCCAGCGGTGTTCCTCGTCCTTGACGAAGATCGGATCGGCGACCGTATCCACAATCCGATCGAGCAGACCGGCGACCTGCCCGGGCTCGAGCCGTGTCCGCTGACCCCCCATGGCCGGCAAGCATACACGAGCGGGCCGGGCGCGCCGCCATGCGGGCCGGGGTAGACCGGGACGGCTGGCCACTCCGTCGAGTGCTCCACGGACCCAGGTTGTTCAGGTTCCCCATGCCCTGCGTGCGCTTCCGGCAACGCCACTGACCACCACATCGGGGCAACCGATCTTGGCCATGCCCACGGTCACCCTGAGATGAACCCGGGATCGCGATGGGCGAAGCACCGCCGCCATCCGCTGCCCGCTGCCATTTTCACAACCGTCCCCGAGCGTTCGCCGGACCGATCCACTCGCGGTCCTAGGCTGCCCCTCGCCCATGGACGCCCATCCCCAGCTCCAGTCCGGCGCGCGACGCCACCCCGGTGCCGCAGCTGCCGCCCTCGCAATGCTCGTGGCTGCCGCCTGCTCTGGCGCCCTGGCCACCCCCAGCGTGCCGGTCGCGCGGCCAGCCCCACGCGCACTGCCCACGTCGAACGGACACGTCGTCCGCAACGACCGCACGGCACAGCCGCTGCACGAGCAGGTGCTGCTGTTGCTGCGCAGCGACGACTCCGTGGTGCCCGCGCGGCCGCCCGTCCACCCACTGCACACGATCTACAACCGCGAGGCGATCGTGCCGCCCATGTGCTACACGCGCACCGAGGGGCAGCACAATCCCTGCTACGTCTGCCATCAGGACGAGGTTGTCGGCCGCCCCAACACGATGAACGACGGCGAGCTGCAGCGCGCCTACAGCTTCAGCGAGCTGGGCACGCGCAACCGCTGGCACAACCTCTTCGAGGACCGCAGCGCCCGCGCGGCAGCGATCTCCGACGACGAGATTCTCGCGTGGGTCGAGCAGGACAACTACTCGGAGCTGGCGCCGCGCCTGCGCAAGGCCGGGTTCAAGGGCTACGTACCCGACCTCGCCAAGCTACACCTCGCGGCCGAGGCATTCGACGAGGAGGGCTTCGCGCGCGACGGCAGCCACTGGGTGGCCTTCAACTACAAGCCGGTGCCAAGCACCTTTTGGCCCACCAACGGCGCCACCGACGACGTGATGATCCGGCTGCCCGAGCCCTACCGCACCACGACCGGGGGCCACTACTCCCGCGACATCTACAAGGCCAACCTGGCGCTGCTCGAGGCCAACATCAAGGGCCTGTCCAGTATCACCGTGCGCGCGGTCGACGAGCGCGCCATCGGCGAGGACCTCAACGGCGACGGCGAGCTCGGCGTGATCGACCGCATCACCCGCGTGGGCCGCTACGTCGGGGCGGCACGCGATCACCTCAGCCTTGCCCACCTCTACCCGCTCGACACCGAGTTCCTGCACAGCGTGCGCTACCTGGGCCTGGACGCCCAGGGCGGGGTGCACGTCCCGAGGCGCATGAAGGAGCTGCGCTACATGCGCAAGCGCTTCATGCTGACGCTGCCGCAGCTCCACGAGGCCTACCTGCAGGAGGCCTACGCCAAGGACGACGGCCAGTTGCCGGGCTACGTCGACCGCGGCCAGCACGGGCTCGACAACGAGATGGGCTGGGTGATCACCGGCTTCATCGAGAACCGCGCCGGACGCCTGCGCTGGAACAGCTTCGAGGAGAACCTCTTCTGCATGGGCTGCCACACGTCGATCGGCTCCACGATCGACAACGTCTTCAGCTTCGCGCGCAAGGTCGATGGCGCCGCGGGCTGGGGCTACATCGACCTGCGCGGGATGCCCGACGCGCCCAACGTCGGCGAGCAGCGCGGTGAGATCGCGACCTATCTGGAGCGCGCAGGCGGGGGTGGGGAGTTCCGCAGCAACCCCGAGATGCAGGCGCGCTTCTTCACCGATGGCGCCCTCGACCCCGCGAAGCTCGCGATGGCCAGGGACGTCTACGACCTGATCGCGCCGTCGCGCGAGCGCGCGATGCTGCTCAACAAGGCCTACCGCCTGATCGTCGAGGACCAGGACTACATCCACGGCCGCGACGCCACCGTGGTCGCGCCGGTCAACGTCTACGACGCCATCGACAACGAGCAGACTCCGACGCTGCCAGGGGAACGCACCCACCGCTGGGACATCCGCCTGGACTGGAGCGCAGCCCGCTGAGCACCACGCTCTTCCGGGTGCAGCCGCTGCACCCGACCACCAACCGCACCGCAGTACCGAGTCCGAATCCGCAAACCCGAGAGGAAGCCCAATGTTGAAGAAAGTCCGCACCCTCATGACCGCCGGTGTCACCGCCGGCGCCGTCGCCGCCAGTGCATCGGTGGCGTCGGCCGGCACGCCGCCCTTCTTCGTGCCCCTGACCGAGTCCGCACCCGTCACGGCGGCCAACAGCGACGAGGAGATGAACCAGCCCTGGATCACCCCTGCCAACATCACCCAGGAAAATCTCACGAGCATGGACGAGATCGAGGGCGACATCGGCCAGAGCGTCGTACGCGTCCCCGGCGTCGGCCGCTCCGCCTCGATGTGGGACATGGTCGCGTTCGACCCCCGCGGCCGCTACGTCTTCATCCCACACGAGACCCCCTTCGGCGCAGGTGTCTCGCGCTACGACATGCGGCGCGACGAGACCGTGACGCTCTTTGCCGGCGACCAGGGCGGCGCCGAGGGCGACTGGACGGCCGACTACGCCGCCTTCGACCCCTCCACCTTCACGCCCAACAAGACCCTGCTGCTGGCCGAGGAGTGGTCGGGCGAGGGGCGCGTGCTCGAGGTGCTCAACCCCTTCGCCAGCCCCGCCGGCATCCAGGTGCGGGAGCTCGAGAGCATCGCCAACGTCGCCCATGAGGGCCTGCGCTTCAGCGCTGACGGCAAGACGCTCTACTTCGTCGACGAGTGGCGCTCCGGCTCGATCTACAAGTTCGTGATGGCCAAGCCGCGCGACTACACCCGGGGTCAGACCTTCGTGCTGGTGGTCGACGCCTTCGACGGCAACCCGGCCGACAACTACAACGACGACAGCAACGTGGGCGCCACGCGCACCGGCGCCGCGACGTGGGTCCCGATCACGGACCCCGACGGCAACCCGCTGACAAGCGTCGACCCCTTCCGCAACGGCCCGACCAACGACCCGCGCGCGAACGACGACACCCGCGGCGGACGCCCTGCCGCCGACGAGGTCAACGGCACGCCGTACGGCCGGCCCGAGGACATGGAGATCGGCAAGCTCGCGAGCGGCAACGAGGTCATGTACTTCGCCGCCACCTCGGAGCGCACGATCTACTCGGTCGAGATGCTCAGCGACAGCCAGGCCATGGTGCGCGTCGCCGCCAGCGACGCGGACACGCCCAAGAACCTGGGCTTCGCGCCGACCACCGGCGAGCTGAACTCTCCCGACAACCTGGCCCAGGACGCCTTCGGCAACATCTACATCATCGAGGACGCCCCCAACGGCTCCTCCACCGGCGGTGACATCTGGTTCCTGCGCGACACCGACAGCGACGGCGTCGCCGAGTCGGTCGACCACTTCCTGAGCATCCGGGTCGCGGGCTCGGAGGCCACCGGCATGATCTTCAACCCGCGTCGCCCCAGCCAGTTCGTGGTCGCGGTCCAGCACCCGAGCAGCACCGATCTCGACAGCGTGCCCTCGGGCTTCGGCGACGCCCTGTGGCTCTTCGACCTGTCGAAGACCAGCTTCGTGGAGCTGCGCGACGAGAAGTGACGCGAGCAGCAGCGCGGGGCCGGGCAGCCCATCCCAGTGCTCGGCCCCACCTGGGGGGAACGCCGCGGCCCGACTCCGCGGCGTTTTTTTGTGCGCGATCCGCTATCATCCACCCATGCGCGTGCTCTACGGCGTGGTGGGCGAGGGGATGGGCCACGCGATCCGCTCGCGCGTGGTGCTCGACCACCTGCTGTCGGCCGGGCACGAGGTCGAGATCATGGCCTCCTCGCGCGCTGCCGACTTCCTGGCGGAGCGCTACCCCGAGGTGCATCGCATCCACGGCATGCACATCATCTACGAGGAGAACCGCGCGCGCCCGGCCCGCACAATCATCTCCAACGCCCTCAAGGGCACCGCCGCCCTGCCGAGCCAGATCAAGGCCTACTTCGAACTGGTCTCCGACTTCTCACCCGAGGTCGTGATCAGCGATTTCGAGTCCTGGTCCCACATGTACGGGATCACGCACCGCATCCCGATCATCTCGGTCGACAACGCCCAGATCATCCCGCGGGCGCAGCACGACGCCGAGATCCTGGACGGCATCCGCAAGGAGTTCGAGCTCACCCGCACCTTCATCAAGGGCAAGCTGGCGTTCTCCGACCACTACGTCATCGCCACTTTCTTTCGCCCGCCCCTGCGCAAACCGAAGCGCACGACGCTGGTGCCACCGATTCTTCGCCCGGACATCCTGGAGGCGCAGCCCAGCCAGGGCGAGCACCTGCTGGTCTACCAGACCGCAGAGGGCCACGGCGCCCTGGCCGAGGTGCTGCAGCGCTGCGGGCTGCCGTGCCGCATCTACGGCATGCGCCGCGACCTGCAGGAGGACCTGCAGGACGGCAACCTCTGCTTCCGCCCCTTCGACGAGGCCACCTTCATCGCCGATCTGGCCTCCGCCCATGCCGTGGTCTCGGGCGGCAGCTTCACGCTGATGGGCGAGGCGGTCTACCTGCGCAAGCCCATGCTCTCGGTCCCGGTCGGCGGCCAGCTCGAGCAGGTGATCAACGCGCGCTACCTGCAGCGCGAGGGCTACGGCATGCACGCCGAGGCGATCGATACCGAGACCCTCCAGGCGTTCCTCGCCCGGGTGCCCGAGTGCCAGGCCCGCCTCGCCGAATACACCCAGGACGGCAACCGCGAGTGCATGCAGGTGATCGACGGCCTGCTCGACCGCGCCGCCGCCGGCGTCCTGCGCGGCGTGCGCCCCGAGGGCGACCCCTGAGCCGGTCGCGCGCATCCGGTCTCCTCCAGCCATCCACGACGCAAGTTCGTACGCGGCCAAACGAAGTCGCGCCCGTGGCATTGCCATCGCCGCGATTTGGCCGACAATGGGTGCGCCAGGGAGGGATGGCATGGACCTGGGGCAGTCCTTGAAGCTGGCCGCCGAGGCCTTCACCCGCCAGGCGGGGACGTTCTTCGTCGCCACGTTGGTGCAGATGGTCGCCGTCGGCGCGGTCTGCGCGGTGTTCTGGTTGATCGCCACGCCGATCGCACCGGTGGTCGGCGCGGTCACCTACGGGCTGGTGCTCGGCGGCCAGGCTCGCATGGGCCTGACGGTGATCTCGAACGAGGCGATCGGCACCGCCGACGCCTTCGACTCGCTCAAGCGCCCGCTGGACTGCATCGTCGTCGGCCTCGCCCTGCAGGCCGGCGCGCTGCTCTTCGGCGTGGGCGTGCTGATCACCAATGTGCTCTTCCTCTTCGCGCCGGTCCTGGTGGCGGAGGGGGAGGACTTCGCCAGCGCCCTGGGCCGCAGCAAGGACCTGGCGATGGAGAACCTCGGCGCGGTCCTGCTCTTCGTCCTGGTGATCGCCGGCATCAACGCGGTGGTGGTCGGCGCCACCTGCGGCTTCGGGCTGGCCGTCAGCCTGCCCTTCACCATGCTCGCCACGATCCGCGTCTATCACCAGCTGGTGGGCACCCCGCCCCCGGACGTCTCGATCGCGCCGCCGCGAATGTCGACGCCCCCCTCCGCACGCCCCTCGAGCCGGCCCTGAGCGACCCGATCGAGGGGAACCCGCAGCGGTGCCACTACGTCTGCCGGTCGCCGTGGGCTGGAGCTGTGCAATTCGCCTCCTATTCTCCGGGCTGACCGGACCGGACGGAGCGCTTGACCCACCGGGACACGTCTTGCGTGTCGATTGGGCTGACCGCACACTAGCGGCGGTTGGTTGGTGGGTCTTGCTGGTGGAGGTAGAGAGATGTCCCTAAACGCCAAGGCGCACGGCGCCCTGATCGGCCTCTTCGCGCTCGTGCTGGGAGCGTGCAGCAGTGAAGATGGCTCCGGCGACGAGACGCCCCTCGTGGTGCCCGGCAACGACCAGCCGATGGCCGGCAACCTGGCCACGCCGCCCGCGGATGACACCCCGCCGGTGGACACGGGGATGGATCAGCCCACCGACGTGCCGGGCAACGACACGCCGGTCGACGACATGATGGGTGACGACGCGACCGACGATACCGATCTGCCGGCCGGCGCGGAGACCGATCCGACCACGCCCCTCGACCAGATCCCGGACCGCTGCAAGGGCTTCGACGTGCTCGGCCTCGAGTACAGCCCCGGCGGCAGCGTGCTCCCGAACACCTGCGCGCCCTTCCACAACGTGCTCAACAACCCCTACTCGATCCGCTGCATCGACGCCGACCCGAGCTACGACACGGGCTGGCCGGGCGACGAGTGGTGCATCCTGCCGCCCGACCCCGAGCTCGGGATCCAGATCGGCGTGCACCCGGAGAGCTACGAGAACCCGGATGCCAGCGTGCCCCCCGGCGTGCTGGGCTTCGTGCTGCCAGCGGGCACCGAGGTCACGCAGAACTACTACGCAAGCGTGCCCAACGATCAGGCCTTCTCGTTCTATCGTGAGGTGCTGCGCATGCGCACCGGCTCGCACCACATCATCAATACGATGACGGGCAGCAGCCAGAGCGGGTGGACCAACAGCCAGGACACTGGCCTCGGCGCCGAGGGCATCATCGGCTCCCAGCGTCCCGACTCCGATCGCCCAACCGGTACGCTCGAGGTTCCGCCGGAGAACGCCGGCCACGGTCAGACCATGCCGGCGGGCCAGAACATCCAGTACAACATGCACCACTTCAACTTCAGCGAAGAGCCCATGCTGAGGGAGATCTGGATCAACATCTGGTTCAAGGACGCCTCCGAGATCACCGAGCAGCTCGGCGGCATCGGCATCTTCGGCAATCCGGCCGACCTCTTCGCCATCGGGCCGGGCGAGCACGCGGAGCTGCACTACGTCTGCGACGTGACCGGCAACACCCGCATCGTCACGCTCAACGGACACCGTCACTCCCACACCGATCGCTTCGGCGCTTGGATCGAGCGTGCCAACGGCGAGGTGCAGAGCGTCTACGAGTCCTTCGAGTACCAGGACATGCCGACCTATCAGTACGACAGCATCTCCCAGAACCCGGTGGCCGACCTGGACGCGCGGATCGACGGCGCCAGCAGCGGCCTGCTGGAAGTGGGACCCGGCGACGAGATCCACTTCGTCTGCGACATCACCAACCGCCTCGACACGAACCTGCGCTTTGCAAACCAGGTCGACACCGGCGAGATGTGCATCCTCTTTGGCAGCCGCACCGGAAGCTCCCTGTGCGGAATGAACACTAGGCGGGAGAATTAGGCGGTAAGGGAACCGAGTTGCGGGCGGCGGGCGGTGCTGCTCGGGCCGCCCGTGCCCGAGTCCGCGACCGAATCCGAGACCGAACACCGCTGCCGAAGACTGGGGCTCACCGGTGGTTTGGAGCCTCGCGCAGCACCACCCGGATCGCTGCCTGGGCGTGGCGAGCCCCTGCGTGCCCCACCAACCCGAGGGCTTCACCGCGGAGAGCTCGATCGAGCTCGCCGATCGTTCCGTCTACTCCGAGGCCGAGTTCCCGGCGGCCAGTGGGACTACCAGCTCTTCCACCGCGAGCGCTTCGCCGACGCCTGCGCCGAGCTCGAGGCCGATGTCCGCGCGACCGTGAAGCTGCTCTTTCGCTCGGGTGACCGTCCGGCCTCGGAAAGCCCTCGCCCACCGCGTTCACGCGACGCAACGGCGGCTTCTTCGGCCCCTGCAGCTGGCACATGAACGGCGAGCAGAACGCAGCCTACGCAGCGAGAGCCGCGAAGACCGCGCGCCAGCCCATGCCCGTGCTCTTCCTCCACGGCAAGTACGACAACGTCTGCGAGACCCTCCAGTCGCGCCTGGCCGATCCGATGCGCGCCCACTGCGAGCAGCTGCTGCAGGTCACCGTGGAGTCAGGTCACTGGATGGCCCAGGAGAAGCCCATCGAGGTCAACGCCGCCCTCGCCCGCTGGCTCTCCACCGCGCTTGCCGATCACTGGTAGCCCGCGTCACCGCGCAGCGAGCACCCGCGCCTCCGCCCGTGCCTTGAGCGCTTCGTTCATCGCCTCGAACCCGGGCAGCGTGTCGCGCTCGAGCATGCCCTTGAGCAGGGGAACGAGCACCCCGCTGAAATGCTCGTAGTGCAGGAAGCGGGTGCCGTCCTCGGTGGGCTGCAGCTCGAAGACGTGCTCGCCGTCCATGACGCCGCGCACCAGCAGCTTGCCACGCCAACGCAGCTCGCGGTTCTCGTCCGCGGTCAGCACCTGCGGCTTGAACGTCATGCGCGACTTGCCGGGCGCGCCGACCGTCACCCGCAGCTGACCGCCGACCTGCAGCGCCCCGTCCATCTCGTGGATGAAGGGGTTCCAGTCACCGAAGCTCTCCGCGTCGGTCAGCACGGCCCACACGACCTCCGGCGGGGCGGCGATCTCGGTCTCGGTACGCAGCTCGAACATGGAATCCCCCTGGGTCAGGACCAGCATCATGATGCCGAGCACGGCGATGACGGTGGCGATCTTCTTGCGGTTGTTCTTCATGGTGTCGTTCCTCTCGCGTCGTTTGATGGGGCCAAGCTAGCGGCCCGCGCGCGCACCCACCGTGACCGCACGCGCAGAACGACTGACCCTCGACGCAAAGCCGTAGAAGCGCGTAATTTCAAGCACTTTGGCGCCCATGCTAGCGTTCGCCCATGGCCGACGCCTCGGTCGGAGCCGTCAAGCTGCACGTGGGGGCCGCGCTGGGCCTTTCGCTCGACCCGGGGCCGCACCTGCACGCCGCGGGGATCGATCCCGCCGAGCTCGAGGACCCCGACGGACGGATCGAGCTCGCGCGCGCCATCCGCCTGATCGAGAGCATCGCCGCCGCGGCCCCGGTGCCCTCCTACGGGCTGTGGCTGGGTGAGCACTTTCACCCAACCAAGCTGAGCCTGGTCGGGTACCTGGTGATGAACGCCGAGAGCCTGCGCGACGCACTGGAGCTCTTCTGCCGTTACCAGCAGGTCATCGGTGGCGCATTCATCTGGCGCCTCGGGGAGCCCGGCACGGACGGCGCGTGGCTCGAGATGGTGGAGATGCGGCTTCCGGCCATCGCGACCCTGGCACAGGAGTGGAGCCCCGCGGCGATCATCAGCACCCTGCGCGTGCTCAGCGCCGAGGCGATCGCGCCGCGACGCGCATGCTTTGCCCACGCGGAGCCGAGCTGGAGCGCGGAGTACGCGCGCGTCTTTCGCTGCCCGTGCGAGTTCGACGCCGGACGCACCGGCCTGTGGCTCGACGATGCCGACCTCGACAAGCCGGTGGTGCACCGTGAGCCCGCGCTGCAGGCGCACTTCCAGCAGCTGTGCGAGCGCGCGCTTTCGCGCCTTGAAGACGAGCTGCCCCTCAGCCGCCGCGTGCTCGACGCGCTCCTCAAGCGCGTGGCCGGCGAGGAACCGTCCATCGCCGTCGTCGCTCGCGACCTCTCGATGTCGACACGCTCGCTGCAGGCACAGCTGCAGGACGAGGGGACCAGCTACAAGGCGCTGCTCGCCCGCGCACGCCGCGAGCTCTCCGAGCACCACCTGCGCGATCGCTCGATGTCGATCGCCGAAGTCTCCTTCCTGCTCGGCTTCAGCGAGCCGAGCGCCTTTCACCGCGCCTTCAAGCGCTGGACCGGAAGCACCCCGGCGGCGTACCGCAACTCCCTCGCGGGGTGACCGTGGCTCGTGCTGGAGGCTCGCGAGTCAGCGCGAGCTCGCCTGGCGCTCGATGAAAGCCCGCATTCGCGAGAAGTCCGGCCAGCCCTTGAACAGGTCGGGCCCCAGCCAACGGTCCGAGGCGACGAGCACCTGATCGCACGAAGGCTGGGCCGCCTCGAACGTCTTGCGGGCGATCCGGCGACCGGTGGTCGCCACCCGAACCTCGATCGTGACCGACCGCACGGTGCCGGTGGTCGGCTTGGCACCCGGACAGCCGGAGACCTGTTGTCGCGTGTAGTGGACGATGGCCAGGAGACCGACCTGCCGCACGGCCGCTCCCTGCAACAGCGCGTCCATGGGCAGCCCGCGCAGCGCGGCCAGCAGCGGTCGCCTGGTGCGGAATCCGTCACTCCTGACCGTCAGCGCGTCGGGCCCAAAGCCCTCACCCGGCCTGTGCAGAACCAGCGTCGGCGTCAGACCGCTGCGCCTTCGCTCGGGCTCTGCCCACGGCGCGGCCCAGGCCGCGTCGAGCGATCGCAACAGGGCGGCATTCACGTAGTGCGAATTGAGCTGCAGCTGGAGCTCCAAGGAGGCTCTCGTACCCGCCATGGAGTCCAGCTCGACGGTGTCCGTCACCGTCAGGTAGCCCTCCGGCCCACGCGCGATCCAGTGGTCGGGGCCGGTGGGAAGGTCCTGCGCCCGCAGCATCGCTGCGAGGGCATCCACCTCGTAGCGCAGCGCGCTCGCGACTTCCGGGCAGCGCTCGTGCAGTGGGCCGAGCTCGACGTTGCCCAAGCCGGCGGAAGCGGCTCGCAGTGGGTCTGCCGTGAGCTCGATCGCGACGCTCCTGCCCTCGGGCGGAAAGACGCTCTCGCTGCTGAAGTCCGGGTGGCAAAACGGACGGATGCGCCACCGCCACCTGCCCGCCCGCGGCCACTCGGTACCGTCGCCGCTGTACGGGGGCTCGCTACGCACCCACACCAGCGACGGCGAGCGTGTGACCGTGACGCGCGGATCCTCGGGGCGCGTGGGCGCCGACCTCGACCGCACCACGGCCTCACTCGTGCCCGGTCGGAAGCGACTCCACCGCAGGCGAAAGATCGCGGAGCCGTCCGGCTGGACCTGTCCGAGGACCTCTTCATCCTCGCACCGCTGCGGACTCGGAAAC
>JAPPOT010000745.1 GCA_028817855.1 Myxococcales bacterium
CTTGGTGACGGCCACGAAGAGCTCGACCAGCGCTCGGCCGTCCGCCGCCTCGCGCCATGCGACGTACGACGCGGGGCGCCTCTCCACGCTCACGAAGTCCCGGCCGAAGTAGTGGGCCGGGAGCTTCAGCTGGCGCAGCCCCGTGAGCGTGCCGCGCACGTTGCGGTTGAGCAGCTTCCCCGGCGGGCACGCCATCATGCTCGAGGGCCCGAGCAGCCCGATCGCCAGGTAGACCGTCCCGGGCCCCAGCTGCAGTGCCACGCCGCCGGTGCGACGGCGCAGCAGCATCCGTCCGCCCTCGAGGGCGCCGCGTGCGAGCGCGTGGCCGCCGTGCTGATAGGCGCCCAGGCACAGGGCGGGGGACTCGAGCTCGGCGCCGTAGAGCACCACCGGCCGCTCCGGCGTCACGGAACGCCAGAGCACCTGCCCGCGCGCCAGCGCCACGTCCGGTGCTGCCCGCTCCAGGTGTCTTCGCCCCGAGATCATGACCCTTTCCTATCGGTCCGCGCGCCCCTGGCGTCAACCGCGGCCGGTTGACGGGCCGGCCCAGGGGCTCCATAAGCAGGGTCCATGGGACTCGAAGACAGCGTGAAGAGCGAAATCGAGCAGGTCATCTCGGGCAACCAGGTGGTGCTGTTCATGAAGGGGACGCGGCACTTCCCCCAGTGCGGCTTCTCGGCGACGGTGACCCAGATCCTCGACGAGCTCGTCTCCGAGTACCACACGGTCAACGTGCTCAAGGAGCCCGAGATCCGTCAGGGCATCAAGGACTTCTCGAGCTGGCCGACCATCCCCCAGCTCTACGTGGGCGGTAAGTTCATCGGCGGCTGCGACATCGTCCGCGAGATGTACATCGCCGGCGAGCTGCAGCAGGTGCTCGGCGTCGAGGACACCGCCAAGGAGCCCAGCGTCATCGTGACGGCGGCCGCCAAGGCCGCCTTCCAGGCCGCCACCCAGGACGAGCCCGGCATGCTGCGCCTCGCGGTCAGCACCCGCTTCGAGTACGAGCTGGCAGTGGACCAGCCCAAGCCGGGTGACTACCAGGTCGACGCAGGCGGCATCACAGTGCTCGTCGATCGCATGAGTGCCAAGCGCGCCGACGGCATCACCATCGACTTCTCGGACGAGCAGGGCGGCGGCTTCAAGCTCGACAATCCCAACGAGCCGGCACGCGTCCAGACGCTCACACCGGCCGAGCTCAAGGCGAAGCTGGACGCCGGCGAGCCGCTGGAGCTGATCGACGTGCGCACCGAGGAGGAGTACGCCACCGCCCGCATCGAGGGTGGCGAGCTGCTCGACAAAGCCGCGCCGCGCCTGGCCGACCTCGCCAAGGACACCCCGCTGGTCTTCTACTGCCACCACGGCATGCGCAGCGCGCAGGCCGCCGAGCGCTTTCTGCGGGAAGGCTTCACGGAGGTCTACAACCTCACCGGTGGCATCGACCGCTGGTCGCAGGACGTCGACTCCAGCGTGCCGCGCTACCAGTAGGGCTCGTCTCGGCGGTTCCCGAACCTGCCCGTGCGCGTGCCCTGGTCCGAACGCCCGTGCGCAGGCGTCTCGTCGGGGAGGCCGACCAGAGCCCGCGCAAAAGCAGGGGCATGTTGCGCTCCTGCCAGACCGCCTAGGGTGCGGGGCAGTCCGGGCTGCCGTCCTCGCCGGGATCGCAGTTCCCGTCGCAGTCCGGGCCTCCGGCCTCGTCGGAGGCCCCGCAGAGCCCGTTGCAGTCGGAGCTCCCGCCCTCGCCCATGAAGCACTGGCCGTCGCAGTCGGCGTTCGGTCCGGAGTCGACCGGCTCGCAGAGCCCGTTGCAGTCGGGGCCGCCGCCCTCGTCGCCGGGGTCGCAGCCGCCGTCGCAGTCCGGGCCGGTCTCCCCGGTCACGCACAGCTCGTTGCAATCCGCGCTGTCGGCGTGGTCGGGCGCGTCGCAGACGCCGTCGCAGCCGTCCGAGCCGCTCTCGCCCGCGTCGCAGATGCCGTTGCAGTCGGTCGTGCCGTCCTCGGCGGGTGAGCTGCACTCGCCGTTGCAGTCGATCGTCTGCTCCTCGCCCATCGCGCACACGCCGTTGCAGTCGGGGGCGATGTCCCCGGGTCCGCAGACGCCGTCACAATCGGGCCCGCCAGCCTCGCCGGGTCGGCACACGCCGTCGCAGTCCACCGAGCCGTCCTCGCCGCTTGTGCAGACCGCGTCGCAGTCGTCGCCGCCCGAGGCGTCTCCGGCATCACAGGTTCCGTCGCAATCGGTACCCGCGTCACCGGCGTCGCAGGCGCCGTCGCAGTCGTCACCGGTCTCGCCGGTGTCGCAGGTTCCGTCGCAGTCGGTGCCCGCGTCACCGGCGTCGCAGGCGCCGTCGCAGTCGTCACCGGTCTCGCCGGTGTCGCAGGTTCCGTCGCAGTCGGTGCCCGCGTCACCGGCGTCGCAGGCGCCGTCGCAGTCGTCACCGGTCTCGCCGGTGTCGCAGGTTCCGTCGCAGTCGGTGCCCGCGTCACCGGCGTCGCAGGCGCCGTCGCAGTCGTCACCGGTCTCGCCGGTGTCGCAGGTTCCGTCGCAGTCGGTGCCCGCGTCACCGGCGTCGCAGGCGCCGTCGCAGTCGTCACCGGTCTCGCCGGTGTCGCAGGTTCCGTCGCAGTCGGTGCCCGCGTCACCGGCGTCGCAGGCGCCGTCGCAGTCGTCACCGGTCTCGCCGGTGTCGCAGGTTCCGTCGCAGTCGGTACCGGAGTCCGCGCCGTTGCAAGCTCCGTCGCAGTCGCTGCCGGTGTCGCCGGTGTCGCAGGTTCCGTCGCAGTCGGATCCGGTCTCACCCACGTCGCACGTGCCGTTGCAGTCGGGGCCAGTCTCTCCCGCGCTGCAGGCGCCGTCGCAGTCACTGCTGCCCACGGTGTCACCATCATCGCAGGTTCCGTCGCAGTCCGCGCCGTCCTCGGAAGCCTCGCACGCGCCGTTGCAGTCGGCGCCCGTCGCCGAGTCCGAGCCGGTGCAGCTGCCGTCGCAGTCGCTGCCGCTCTCCCCTTCGTCGCAGGTTCCGTCGCAGTCGGTGCCGGAGTCCTCTCCGGTGCACAGGCCGTCGCAGTCGGCGGTTCCGTCCTCGCCCGCGCTCCAGACGCCATCGCAGTCGGGGGTTCCGTCCTCGACGGTGGCGCAGCCG
>JAPPOT010000933.1 GCA_028817855.1 Myxococcales bacterium
GCTTCTGTCCAAGTCAGATCAACGGCCCCGTGGCCGGCTGCCTGACCGGCGGCTCCCAGTACGACAGCGACTGCGACGGCATCCCGGACGAAGTCGACGAGTGCACCCCGGACACCATCGGCACCGACGCGGGTGCCAACTGCGATGGAAACGTCCTGCCCCTGGACGGGACCAATAACCAGACCATCTTCCACGTCCTCGACATCGGCGATACCGGCAGCAACTCCATCGAGATCGGCTTCAAGGTCCAGAACGCCGACGTCTACTTCCTGATGGACATGTCGAACTCGATGGCTGGCGAGCGCGACAACCTCAAGGCGTCGATGACCGACGGCAACGTGGTCGAGTGCGCGCTGCTCAAGAACTGCTGCGAGGGTCAGAGCGGCGCCACCAAGGACGCGTGTCTCGCGGTTGTCGACGCCGAGAACCAGAACAACTGCCGCACCCAGCAGGTCACCTACTGCACGAACGAGGCCCAGACCAACTGCCCGGATCTGGACTTCGATGGCTTGCCCGACAACGAGCTCAAGGACAAGGGCGTGGTGGGCGCGGTGCGCTGCCTGGTCGGCAGCTCCTTCTTCGGCGCCGGTCGCTTCATCGACATCCCCTTCAACGACGGCAATCCAGGCTGCTGCTCCGACGCCGACGACCACGGCAACAGCGACGAGATGTCGTTCCGGCACTACGTCGACATCACGAACGACGTCGACCGAGTGCGCGACGCCATCGGGCGCTTCGTCACCAACGGCAACTACGACTATCCCGAGGGCTCGATGATCGGGCTCTACTCGGTGCTCACCGGGCGCGGGCACTACTTCGGCCACAACTCCATGGCCGTGCCCGAGCGCCTGGGGTTGGGATGCGAGGCCAACACCTTCGGCTATCCGTGCTTCCGCGAGGACGCGATCCCGATCGTCGTGATGTTCACCGACGACCCCATGCAGAACGGGCCGCCCTCGGTGCAGGACCACTACTGGCCGAGCTACGACCAGGGCTACGCGCCCAGCTACGACATGAACGGCAGCATCACCACCAGTGGTATTGCCCGCTTCACGCCCACCCAGGCCGAGGCCTTCGCCACCGCCATGAACCTGGGCGAGATCCACGACGAGTTCACGGTGGTCTCGGGTGACACCACCTACATGTCCGGCGACATCCCGGGCGCCATCACCGGCTGCGGCGCCGACTCGGCCGCGCCAGACGTGGTCTACCGCTTCAGCGTCGGCTGCCCACCCGGGACCACCGCGGTGACTGACATCTGGGGCAATATCTTCTGTCAGTCAGGGGGCGGCGGCGGAGCGGCGCAGACCTGCGGCAGTGGCAACGACTGCACCGTGGGCTGCACCAACGGCAGCTTCTGCGACGCCGACTGCCGTCAGGCCAACAACTGTGACGTCGACTGCACGAACACAGCCAACTGCGACGTCGACTGCCGCAACGCGAACACCTGCACCGGAGACTGCACCAACGGCGCTCAGTGCAGAATCGACTGCACGAACGCCAACAACTGTGAGACGCAGTGCAGCAACGCCTCCAGCTGCCTCTACGACTGCCGCAACGCCAACAACTGCGACATCGATTGTGGAGGTGGGTCATCCTGCTTGATCGACTGCAGCGGTGCGAACAACTGCTCCTTCACCAGCTGCACCGGCGCGGTGATCATGTGCCCGAACAACGTCATCGCCTGCAACACGAACTGCCCGATCGGTGGCGGTGGCGGTGGCGGCGGTGGCTTCGGCGGGATGGTGTCCGGCGGCGGCAGCGGGGGCGGCGGAGACGGAGACGGCGATGGCGACGGCGATGCGACCCAGATGCGCTTCGCGATGAACGTGACGACGGACTCGGACGCCAGCTACACCAGCGCCAGCAACCTCAAGCACCCGGCGACCGCCTTCCCGGTCGTGCTCAGCCTCTACCGCGGCGTGCCCTCGGCCATTCAGCCGCCGGTCAACGTCGGTACGCAGGACGTCGTCCAGATTCCGTCGGGCCCCGACCTGACCTACCTGACGTACCTGGGCAGCACGGCGACCCAGCGCGACGGACACCTGGGCGGCATCAGCGGCTGCGGGGCCGACGGGGCTACCACCGAGGTGCTCTTCACCTTCCGCCCGGTGGTCGATGCCCAGATCGTGATCGACAGCTCGGAGTCGGCCTTTGGGACCACCGTGTCCTTGCACGAGGGCCTGCCCTCCGACCTGCCCGACGACCCGGGCACGCTCGGCGTGGATCGCCACATCCTGGTGGGCGCGAGTGGCAACGACAACGACACCTTCAACACCGCGCGCTCGGTGTCCGCCGACGGCATCATCAACGGCGACTACGTCAGCTACAGCGGTGACCTGATCCTGCTCTCCGACTCGGGCGGCACGGCCCAGAACACGCCCGATGGCTATGCCGGCCGTGACGACTACGACGAGTCGGTGGTGGCGTGCGGCGTCAACCCCGAGGGTACGGACGTGGTCTACACCTTCGATGTCGACCAGCCCACCCGCCTGCGCATCGACACCGAAGGCAGCAACTTCAAGACCGTCGTCTCGCTGCATGACGGCGCGCCGCCGGTGAAGTGGCCGGACGACACGGTGGCCGGGCGCGACAGCGCCGGGACCGCCCATTTCATCAACAATCCGCGCGAGGGCCTGGGCAACACCGGCAGCTGCACCGACACGATGGACAACGACGGCGACGGCCTGACCGACGCCGCCGATCCGGACTGCAGCAGCCCGATCAGCGTCACCAACTCGTCCTTCACGATCCTCTCCGACGCCAACGGCACGACCGGCCTCGCCGACACAGTGGCGCCGTCCTGCGGCAGCATGGACACGGACTCAGGCGACTCCTACTTCCGCTTCAGCCTGAGCAAGGATACCCACCTGAACATGAACGTCAGTGGGCGCACGGGCACGACGGTGAGCGGCGAGGCCTACAACACGCCGTGGGCGATCAACCGCAGCTTCGACTCGAGCCCTCCGCCCGCGAGCCCGGGTACCGACCCGGTCATCAACGAGTTCGTCAACGACCACAACAGTGCCGACACGCGCGAGTACATCGAGATCGCGGGTCAGCCGGACACCGACTATGGTGCCGGCTGCTCCACCGACACCTGGCCTTGCTACACGCTGGTGGTGCTCGAGGGGGACAGCGAGTCCGAGCGCGGCGAGATCTTGCGCAAGTACACCCTGGGTGAGACCGACGGCAGCGGCCTGTGGACGACGGGTTTCCTGAACGATCAGCTCCAGAACGGTACATCGACCATTCTGCTGGTCGAGAATATCGCCGACAGCGGGGTAGCCAACGGCACCGACATCGACACCAACGACGACGGCGTGATCGACCCGCGCACGCCGACCGATCCGGCGGTGATGACCGGTATCGTCGACCTGACTACGGTCGCCCTGCCCGCCGACATCCAGGGTGACGATTTGCTTCTCACCGTCGATGGTGGCGTGGAGCAGACGGTCTCCTTCACCGGCGCCCAGTCGAGCCCGAGCGCCGTTCGGGATCGCATCAACAACCAGACGACCGATCTCACGGCGACCCTTGGCGGCAATAACGAGATCATTCTCACTACCGACACGACCGGCCCGACCGCCAACATCACCATCACGGGCGGGGCGGCGGCGCCCACGCTGGGGCTGTCGGGCGAGGCCGACCCGAGCGTCGGGTTCAACCCGGATCGCTGGGACCGCTTGGTGGATTCCGTCGCGGTCAACGACGGCGGCGCCTCGGACCTGACCTACTCCGTGGTGGTCCTGACGCCCAGCTACGACGGAGTGGGCACCGCCGTGGGCGGCGCCTCGCGCATCGCCAGCGGCCGCGACACCGACGCGGTGACCGACTGGGTGCGCAACGACGAGAGCGAGGGCCTGCCCGGCCTGGGGGGCTTCGACCCCATCGTCTTCCTCTACACCTCCTCGCCGGGCACGGTGCAGGAGTACGACGCGGTGGCCAACACGCACACCAGCGCGGGCACCGCCTTGGGCATCGGCGATCCTGTCGGCTCGGTCACCACGCAGGTCAACAACGCCAACTCGGGCCACGGCAGCACGACGAGCGTCTACGAGCCCGGCGTGCTGTCCTGCAACCTGGTGGGCAGCTGTGCCGGCCTGAAGGGCAGCGGCGAGGCCTGCGCGGCGAATGCCGAGTGCTGCTCCGGCAACTGCGACACTGGCGTGACCGACGTCTGCAAGGACGACGTGGGCTGGAAGGACCACGTCTACACCTTCACGCCGGGCGCGGACGGCACCGTGCGCGTCGAGCTCGAGAGCCTGGGCGCGGCCTATCACGCGGTCTCGATCTTCGACGAGGCCCCGCCTGTCTCTGGCAGCGTGGTGCCGACCCAGCTCTTCGACGTGGCCAACGTGGCGAATCCGCCCGATAGCAGCTGCACCGCCTACAGCCGCGACGGCCACCTCTACTGGTTCTGCTCCAACGCTCGCACCTGGACCGACGCCGAGAGCCGCTGCGTGACGGCTGGCGGAAACCTGGTTCGCGTCGACGACACGATCGAGAACAGCTGGGTGCGCGACCGCACCACCGCGACCCAGACCTGGATCGGCGCCCAGGACGTGGGCACCAACGTCTGGCAGTGGAGCGACAACAACGACCAGTTCTGGACCGGGGGTAGCGGTGGCAGCACCGTGGGCGGCCGCTACGCGCGCTGGAACAGCAGCCAGCCGAGCAGCACGAGCAGCGACTGCGTCTCGTACTACTACACGGGCGCGAGCTACTACGAGTGGGACGATCGCGGCTGCGCCAGCAGCTACCGCTACGTCTGTGAGGACTCCAGCCCGAGCTGGGGTTCGACCGAGCTCACCCCCGCCGAGGACGCGGCCAGCGCCTACGACGTCGGCGATCCGGACAACAAGGTGCTCGCCTACGAGGGCAGCACCGTGCGCATGGAGAGCGATGTCGACGGCCTGCTGATGTCGGACTGCGGCGCGACCCAGTTCGGTCCGGACGTGGTCTTCGAGATCAACCCGGCGGTCGCGACGGATATCGAGATCAGCACGGCCGGCTCTGACTTCCCGGCCATCGTCGGCCTCTTCGACACCACGATCGACGCCACCGGCTTCATCGAGTGCGACGCGCCCGGCGTCGCCCCCGGGATCGACGTCACGCTGACCAATCCGACCCCGAGCGCGCTGCCCCTGAGCCACACGCTGGTCGGGGGCAGGACCTACTACGCGGTTGTCACCGGCACGGCGACCGCCTCGAACGGGCAGTACAGCATCAAGTTCTCCGACCCGGCTGCCGGCGGTGACGGTGTCGAGCTAGTCTGCGGGCACGAGCTCGACGTGGTGCCCCTGGGTGACGCCATCACGATCGATGCCGACGTCTCGGCCGGCCAGGACTACTACATCGTGGTCGAGAGCAACGGCGTGGCCGGCAACGACTACCTGATGTCGGTCTTCAGCCTCTACAACAGCCGGAGCGAGCTGGAGAACCCGAGCGCGCTCAACGAGCACGGCAACACCGCGATGGATCTTCCGGATCCGTACCGGGCCAAGATCACGGTCGACAACACCTCCACCGCGGGTATGGCCGCCAACTACACCGCCAGCGGCGACCCACTCAACATGGGCACCGGCGAGCTTTCCTGCGGCGACGCCAACAGCGCGCCCGACGCCGTCTACCGCGTCGTCCCGAGCATCAGCACCAACCTGAGCTTCGAGGTCGACATGCCGGGCCGCACCCCGGTGGTGGCGGTCTTCCGCGGCCAGCCGAGCTCGACGCCGACCGTCACGGATCTGGACGCGCTCGGCAATCCCAACGAGAGCACGATCAACGCCTACAACGTAGACCTGCGTGGGCCCTCCCAGACCTTCCTGGGTGACACCAGCTCCATGTCGAGCGACATCGACGGCACGTTGATGGCGTGCGGCGGCGCCGCCACGGACAACCGCGACGCGGTCTTCCGCTTCAGCATCCCGGAGGCGACCACCGTCCAGATCGATGCTTCGGCTTCCACCGGCGGTGGGATGATGGGCGACCCGATCATCTCTCTCTTCAGGGACTTCGCGCTGGAGAAGCCGGCTCCGCTCTCGCTCGAGAACGACACCTTCATCGAGGCCAGCCTCGATCCCGATCCGACTCCGGTCGCGACCAACAACTGGCTGGTCTACGGCGCCGACATGGCGAACCTCTCGCCCAGCAGTCAGATCCAGGTTGCCGAGACCGCGACCAACATGAACGAGTCGGTCAATCCGGTCACTCGCGAGGGCGCCCAGTTCCTGGGCGACATCTGGAACACGCGGGTCACCGTTGGCGGCGGCGACACCGACATGATGGCCGCCGACTACGACGTGACCGGCTGGTGTGCCGGCGACGCCGACTCGCCCGACGCGGTCTACGAGTTCTTCTCCTCGGTCGACACCGAGGTGCGCATCAGCACCGCCATCCCGGCGCCGGGCTTCGACACCGTCATCGCCCTCTACGACGGCACCGACGGTGTTCCGCTGCGCGCGATCGAGTCACAGACGATCACGATCGACATGAACAACGCGCTGGGCACGGCGCTGAAGAAGAAGATCACGATCGACAGCACGCAGGTGAGCTCGGACCTGACCGACTTCCCGCTCCTGGTCGACATCACCGACACCGACCTGCGTGACGAGGCCCGCGCCGACGGCTTGGACATCTTCTTCCGCAACGCCACCGGTACCACCACGCTGGACTTCGAGATCGAGGAATGGGACTCCACGACCGGTCACCTGGTGGCCTGGGTGAGGGTGCCCACCGTCTCCTCGAGCACGGACACCGAGATCTACGTCTACTACGGCGACGACAGCAGCATCGACCGCAGCGACGCCGACGGCACCTGGGATGACGAATTCCGGGCCGTCTACCACATGGACTACGGCGGCGGCGCCGGGGTCCAGTCGGACTCCTCTGGCCATGGCAACGACCTGCAGCCGGAGAACTCCAACCGCGAGCCCGCGGACGCGGCCAGCCCGCTGCACGGAGGCGCCCTGACCTTCGTCCAGAACGGCGGCGACGAGCCGGTCCTGTTCGCGGCCCACGACGCCAGCCAGAACCTGACGGACAACAACGCCTTCACCATCAGCGCCTGGGTCAACCTGGGCAGCTCGCCGACCGGTCTCGAGGTGCTCGCCTCCAAGCGCGGCGACTCCACCGACTCCGTCGCGGACTACCAGGTCTACATCAAGAGCAACGGTACCGCGACGCGCGAGCTCAGCTACCGCGACGGCACCGAGCGGGTCTCGACCATCACGGTCTCCACCGGCAGCTGGCGCTACGTGGCGGTGATGAAGAGCGGTGGTGACTGCTCCTTCCACATCGACGGCATCAGCGTCTACACCGAGGCCTGCAACGTTGCCAACAGCAGCGACCCGCTCTGGATCGGCGGCTTCCCCGGACCGTCCTCGGTCGAGACGCTCAACGGTGACCTCGACGAGCTGCACATTTCCGGAGTGGCCCGGGGCACTGACTGGCTCCTGGCCGAATACCGCAACCAGCGGCCCGGCTCGAACTTCTTCTCGCTCGGCGTGGAGGAGAACGTCGACGCGAACCCGAACGACGCCATCTCCCAGGCGGAGATGGTCGACCTGGGCGTGGGCGGCACGATCAGCTATCTCGGTAACACCGCGGGGCTGGTCAGCGACGTGGACTCCGGCCAGCTCCAGTGCGGTGCTCACGTTTCGGCGCCGGACGCGATCTACGAGTTCGTGCTGACCGAGACCACCACGATCCAGATCGACGCTACGAACTCGACCAACAACCCGGTGATCAGCCTCTTCGACTCCGCGGCCCTCGGTGAGGCGCCGGCCTTCCAGACCGTCGAGAACGACACCGCCGCCGAGGCCGACGTCAATCCGGCGCCCTCGCCCGATCTCGCCGGCAGCTGGGTGCGCTACGACGGTGACCTGTCGAACCTGACCATCTCGACCCATCCGCAGCTGGAGATCGACAACCAGGACAACATCAACGAGCTCGTCCCGACCGAGCTGACCGATCCGATCGACCGCCGCATCACGGTCATCAACGCCAGCACGGACTCGATGAGCGCCGACCACCCGGCGCCCTCCTGCGGCGGCGTGGACGCTGCGGCCGACGCCCTCTACCGCTTCGTGCCGACCGAGGACGGTCAGGTCCGCATCTCCACCCAGAATCCGGACCGCGGCTTCGACACCGTGCTGGCTCTGTACGATGGACGCACCGGCACGCCCCTCACGCTCGACGAGTCGGCCAGCAGCACCACTCCAGTGGACCAGACCCACGAGGCCCAGCCCACCGCGCGCGCGGTGCTGGTCCAGGGCCAGGCCACCACCATCCACACCGGAACCACCACGGGGATGGCCCACCACGTGGCGCCGTCGCTCTACTCCGGAGCGGTCGACTTCGGCGGCTACACCCAGACGCTGACGGTGAACTACGCCGGCGGCACCAGCCTGACCGACCACCAGGTGCGCATCGACATCGACTCGGGCGACACCCACTTCTGGGCCAACTACGGCAACCAGGACAGCATCCGCGTCTGGGACCAGAACGACGCGGACCTGGCGCTGTGGATCGAGAAGTTCGACAGCACGGGACAGGAAGCCACCATCTGGGTCGTCGCGCCTTCGATCCCGGCGACCTCGAGCCTGGAGTTCGACCTCTTCTACGGCGACATCACGAAGGCGGCGATCAGCGACATCGAGGCCGTCACGAGCTTCGGCGATGACTTCGGCGCCGCGCTCGACGCGCGCTGGGTCAACGGCGGTTCGGCCGCGGCCTTCACCGTGGCCGGCGGCGAGCTGATCGCGAGCACGAGCGGCACCATCCTGACCGGCCGTCTGGTCGGAGCCACCAACTTCTCCGAGCCCTTCGTCCTCGAGGCGCGCTACCGCTCGGTCGCCCTCGACGGCGCGGGCAACATGGCCCTCGGCACCTACGGTGGGCCCGGGGCCCACGCCGGTGTCCTGGCGGACACCTCCTCGGGCGACAGCGCCCTCGTCAACGCGGCTGCGACGCCCTTCACCTACACCGGCCCGGTCGACACCTGGTCACGCCTGACGATGATCGCCAACGGCGGCAACGTGCGCTTCATTCGCGAGACGGACGGCAGCCAGGTCTACGACCAGACGGTCACGGGCGCGGTCACCAACCAGCCGGTCGCCCTGGGCCTCAACTACACCAACGCGGTGGCGGCCCAGAGCAACGCCCTCGACATGCGGTGGGACTGGGTCTTCGTGCGCAAGCACTCCACGGTGCAGCCCACCGTCGTGCTCGACGCCAACCCGAGCCAGGTCGGCGGTGGAGGCCTGTGTGGGGCCGATGGCTCGGCCGCCGACGCGGTCTGGAGCTTCTCCCTCTCCGAGGAGACCGAGGTCGAGATCAGCGCCGATGGCTCGGCCTTCGAGCAGGTCATCGGCCTCTTCGACACACCGTTCACCCGGCCCTCGCTCAGCAGCCTGAGCTCGGTGGCGCCGGTGGTGACCCAGCTCTACGACGTGGACAACCTTCCGGGACAGCCGGAGACCGGCTGCGCGGAGTACATCTGGAATACCCACCGCTACTGGGCCTGCGACACCAAGCGCACCTGGGACGGCGCCAGCAACATGTGCCGCGATGCGGGCTACCACCTGGCGGTCATCAGCAGCTCGCTCGAGAACCAGGCGATCTTCGGCATCGTCGGTCCCACCGCCGAGCACCACCACATCGGCCTCCAGGCCGACATCCCGTACGCGGACTGGACCGACCCGCCCACCAGCGAGCCGGGCGAGTGGGAGAACGGCGCCACCAACACCTATCGCAACTTCGTCTCGGGCGAGCCCAACCAGGTGGAGAATGCTGGCGCCCGCATGCGCTCGGAGGAGGGCGAGTGGGAGGATGTGCCGACCAGCTGGCAGACCTACCGCTACATCTGTGAGGACGACAACCCAACCTTCCTGCCCGAGCCGCCGACCTCGCTGACGCCGCAGCAGGTCGAAATCTTCGGCATGACCCGCCACTTCGTGGGCAGCACCCGCACCATGACCAGCTCGGTCGGTGGCGTGATGGGGTGCAGCTCGGATGCGGCCGCCCCGGACGCGGTCTTTCAGCTCGAGGTCCCGTACACCACCACCGTCGACATCGAATTCAGCGGCTCCTTCGCGGGCGCCGTGGTTGGCGTCTTCAAGGATGGAATCGGCAGCCAGGGCTACCTCGACGGTGGCAGCACTTGCTCCGGCAGCCAGGGCGCGGGCGCCGAGATCAGCAAGTCGATGGACGCGGGCACCTGGTTCGTGGTGCTCAGCGGCACCGCGGCCGATCCGGAGGGCGCCTACGAGATCACTTTCCACGGCGTCACCACCGATCCGGCTGCCTTCACGATGGAGAACGACTCGCTGGCGGACGCCAGCAGCAACCCGCTGGGGCCGATCGAGCGCAACTGGTTCGTCAAGACGGCCGACATGACCAACCTGTCGACCGCGCTGATCGACAGCCGCACGGTGGACCTCATCGAGGGCGTCCAGGACATCAACTCCACCACTCCGTGGAACCTCGGCAACACCAGCGGTGAGCAGGTCAGCATCATCGGCGCCTCCACCGGCGACCTCACCAGCATCTACTCCGCGCCCAGCTGCGGGATCAGCCGCGACAGCAACGACGCCATCTTCGCCTTCACCCCGACGACCTCGGCCAACGTGCGCGTGATCGTGGAGGACGTGGACGACAATGCCTGGCAACCCGTCGTGGCCCTCTACGATGGAAGCAACGGCGAGCTGCCGCTGCGCAAGGACGAGCTGCCACCCGACGACGTCACCACCGACAACACCAACGTCGACTTCGCGAGCGCCTGGGGCGCCGGCACGGCGGGCGATCCCACGACCTACCTCGGCAACGTCAGCACCACCGGCAACAACGTGCCGACCTACACCGCGGCCGGCCACCCCTGGGACGCCAGCGATCTCAACGGTGGTGATGCCGCGGCCCAGTGCAACGCCGACCCGAGCGGCAACGACGCCTTCTTCACCTTCACGCTGACCGACACCACCAGCGTCACGCTGGACACCAGCGGTACCGATTTCGCTCACACCCTCTCACTGTGGGCCGACGGTACCCGCGTCACGGAGCCCACGGCCACGACGGGCGAGTACGACGGGCGTGCGGACGCGACGGCCAACAACATCGCGATGGACGGCAACTGGGTCGTGCTCACCGGCGACACCGGCAACATGAGCATCGGGAACGTCACCGAGACCCAGGCGGTGGCCGGTGTCGACTTCAACAACAACGACAACATCCAGAACCTCGGCACCCTGGCCAGCAACGGCCGGATCGAGACCGTCGGCGCCAACAGCAGCGCCGCGATGGTCACCAACACCTACCTGACCAGCACGCTGACCTGCGGGAGCTCGAGCCTGGCGGACGACATGGTCTACCAGTTCACCCCGGCGCGGGACGCCTCGGTGGTGATCACGGTGAACAACCCCACCAGCGCCTTCCCGCCGGTCGTGGCCCTGTTCGACGGCCAGAGCGGCGACCCCCAGACCGGTGGCGAGGCGGACCCGACACCGATGATGGTCTCGGGCAACGACACCCAGGCGACTGAGCACGACGTCGGCGCGATCGGCCTGACCACCGCCTGGAACGGCGACACCAGCTCGATGACCAGCGGTCTGGCCGGCTCGCTGTACCAGGTCTCGACCGACAACGGCGGTCCGGATGCCCAATGCAACCCGGATCCCGGCGGCAAGGATGCGTTCTACACCTTCACCCTCGGCAGCACTACCGACGTACGCATCGAGGTGGCCGGCGACGCCACCAGCTACAACCACAGCATCGCGCTGTGGGACGACGCGCCGCTGACCACGCCCACCGCCACCGCAGCATCCGGCGCCGACACGCGTGCCACCGCCCAGTCGGCCGGGACGATCGACAGCGGCTGGGTCAACTACTCGATCGATACGAGCGGACTTGGGATCGGCGAGCTCGCCACCAACGGCACGTTCAACCCCACCAACGCGAGTGGCGCGACCGAGACGGTCCCGAACCCGAGCGGGGCGCAGTACGTCAGCGTGGGCGCCAGCACCGCGACTGCTGGAAGCAACTACGATGCCTCGACGCTGACCTGTGGTAGCAGCGACGGGGCCAACGACCAGATCTTCAGCTTCACGCCGACGACGACCACGAAGCTGCGCCTGTCTGTCAACAACCCGACGCCCGGCTTCGACCCGGTAATTGCGGTCTTTGACGGGACGGGCGGCGATCCTGCCACGAAGGCCGAGAGCGCGGCGCCGCTCGGCACCGACATCACGGTTGCCGCGCCTACCGGCTGCACCACGACCGGGGTGCAGTACCACAACGGTCACGCCTACTTCCTGTGCACCGACGCCAAGGCCTGGGCATCCGCCAAGGCGGTGTGTGAGACGGCCGGCACGCACCTGGTCCGCATCGACACCCAGGCCGAGCGGGACTTCATCGATACGATCGCGGCCACCTCGGTGTGGACCGGCCTCGTGGACGTGGCCAGCGACGACAACTGGCGCTGGGTCAGCGATGGTGACCTGGTCTGGACCGGGGGTTCCGGCGGCCTTGCGCCCAACGGGCTCTACCAGTCCTGGGGCGGCGGTGAGCCGAATGGCGACACCGAGGACTGCATGGAGCAGTGGGACGCCGGGGGCGTCTGGAACGACGCCGCGTGCACCAATGCGACGGCCTACGTGTGCGAGCTCCCGCTGGGCGACGTACCGGCTGACTCGGTGGCGCGCGGCCTGGGCGCGCCGGAGCTCTACCAGGGCAGCACTGCCAACCACGGCCACTCCGGCGGTTTCCTCACCTGGGATCAGCGCGCCTCCGAGGGCGGTGCCCTATGCTCGGAGGACGACGTCGACGGCGCGGACGTCTACTACAGCTTCACCGTGCACGGTGCCGATGCGTTCCAGAGCGGCCTCAGCCATCGCTACAGCTTCGACGGCATCGGAAGCGGCGCCTACGAGTCGGTCGGCGCGCAGCACGGTTCCATCGTAGGCAGCGTGCTCGGCGACGGCGGCCAGCTCTACCTGCGGGGCGGCTCCAACACCGAGTACGTCGATCTGCCCAACGCTGTGGCAGCGGGTCACACGGACCTGACTGTCGAGGCCTGGGTTACCTGGTTCGGCGGTGCGGACTGGCAGCGCGTCTTCGACTTCGGCTCCAACGATCAGGCCGAGGGCAGCCAGACCACGACCCAGAGCTCCATCAACTCGATCCTGGTCACGCCCTCGGGCAACGTGGCGCCGAGCGGGGCCACGCTGCAGATCAAGCAGGGGGGCACCGACATCAACGTCGTCTCGGCCGCGGACCTACCGATCGGCACCATGGCTCACCTCGCGGTGGTCATCGATGACACCGGGGACGCCCTGCGCCTCTTTGTGGACGGTACCGAGGTCGCGAGCAACACGACGTGGACCGGCAGCATCTCAGGCCTCGGCATGCTCGACAACGTCTGGCTCGGCTTCTCCCAGTACCAGTCGGACCCGAATTTCAGCGGCATCATCCACGAGCTGCGCGTCTACAACCGCGCCCTGAGCGGGGCCGAGATCAGCACGAGCAGCACCGCCGGGATGAACCCGATCGGAACCACGCCCGTGGACGTCGAGATCAGCAGCGCGGGCACCGACTTCGCCCACACCATGGCACTGTGGGGCGACGGCGCCATGGTGGCGGCACCGACGGCAGTGGCGACGATCAGCCACGACACCGCGGCCCTCGCAGTGGCCAGCCCCCTGTCGCCTGACGTGGATGATGCCTGGTTGGTGGTCAGCGGGGACACAACCGGGCTCAACAGTGGTGGCCTGACTGCCCGCAGCTTCGTCAGCGGCACTGACTACGGCCTGGGAGACAGCGACAACGCCAGCGGCATACTGGTCAACGCCGGCGATGTGAGCGGTGAGGCGCTGGTGCTTGCCGGCGATACGACGGGCCTAGCAGGCGACTACCCCAGCAGCTCCCTGGTCTGCGTGGCGAACGACAGCAGCGCCGACGCGATCTACCAGTTCACCGCCAACAGCAGCCGCGTCAAGATCGCGATCGACAACCCGTCGCCTGGCTCGCCGCACGTGATCGGTCTGTACGACGGCACCAACGGGCTGCCGCCCACGATCGCCGATGCGCCGGACCCGCCCGTGAAGCTGGGCTACGTGCCGAGCAACTTCGACGCCACCACGGTCACCTACAACCCGACGGTCAACCTGAATTGTGGTGGTACCCATACCTTCGACTCGTCGGACGGGAGCTTCACCGGCAGCTGGTGCGGCACGTTCCCGTCGGTACAAGGCCCGGTAGCGCAGCTCTCCGGTGGACCCAGTGTCTACATTCTCGGCACGACGCAGCTCGACGTGGCCTCGGGCACGACGCTGAAGCTGGTCGGCGCCTACCCGGTGATCCTCGCCGTCAGCGGCAACGTGACGATCGACGGTACGGTCGATGCCGGCGCCGACATGCAGACGCCGGGTGCGGGCGGCGATGCACCCGGCACGGGTGACGCCAACGACTGCGGCACGAGTGCTGGCCAGCCGGGCGATGTCCAGACATCCGGCTCCGACGGCGGCGGTGGCGGCGGTGGCGCGGGCTTCGGCACCCCGGGCGCGACCGGCGGCGAGGCTCACCAGAACAACGGCGGCGGGCCGGGTGGCGTGGTCCGCGGCAACCTGGAGCTGGTCCCGCTGCTCGGTGGCTGCGCCGGTGGCCTCGGTGGCCAGGGCGACAGCGGCAACACCGGGCGCGAGGGCGGCGCGGGCGGCGGTGCCGTCCAGATCTCCTCCGCGCGCCCGCTGACGGTGGGCGCGAGCGGCATCTT
>JAPPOT010000206.1 GCA_028817855.1 Myxococcales bacterium
TCCGGCGGGGGCGCGAACTCGATGCGGGCGTCCGACAGCGGCCCGCGCTCCAGCTTGGGCTGGAGCCGCGCTCGCAGCCCCGAGACCCGCTCCTCGACCGCCTCGGCGGCCTTGGCCTCGGCCAGCTGCTCGCGCACCATCGGCTCCACCTGGGCCAGCGTTTGTCCAAAGCCCGGTGTGCGCGCGGTCAATCGCATGATCAGGAAGCCTCCCTGGTACGGGATCGGCTCGGAGACCTCTCCCACGTCCTTCAGCGCGTAGGCGGCCCGGGTGAGCTCTAGATCGAGCGGCTCCGCCTTCGGGTTGCCACCGGGTTTGCCCTCCTCGTCCACGTAGCCGAGCTCGCCGCCACGGCCGCGCTCGTCCATGCGAACCGCCGTGCGGCGGAACTCGTCGAGGTCCATGCGCAGCGCGCTCTGCCGGAACTGCTCCGCCTCCTGGCGGGTCTCGAGCTTCACGTAGGAGGCACGCCGCAGCGGCTTGGCGATCATCAGATCCTTGCGCTTCTCGTAGAACGCGGCCACTTCGTCCGCCGGCAGCGAGTCCGGCTCGAACGCGCTCATCACGTCGATCTTCAGCAGCTGCACCGCGCGGCGCTGGGTCAGCTCGCGCACCTGGGGATGCTCCGCGTAGCCGCGCCGCTGCGCCTCCGCCACCAGCAGCTCCCACTCCAGCAGCTGGCGAAGCGTCTCGCGCCGCCCCTCGGGCGTCAGCATGTCGGGACGCAGGAACGGTGCCTTGTTGGCGATCGCATCCTCGAGCTCGCCCACGGTGACGGTCCCGCCTTCGTAGGCGACGATCGCCTTGCCACGCCGGGCAGCGTCATCCTCGGCGGACACGCCGACGGCGCACAGCAGGCACAATGCGATGGGAAGCAGGCGTCTCAAGACGTCTCCGTCGCCCGCCACCGAGGCGTAACGCCTAGGGCAGGCCGTAGCAGATGATCTGATTGTTCGGCTTGGTCGTCGCATCGAGCGGATACATCAGGCCGCTCTGGACGATGACGTTACCATCCACGATCGCTGCCGAGCCAGCCGCGATCGTGCCGCCGGTGTTGAACGAGTTGAGCTCGCTACCGGTGGCGGCATCGAGAATGTGCAGGTCGTCGTCGATCGGAACAACCAGCACCCCGTTCGCAAGCGACGGCGCCGCCCAGGCGAACTTGCCGGCGTAGGGCTTGGGGGCGAAGACGTCGGCCCCCGAGGACCCGTTCATGGCGTAGAGGATCGCGGAGCGGTTCGAGGTGTCGTTGACGATCGCGTAGAAGTTCGTGCCGTCGTAGGCACCGTTCATCAGGATGCCGCCGTGGGCCTGGTCGCGCGCCGCGCTGAGCCCCTCGCGGCTCCAGAGGATGCTGCCGCTGTCCTTGTCCAGCGACCAGAAGGCAGAGCCCTTGTCGCCAGCAGCCACCGCCCCGTCGAGCACGATCGGGTTCGCGCCGAAGTCCGTATCCGGGCCCGCGATCGCCACCGGGATCGACCAGGTGTCGCCGGTGCGAACCTGGGTCTTCCACTTGAGCGTGCCCGCATTCAGATCAAGCGCGTGGATGGCGTCGGAGTTGGCCCCTCCCATCGTGTAGTTGTTGCCGGTCGTCGCGAAGACCGTGCCGCCAGCGACATCGATGCCGACGCTGGACCAGACCATCGCGCCATCCTCGCCGGTCTCCACGGTCCAGTAGGTCCAGACCTTGCTGCCGTCGGTGGTGCTGTGCGCCTCCACGCCACCGCGGGCGCCGGCCGCGCCGCCGCCCTGACCGATCTCGCGCACGCCGCAGCTGTGGCCAACCACCACCAACCCGCCACCGAGGATCGGCGAGGACGTGCCATCGCAGCCGGTCTGCGCGTCGGCCTTGACCGGGCCCCACACGGTCGAGCCGTCGGCCGCATTGAGCTTCCAAAGCTGTGCGGCCTCGTCGTGCGCGTAGATGAAGCCCGGCTCATAGGCCAGGGACGCGCTGCCGCGCAGGTTCGTGTTGCTCCAGACCTCGGTGCCGCTCTCGAGGTCGATGGCGTAGGTACCGCCCGTCGCCATCACGAAGACCATGCCCTCGGCGACCACGGGCGTTCCCGGTGGGAAGCCCGCGATCGTGAAGGACCACTTCTGGACGAGCGAGCCGGCGTTGGCCGTCGTCAGCGTGGTCTCGTTGGGGTTGAAGTACCAGTTGCGCTCGTCGAAGCCCATGCTGGCCCACACACCCGACGTGCTGGTCGGGGGCGTCGTGCTGTCGCCGTCGCCCGCCGGTGGGGTGACCATGCCGTCACCATCGCCCGCGGGCGGGGTGACCATGCCCATGCCGGCCTCACCCGTGTTGCCGGTCATGCCCGGATCCGCCGTGTTCGGCGGTGGCATCTGCGATCCCGGTGTACCCGGCATCATGTCCGCGCCGGGGGTCCCCGGAATGATCACGCCGCCGCCGGAGTCGTTTGCTCCATCGTCGGAGCTGCTGCAACCAAGAGCGAGCACTGCACACACCACGGCGCAGCCCGCCACCCTAACGAGGGCTCCCTGAACTCTTCTCATCACTTCACCTCACCCAGTGGGCAACCTATCCGCCTGATCCCGACCCCTGCAACACCATTTTGTAAGTAGTTGTGCAGAAGATCCAGCCGCCACCCCACACGAGGGAAACTGCTGCACATCCGTGGGTTTGACAAGTGTTCAAATCTCGCGGGTGACCGATCCCGCTCACCGTTTCGGCCCCATGAGTCCTATTGAAGGGACATGCTTTCAGTCCGCTCCCGACACGCTATGGTCCACGCAGGACACGGGCGGGCCACTGCGATCGCAGGGCCCAGCGCGTGAGGAAGGACCGGCATGAAGGAGTTCGAGGGCAAGATCGCCGTGATCACCGGCGGCAGCACCGGCATGGGTCGCGAGCTCGCGATGCAGCTGGCGGGCGAAGGCTGCCACGTCGCGATCTGCGACGTGGTCGAAGACAAGATGGAGGCGACGCGCGCGGCCTGCGAGGAGGCTGCCCCGGCGGGCACCCGCGTCACCGCACACCGCTGCGACACCCACCACCTCCACCACCGCTCAGCAGGTGGCCAGCACCGCCTCGACAACCTCGTGCACCTCTGCCGCCACCACCACCGCTTCGTCCACGAAGCGAGATGGACCACCACCGGCAGCCCCAACGG
>JAPPOT010000325.1 GCA_028817855.1 Myxococcales bacterium
CCTTCCGTGTTTTGTCGTCCGCCTTATCCCCGCCGGGGGGGGGGGGGGTGCGGTTGTTTTTTTCTCTTGGGGGGGGTTTGGGGGGTGTCCCCTCCCCCCGGGTCGGGTCGCGAGACCCGACGATTAACCATAAAAAAGAGCGGTGTCCGGAGGTTGGCCCGGGACACCGCTCTCTGGGTTACGGGTGGTTTCCCCGGCGAGTAGGGCCCGCCGAGATACGAAACCGATGTCGACCTCCCCGAGCCCCAGTGCCCGAAGCCGCCTCACCGGCTGCGCATCTTCCTTGTGCCACAGCGACCCAAAGGGATCTTGGGCGCGGGTTTGGCTTCTCGTTGTCTTCGCCACCCCATCATCGGGGTCGCACATCCGACGGGTCACCGGGGGGTCTTGGGGCTAATTGCAGCCACCCAAGAGGCCATCGCAGCCACAGTCGCCGTCCGAGGTGCAGCACCGCGTCGCCAAGAACCCGCAGTCGTTGGTGCACTGGCTGACGTCGCACTGGCAGGTGCCGCCCTGGCAGCTGTCGCCCGCTCCGCAGCCTCCACAGTCGTAGCTTCCGCCGCAGCCGTCATCGTGGGTGCCGCAGGCGTCGCTGCCACAACTCGCGTCGGTCTCAGGGGTGCAGCACATGTCCTGGTGGCAGACCGCCGGCGACTGACAGTCGCAGTCCACCTGGCCGCCGCAGAGGTCGTCGAGGGAGCCGCAGAAGCTCCCGCCACAGTCCGCGGTCGTCAGCGGGGTGCAGCCACAGGTGTTGTCGTCCTGGCACGGGCCCAAAGCGCAGTCTCCATCATCCGCGCACGCACCCCCGGGCGCACAGCCATCGCAGCCGTCGCCGCCGCAATCCACGTCGGACTCGGCGGCGTTCTTCACCCCGTCATCGCAAGCCGGCGCGGCGCACAGGAAGCCGTCGCCGCACACCCCGCTCGTGCAATCCTCCGGATCGATGCAGCCCTCGCCGTCGTCGCAGGGGCCGCAGTCGGGGCCGCCGCAGTCGTTACCGGTCTCGAAGCCGTTCTTGATGCCGTCGGCGCACGCGTCCTCGCCGCCGCCAGCATCCGGCTCCCGGTCGGGGTCGCCAGCGCCGGCGTCCATGGGCTCGTCAGAGGTCGAGGCGTCCATGCTGGGATTGCCGCCGCTGCCGTCATCCCCGTCCCCGTCACCCGTCCCGGGAGGGCCATCGCCCGGACCGGCGGGGCTCACGCCAGGAGAATCGGCTGGGCCGTCCGAGCCTGTGGGCCCGTTCGTGCTCGGGGTGCCACCCTCGATCTGGCCGCCGTCCCCCTCGCTCGCCGCGAGCTGGTCCTCGGCTGCCGGTGCCCCTGAGGCGCACGCCTGTACGAGCGCGAACAACGCCAGTAAACACCCGCCACGCACTGTCTTTCTCCTCCCACCGTGCGGCACCCCCACGGTGCCGTCCGTCCGCATCACACCACCAACCGCGGTACCCTACCAAAGGGCTTGGCCGATGCAATGCCAGCAATGTGTGGGGGGTCAGCCGAAGGTCAGGCAGCGCACGGTCTGCCCTCAGCGAGCGCGCCCCGGGAAGATGACGCGCAGGGCGTCGGCACGCTCCGCGACCTCGAATGCGGCGGGTGAGACCTGCTCGGCGGGGACCCGCGCCATGAAGCTGACGTCGGCCCGCTTGAAGTGCCGGCGACGGATGACGCGCGCGAGGCGATCGACGTCGAAGTGGAACCGCTTCTGGCGCCACACGCGCGGGATGCGCTGGGCACGCACGCCGAAGCCGACCACCGAGTAGCCTCCCTGACGCACGCGCAGGCGCAGCCCCGAGCGGGCGCGGTTGCGCGTCTCTGCGAGTGTGACGAGCTCGACCGGCGTGGTGCGTGCGACGCCATCCTCGCTCTGCGCGAGCAGCAGCGCGCGGCGGTGCCCCGCACGACGCAGCGAGATCAACACACAACCGAGCACGTGCGCGCGCAGCTGTCCCGACGTGCCGATCGCCAGGTGCGGACGCCTGCCGTCCCGCTCGAGGCGCCGCAGCAGCTCGACCAGCTCGGGAATCGGGTGGGTCCAGGAGCGCAGGCGACTGGAGAAGGAGAGTTCCGCCGTACGGGGCAGCACCGGCTCACCATCAGCCACCAGCGTGATGTGGCCCGCGGCGTTGAGGCGCGCGCCCGGCACGTAGCCGTAGCGAATGCCGGTGCGCTCGACGATCAACGCCACGTCGGGCGCGCCCGCTGCGTGCTCACCGACGACCGGGAGCTGGAAGACCCCGTCCTCGAGGCGCGGCAGCATACGCAGCGTGACGCCGGAGAGCCCCGCACGCAGCGCCCGCAGCTGCGGTTCGAGAGCGCGCAGCAGCGGATCCCGCCGCGCGTCGCGGTGCAGCCGCGCGATCACGTGGCCAATCGCTTCGAGCGCCGCGAGGGCGGGCCGCGCGTTCGCCGGAAAGCGTGCGTAGAGACCTCCGCACTCCGCCGCTTCGGCCGCCCCTTCGACGCCGGCGCAGGGCTCGACCGCCAGGGGCGTGAGGGCGGCGACCGGATCCCGCGCGCCCTGCAGACGCGCCGCGACATGCCGCAGCACCAGCAGGTCGTTGCGAGTTCCGACGTCCTCGCCCAGGCGCGGCTCACCATCGCCCCGTGCCACATCGAGTGCCGCGCGGGCGCGCTGGGCCGGGACGCTGAACGCATCGACCTCGACCGCATACAGCTCCTGATCCAGGTAGTCGAAGAGCTCGTCGTCGTAGACCCCGAGCGCCTCCGCCAGATGCTCGCGCAGCCCCGGGTCGGGGCGCAGCACGGCGATCAGCAGCAAGTCGGCGGCGACCGCGGCGCGCAGGAAACGGGCCTCGCGCCGCTCGCGGAAGGAGAGCTCGCGCAGGGCATCGTTGGTCATGGCGGCCAGGCGCGCGAGCGCCCCGTTGGGCCCGAGGTCGTAGCGCGCAAAGTCGCTGCGAAGCTCCTGGACGTAGCGCCGATCGTCGGGCGCGGCGCGAGCGCCCACGGGCAGCGCGAGCACGCTCAGCGCGAGCAGGACAAGGAAGAGCAAAGGCCACCCAGCACGGGCGCGCGGTCGCGGAAGGAACGGGGACACAGCGACAGCAAAATATTCCCACGCTGGATTCCGCGCCCACAAGGGACCGCCCACCCAGACCGTAGTCAGGTGTACGCAACGGACGGAGCGCCGCGGCTCGATCGAGAGTGGACTCGGTCCTGACCCGAGCATCACCACCGGCTGCCGATAACGCGAATCGCCGAGGTTCGTTCAGGAGCGAGCGCCCCCACAGGGCCCACCTCAGGCGTACTCATGTACGTCGAGGATGGGCCCGAGGAGGTAAGCCGCTCCTGGGCGAACCCCGACGATTCCTTGTCAGACGGGCACCTACCTAACGCCGCCGCCGCCTCGTTGGAGCTCGACGAAGCGGCGGTAGGCGCCGCCCTCCCTTTGCATCAGCTCCTCGTGGCTGCCGCGCTCGCGGATCTCACCTTCCTGCAGGAAGATGATCTGGTCGGCGTGGCGGATGGTGGAGAGGCGGTGGGCGATCACCACCACCAGCTTGTCCTTGCTGGCCTCGCGCAGGGCGGCGACCAGGCGGAACTCGGTCTCCGGGTCGAGCGCGGCGGTGGGCTCGTCCAGGATCAGCACCGGCGCGTCGCGCACCAGCGCCCGCGCGATCGACAGGCGCTGCTTCTGGCCCACCGACAGGCGCCCGCCGTTGCGGCCCAGGGGCGTGTCATAGCCCTCGGGCAGGTGGCGGATGAACTCGGCGGCGCCCGCCACCTCGGCCGCGCGCTGCACCTCTTCATCGGTCGCGTCCGGCTTGCCGACGCGGATGTTCTCCCCGACGGTGGCGTCGAAGAGCGCGGGCTCCTGGAAGACGAAGGCGATCCGATCGCGCAGGTCCTGCCGGTCGAGCAGCATGATGTCGTTGCCGTCGATCGTGCTGCGCCCCGACGCCGGCGTGATGAAGCGCGGCAGCATGTAGGCCAGCGTCGTCTTGCCCGCGCCCGCCGGTCCGGCCAGCGCCACCAGCGTGCCACGCTTGGCCTCGAGGCTGACGTTCTTCATCGCCGGCGTGCCGTCCGGGTAGTTGAAGCTCACGTCCTCGAAGACGTAGCCCTCGCGCACGTCCTTGAGCGGCTTGGCGATCTCGGGCTGGTGGTCGATCTCCGCGTCCATCAGATCGAAGGCGCGTCGCAGACCGATCACGCGACCCTGGAGGTAGACCCAGAGCCGGCCTGCGTTGGTCGCCGAAAAGCCGATCTGAAGGTAGTAGGCCATCAACACGGTTAGGTCGCCGACCGTCATCTCTCCGGTGAAGATCTTGTCGGTGAGCTCGTAGACCACGAACAGCCCGACGGCGGCGGCAGCAAGGCCCGCGAGCACGATCATCAGGATCCAGAGCACGGCGAGCTTCCGCCACTCGGCGAAGCTGCGCCAGCTGTCGTCGTCGAAACGCTTCTTCTCCCGGTCCTGCCCACCCAGGCTCTGCACCGCGAGGATGTTGTTGATGCTCTCCTCGATCGTGGTGGTGGTCTCGGAGCCGGTGTCGCGGGCGGCCTGCATGCGGCGGCGCAGGGCGCCCGAGAAGGGGAAGGTGATCATCAGCGCGGCCGGCACGATCGACAGGGCGGTCCAGATCACGACCGGCTGGTCGCCGTAGCTCAGGTAGATCACCCACACCACGAGCGCCACGTGCAGGGGCGCGGTGATCGGCGTGAGCACGAGGCGATAGCACACCTCGGTGATCGCCGAGGTGTCGTACATCACGCGGTAGACCGAGTCGCCGATGCGCTGATCGTCCAGGCTCGTCATCGGCAGGCGCTGCATGCGCCCGAAGAGCTTGCTTCGGTAGTGGTGGTTGAGGTTGTGGGTGAGACGTAGGGTCCAGCGGTAGTCGATCAGCCCGAGGATGCCACCCATGTAGCTGAAGGCCTGGTTGGCGTGGTTCTCGGAGCGGCTCGCCTCGTCGGTCCCCTGAGCCACGTTGGCGAATGTCTGGTCGCGCCCAGACATTCCCCAGGCGCCGATCAACAGCAGCATGCCGGAGAGGAAGCTACCGACGAAGATCGCCATGCCCGTCGGGCTCATGCCCAGGATGGCCTCGGCCAGTGGCGCCACGAAGAAGGGGTAGCTGTAGGGGAGATCGGCCACGGCCAACCCCTGGATGACGTGGTCGATCAGCATCTTGGTCGGCCACGGCAGCACGATCAGGGGCAGCATCGCGAGGATCTGGAAGCCGATCTTGACTGTCATCTGGCCCTTGAGCGGACCGAGGTACTCGAAGGAACGCAGCATCAGGCGAGCGGCTTCGCGGTTGCTGATCGGCGGCGTGCGCTCGACGGGCGCGTCGAGCACGCCATCCTTGACGTCGCTCACTTGGCACCTCCCACGGCGCCGAGAGCAGGCGAGGCCGCAGCGGCAGGCTGCTCCTCACGGGAGCCCTCCTCGAGCTCCACGAAGCGGCGGTAGGCGCCACCCTCGCGGACCATCAGGGCGTCGTGGGAGCCCTGTTCCTCGACCTTGCCGTCCCGCAGGTAGACGATGTGGTCGGCCTGGCGGATGGTGGAGAGGCGATGGGTGATGATGAAGATCGCGCGACCCTTGCCCCACTCGGAGAGGTTCTGCAGCACGCGCAGCTCGGTGTCCGCGTCGAGCGAGGCGGTGGGCTCGTCCAGGATCAGCACCGGGGTGTCCTTGATCACCGCGCGCGCGATCGACAGGCGCTGGCGCTGGCCGGTGGAGAGCTTGGTCCCGCGCTCGCCCAGGGGCGTGTCGTAGCCCTCCGGCTGCTCCATGATGTACTCGTCGGCGCAGGCCACGCGGGCCGCATCGCGCACCGTCTCGTCGCTCGCCTCCGGCACGGCGTAGCGGATGTTCTCGCGGATGCTGGTGCCGAAGAGCAGGTTCTCCTGGAGCGCGATCGAGATGTTGTCGCGCAGGCTCTCGAGTGTGAAGCCGCGGATGTCCTTGCCATCGACCCGGATGCGCCCCTCGTCCGGGTCGAAGAGACGCAGCAACAGCGACACCAGCGTGCTCTTGCCCGAACCGGTGGGACCGACCAGAGCCGTGATGGTGCCCGCCTTGGCAGCCAGCTCCACGTTCTGCAGCACCGGGCGCTCCGGCTGGTAGGCGAAGCTGACGTTCTCGAACGTGACCTCGTCCTGCAGGCCGGGGAAGGCGACGGCGTCGTCGGCGTTCTGCACCTCGGGCTTGAGGTCGACCTGGCTGAAGGCGCGCTCCATGCCGACGGTCATGTCCTGAGTAACGCCCCACATGCCCATCAGCCCGCGAACCGCACCGGCGGCGCTGTTCATGCGGCCCATCGCGTAGCTGTACGCCCCTAGGTTCCAGACCGCGAAGCCCGTGAAGGCCAGCGCGGCGCCTGCTACCAGCTCACGCCCTTCGTTGGCGTAAACAGCAAGGTAGCAAGCCGCGGCCAAGGGCGGGATTGCCGAGAAGATGAAGGAGACAATGCCGTAGGCGGCCAGCAGGCTGCGCGCGCGGTAGGCCGAGTGGAACGCGTCACGGCTGTGGCGGTCGAAGTGCCCCTGCTCCTCGGCCTCGATGCCGAAGGCCTTCACGACCTTGATGCCGGCCATCGTCTCCTGGATGCGCGCGGTCAAGCGGGTGTTTGCTTCGCGGGCCTTGCGGAACTCCACCCGCAGGCGGGCACCGAACCAGCGCGCCAGCAAGAAGGCCAGGACATAGAGCGCTCCGAGCATCGCCGTGAGCTGCCAGTCCAGCAGGTAGACGAAGAAGACCAACCAGACCGCGCGGATCATCGATGGGATCGGCCTGATGAGCATGAACATCAGGTTGGCGACCATCGAGCTGTCCTGGTACGCGTGGTAGATCGACTCGCCGACGCGGGTGCTGGCGTGATGGCGCATCGACATCGCCTGCACCTGCGCCATCATGTGCATGCGCAGGCTCTGGTTGATGCGCTGGATGAGGCGCAGGAAGTAGAAGACCACGCCCAGGAAGATCGGCGTGCCGATCACCGTAGAGACGACGGCGAAGAGCACCATGCGCCCGCGCAGAATCTGGCGGGACTCCACCGTGAGCTTCTCGACGTCGACGAACTGCGCTGGGTCGAGCATCAGGAGCGTGGCCTCGATCGAGGTGACAGGCTCACCGCGCAGCAAGCGGTTCACGACCAGGTCCGTCGAGAGCATCGTGACCGGGATCGCGAGCAGGATGAACGGCAGCGCGACGGCAGCCAGCCGCAGGATGTCGCGCCACGTCCCACGTAGATAAGGAAGCGTGCGAAACGCGAGCTTGATGATGTTCCCAAGCTTTGGGGGGTCCCCCTGGCCGCTTGGGCCCGGCGTCTGGGTCGCGGTGCCTGCTGATTCGCTCATCGAACTGTTCTCACCCACCCGCTTTATCAATGTTTGGGAGTAGGACTTGTTCCCACCCCGTGTCAACGCGCCGAAGACGACAGGGCTTCGGCAGTTTTGGCACAGGGGTTGCTCCAATCCGGGGGGAACGGGGCATAGACGTGCCATTGTGTGCCAGGACGGGCCACAGGAGGATAGAGGGATGCGAGGAGCACTGAAAACTGGGCTGACCACGGCGCTGGCCGGAGCCGCCGCGCTGGCGGGCTGGCTGGCCACCCCGCAACCGGCCGCCGCCTGCGGCGGGCTCTTCTGCAACAGCGTTCAGAGCCAGGTCGTCAACCAGGCCGCCGAGCGCATCATCTTCTCGGAGAACGGCGACGGCACCGTCACGGCCGTGATCGAGGTGATGTACGAGGGCCAGGCCGACGAGTTCGCCTGGCTGCTGCCGATCCCTGGCGTGCCCGACATCGAGGTCTCCTCGGGGCAGATCTTCAACGAGCTGCAGTCCCTGACCGACCCGACCTATTCCATCCAGACCCAGGTCGAGGGGACCTGCGGCTCCCAGTTCCGCAACGGCACCAACCTGGCCGCACCCGGCTCGGCACCCCCCGATGCAGCGGACTCCGGCATGGCGGGGTCCGGCGCCGAGGCGCCGCCGCCCGTCACGGTCGAGGCCTCCGGCGTGGTCGGCCCCTACGACTTCACTGTCATCTCGCTGATGGAGGGCCTGGACGACCCGGCCGACATCGCGATCGACTGGCTCACGGAGAACGGCTACGACGTCGGCGAGCTCGGCCCCGACGTGCTGCGCCCCTACCTGGAGGACGGCCTCAACCTGGTCGCCTTCAAGCTGACCAAGGGCAACGTCACCGGCGCCATCCGCCCGGTGCGCATCACCTACGAGGCGGACCTGCCGGTCATCCCGATTCGCCCGACCGCCGTCGCCGCCAACGAGAACATGGGCGTGATGGTCTTCATGCTCAGCAACGGCCGCGCGATCCCGAAGAACTACAAGGGCCTCGAGCTGAACGAGGCGGCGATCGACTGGTTCAACCCGGCCCAGACCTACAACGACGTGATCAACCGCGCTGCCGACGAGTCCGGCGGCCAGGGCTTCGTGACCGAGTTCTCGGGCAGCACCGACTTCCTGGAGGACGCCATCTTCGCCAACTGGCAGCGCGAGCAGTGGAACGAGTTTCAGGCAGGCAACTTCGGCACCGGCCTCGAGATGCTGCGCCAGGCCTTCAACATGTATGGCGCCTGGGACGGCTTCGACCTGGCGATCGCCGCGGGCGTCACGCCGAACGACCCGGACCTGATCGAGACCGCCCTCAACTGCTTCAACTGCCCGATGACCGCGGAGCTGACGGTCGACCCGGCGGCGCTGGTCGAGGGCCTCTTCATCAACGTGATCCAGCCGGTGCTGCAGACCCACGAGCTGCTCACCTCGCGCACCAACATCACGCGCCTCTACACCACGATGAGCGCCGACGAGATGACGCTCGACCCGATCTTCGACGTCAACAACGACCTCGCGGACGTCAGCAACCTGCACAACGCCACCCAGTTCATCGAGTGCAGCGCCGACGTGGAGCAGCAGGACGCGCCCTGGCGCATCGAGCTGCCCCAGGGCGACGTGGTGCGCGGTGCGGGGCAGGCGCGAATCTGGCCGATCGACATCCAGGAGCAGCCCGCCAACCTGCGCATCATGCAGCTCGCCACCAGCGGCGAGGGCGAGGTGGTCGAGGACAACCGCGCGCGCATCACCGAGATGCTGATCGCCCAGGGCGGCGACTTCCGCGTGGACAACATCGACCCGAGCGATCCGAGCAG
Organism: Myxococcales bacterium; assembly: GCA_028817855.1. Classification (GTDB taxonomy): domain Bacteria; phylum Myxococcota_A; class Polyangia; order Polyangiales; family JAFGIB01; genus JAOUOP01. Next base: position 9,144 of record JAPPOT010000325.1, read on the forward strand.
CTCGAACAACCCGCGCCGCGCGACCGATCCCAGCGATCCGAGCAGCGGCGGCAGCGACGGCGTGATGAACAGCGACGCGGGCCTGTGCAGCGCGGCGCCCGGTCACGCGGGCGGCGGCGCCCTGCCCTACTTCGGGCTAGCGATGCTGCTGATCGGCGCACGCCGCCGGCTTTCTTAGTCGCGTCTGCGACGCGACCCGGGGGAAGGGTCACGCGACCCTTCCCCCCGTCCGGCAAAGCCGGCCGGGGCACCCCTTCCCGCGAGGTCGTCGTCGCTGCGCTCCTCCTCCTGTGCTGTTGGGGGGGTCGGTGCCACATGTCCCTGCGTCGGGCCCGCGGGCCCGACCTACTTCGCCGAGGAATCTGGGCGTGTCACCGGCGGTCCCAGGTGGGCGTTGTGCTTGCGTCTCGCGCATCTCGCGCTACGGCAAGGTGCCCGCGCTGTTCGACGGCGACCGCCATTGCACGTTCTACGCGCGCCGCGAGCGCTACGCCGGCCTCGAGCTGCCCGCGAACGTGGTCGCCTGGCTCGAGCGCATCGGCACACGGCCCGCGTATGTTGCGACCGGCGGGCTGCAGCCGCGCGCGGCCTGATCATTCCGCCGCGGGCAGGCTCGCGGCCGCGTAGTCGCGGTACACCGGCAACAGACGCCGGCTGTCGTCGATCTGCCACGGGTGGAAGCCGGGCTTGAAGTAGGCCAGCCCCATCCGCGCCATCTCGCGGTTGTTCTTGCGCAGCACCTGTCGCTCCATGGAGCCGGTCAGAGCCTCCTTACAGCGCTGTAAGTATCCCTCCACAGCGCGTCGCCATCAAGGACACCGAGTGCCCATCGGGGAAGCGTTGCTTAACAGCAACCGAGGGCTCTGCGATACTGCAGGTCCATGGGGGCGGCGGCAGGGCCGCGCGTGGGCGGCAGATGGTTGATCTGAAAGGGTTACCCGGACTTGGGCAGGGACTCCTGGCGGGCCTCTTGGCGCTCGCCGGGGCAACCTCTATCGCGGTGCCCGCACGCGCCCAGCAGGACGTCCAGGCCGCCGCCAACGCCTTCCGCCAGGCCCAACAGCTTCAGCTCGCCGGCGACCACGCCAGCGCGGCGGACTTCTACGAGCTGGCGGACTCCGCCGCGCCCTCGCCCGAGGCGCTGCGCAGCGCCATCCGCGCCCACACCGAGGCCGGCAACCTGGGCCGGGCCGCGACGCTCGCGCGCGCGGCGCTCGCGCGCTACCCCGACGACGCCGACACCGGCGAGCTCGCGCGCGCAACCCTCGTGCAAGCCAAGGCCACCCTGGCCGAGCTTACCCTGAGCTGCAACGAGCCGTGCGCGCTGCTGGTCGACGGCAAGGCGATCACCACCGAGCGCGTCACCAGCGCGAACCTCTTCGTCTCGCCGGGCACCCACGCGCTCAAGGCCTACTGGGATAACGAGCGCGAGGCCCTGCGCCAGGTCGCGGTACAGGCCGGACAACAGCTGAGCGAGGCCTTCCAGGCACCGGCGCCGGTCGCTCAACCGGCCGCCCCGCAAGCGCAGCCCGAGCCTGCGCCCGCGCCGCCGCAAGCGGAGGGCGAGACGGCGGCACCGCTCGCCGGCGCACCCGCGTTGCTGCCACGCAACGATGGCCTGTCACCAGCCTTCTTCTGGGTTGGCGCCGGAGCCACCGCCGTGGCTGGCGCGGTCACCGTGGTCCTTGGCCTCGACATGCTCGACGCGCGCGACTCCTACGAGGACGATCCCACCAAGACGCGCTACGACGACGGCACCGACAAGCAGACGCGCACCAACATCCTGATCGGCGTCACCGGCGGGCTGGCCGCAGTCACCCTCGGCCTCGCCATCTTCACCGACTGGGACGGCGAGCGCGCGCGGGCGCCTACCGCACGCCTGCGCCCGGCGCTCGGCGTCACCCCGGACGGCGCGGTGATCTCGGCGACGGGAGCCTTCTGATGGCCGCGAGCGAGGGAGAGCCCGACCGCGGCGGAAACCCGAAGCAGATGATCGGGCGCTACGAGATCCTCGCCCAGATCGCCCAGGGCGGGATGGGCTCGGTCTACCTCGCGCGCCTGGAGGGCGTGGGCGGCTTCCAGCGGCTGTTCGCCATCAAGCTGCTGCACCCGCACCTGGCCGCCGAGGAGCGCTTCATTTCGATGCTGCTCGACGAGGCGCGCCTGGCCGCGCGCATCCACCACCCCAACGCGGTCGGCATCCTCGACGTGGGCGAATGCCCATACGGGCACTACCTCGTGATGGAGTACGTCGACGGCTTCACCCTCGGCGACGTGCTCACCCACGACGAGGTCCAGGGGACGCGCCGCCTGCGCCTGGGGCTGCGCATCCTGGCCGACGCCATGAACGGCCTCGACGCGGCCCACCGCCTGCAGGACGACGAGGGCAACCCACTGCAGATCGTGCACCGCGACGTCTCGCCCCAGAACATCCTGGTGGGCGTGGACGGCGTCGGGCGCATCACCGACTTCGGCGTGGCCCACGCCGCCGAGCGCATCACCTCCTCGCGTCCCGGCACGATCAAGGGCAAGCCCTGCTACATGGCGCCGGAGCAAGCGCGCGGCCTCGAGCTGGACGCGCGCGCCGACATCTTCGCGCTCGGCATCGTGCTGTGGGAGGTGCTCACCGACGAGCGCCTCTTCTACAGCCCGGGTGGCGACACCGCCGCGTTGCTCAAGCTGCTAGGCGAGGAGATCGTGCCACCGAGCGCAAAGAACGCGGCGGTCCCCGAGGCCCTCGACGCCGTGTGCATGAGAGCGCTGCAGCGTGATCCAAAGCAGCGCTACCGGGGCGCGCGCGAGATGGTGGGCGAGATGGTCGCCGCCGCGCAGGCCGCGGGCCTGATCGCGCCCAGCCACGAGGTCGGCGAGGCCCTCGGCACGCTCTTCGCCGACAAGCTCGAGAGCCGTCGGGCCACGCTCACGACGCCGACGGGCGCGGTCTCGGCGATCGCGGCCACCGCCATCGGCAGCGACGTCTTCGACGTGCCGCAGATGGACTCGAGCGCGGCCCCGGGCGCGACGTACGCGCGCGCCCACTCCACCCCGCCGCCGGAGGAGCCGACCCGCGCCGCGCGCTCGCTCGCGCCACGCGACCGCTCCGGTGAGCGCGCGACCTCGCCCGAGCCGACGCCACCGCAGGCGAAACCGGTGCACCAGTCCGAGCTGGAGCTGTCCCCGACGCCGATGATGAAGACACGCGATCAGCTGCTGCTCGCCGCCACCATCCTGATGCTGGTGCTCGCCGGCGGCTTCGTGTGGCTCGCCTACCAGGGCGAGCCCGACACGCCCGAGGTGACGCCGGCGGCACCCGCAGCCCAGCCGGCGGCGCCGCAGCCCGCGCCCGTGGCACCGGTCGCGCTGCCGGAGGGCAAGGCGTTGCCGGTCGAGGCCGTCCCGCCCGATGCGGTCGAAGCGCCCAGCCAGCCCGAGGCCCAGCCGACCGAGCAGGTCGAGGACCCGGCTGGCGCCGCGGCCGAACCGAAGCGCAAGGACCACAAGCGCAAGGCGCGCGAGCGGCGCGCGCCCAAGGACACCGCGCGGGACAAGAAGGACAAGAAGGTCTTCGAGAAGAACCCGTACCTGCAGCAATGAACCGCTTCCTGCTCACCCTCCCGCTGCTGTTTGTGCTCGCCTGCGACGAGTTCGACCCGGCCCTCTACCAGGCCGCCGAGGACGGCGTACAGCTCGCCAACTCCTGCGCCGAGGACTCGCTGCCGGTGATGGTGCCGGATGGCGAGTTCTTCCGCGTCAACCTGGAGACCCTCTCGGACAACTGGCAGGTCGACAACTGCACCGCCGACGGCGCCCGCGGCAACGAGGGCTTCTTCGCCGTCGAGATTGAGGCCGACCGCCGCTACCACTTCCACGTCAACGCCATCGACGTCGTCGACCCGATCGTCTACGTGGTCGACAGCTGCGACGAGCGCGTCTGCCAGGCACTGCACACCGCATCGGACTGCGCGAGCGATCGCGAGCATCTCTCCTTCATCGCGCCCCGAGACGGCCGCTACTTCATCGGCGTCGACGGGACCGACGACGGCGGCGGGATGGTCGAAATCCTCGCGGTCGCACCCAACTGCGGCAACGGCGACAAGGAGCACAGCGAGGCCTGCGACGACGGCAACGACGAGGACGGCGACGGCTGTAGCGCCTCGTGCCGCCTCGAGATCGAGCGCTCCGGCCGCGAAGGGCGCGAGCCCAACGACGACTTCATCAGCGCGAACTTCCTGATGCTCGACAGCGAAAGCGTTTTCAGCGTTCGCGGCAACGTCCAGAGCCCGTGCGACCCCGAGATGTACGCGCTGCAGCCGCCGAGCGACGGCAACCTCAGCCTACGCGTGCTCGGCCCCGGCGGCGACCCCTGCGACGGCATCACGCCGGAGACCACGCTGGAGCTGGAGCTCTTTGAGGGCCTGGAGTCGATCGCGCGCCACCGCGCCGCCCCCGGCGAGTGCCCGGAGCTGCTCGACGAGCCGGTCACGGCCGAGGACGGCGACGGCAACCCGGTCGAGTACTTCGCGCGCCTGATCTCCAAGGGCAACGACATCCCCGAGGTCGAGTACACGCTCGAGCTGACCCTCACCCCCTAGGAGCGCCGGGAACCGGCGCTGCTAGCTAGCGGACGGCTACGCCGACGGCTTCGGGGGTCACTTCGATCGTGCCGAGACGCACCGGCACGCGTTGCTGGAGCTCGACGTCGCCGTTGAGCTCGGCGCCGAGGCTCACCGGCATCTGGCCTTCGAGCTTGACGGTCACCGGCATGGTCTGTTGTACGGGCGCGGCGATCGCGTGGCGAATGGGCACCTGAACGGTGCGACGGATCGGCACGCGCACCTTGCCCTGGATGCGCACGGGCTGCTTGATCGGCACCTTGGCGACCACCGGCACCGTGGTCTTCAGCGGCGCGCGGAAGCTCTCCACGTTCAGCACGAGGGTGTCGCGCACGCGCATCTTCTGGCGGATCGGCACCTCCAGGTCGAGCGGCAGCTTGGCCTGCACCGGCACCTCGATCCCGAGGACGCTCGAGACCTTGGTGTCGAGGGGCACGACAGTCGAGAGCTTGACCACGTCGTCGACGAAGACCTCGGTGTCGAGCGGCACCTGCAGGCGCTCGAGCTTCAGCTCCCGATCGGTGAGCACGATGTCGATCGGGACGTCGAGCTTCAGGTCGAGCTCCTGATCGATCATGACCTCGGTGTCGAGCGGAACGTCGATGGCAAAGTCGAGGGGTACCTTCAGGACCTCGTCGATCGGGACCGTCAGGGTCTCGCCCAGCTGCACCGCTGCCTGGAGCTCGTGATCGAGCGCAACCTCGACGCGCTCGTCAACCCGCGCCGTGAACGGCACGCGGGCATCGAGCGCGACCTCCACGTCCCGATCCAGATCGAGTGTCATCAGCAGGTGCGAGACGGGATCGAGGATCCAGAGCGAGAGCACGAGCGCGACGAGCCCCGCCCCGAGGTAGTAGGGCCAGCGCGATCGCCGTGCAGCCGCCATCCCTCCGGATACCGCGCGGCCGCGCGCAGCGCCAATTAGAGCCCATCCCAAGAACGCTCTCGGCGCCTTTCGGGCGGGACGGGGCCGCTCGCCGCGTCGCCTCACGCTC
>JAPPOT010000909.1 GCA_028817855.1 Myxococcales bacterium
CCCCGAGACCGCGGAGAAGGACCCGCCGCCCCCCGACGAGAAGGACGAGAAGGACGAGAAGGCCTGCGAGACATACGGCAAGAAAGTCTGCAAGCTGGCGGGCGAACAGTCCACCACCTGCGCCGCGATGCTCGAGGCGACCTCGCTAATGCCGCCGGCCGCCTGCGCCGCCGCCCTCGCCGAGCCCGAGGTACTGGAGCAGAAGCTCGCCGCCGCCAAGAAGGCCTGCGAGCTGTTGGTCAGCCAGCTCTGCAAGGAGCTCGGTGAGGACACACCCACCTGCGCCATGGTCAAGGCCAGCACGCCCGAGTTCCCGACCGAGCGCTGCCAGGCGATGCTCGCCCACTTCGACGAGGTGCTCGCGGACCTGCGTCGCCAGGAGGCGCGCAACAAGCCGCTCGAGGGCGAGCTGCTTGCGGCCATCCACGAAGACGATGCGCCGAGCTTCGGCCCCAAGGACGCGGCCGTCACGGTCGTCGAGTTCTCCGACTTCCAGTGCCCCTTCTGCTCGCGCGCCGCCGACACCGTCACCGCGCTCAAGAAGAAGTACGGCGACCGCGTGCGCTTCGTGTTTCGCCAGTTCCCCCTCTCCTTCCACAAACAGGCCCACCTCGCCGCCCAGGCCTCGCTCGCGGCCGAGGCCCAGGGCAAGTTCTGGCCTTTTCACGACCGCCTCTTCGAGGACCAGAGCGCCCTGCAGCGCCCGGACCTGGAGGCGACCGCCAAGGCTCTGGGACTCGACATGCAGGCGTTCAAGAAGGCGCTGGACGACGGGGCCCATGCCGATCAGGTCGACGCCGACTTCAAGCTGGGCGAACGCGTCGGCGTGGAGGGAACCCCGACCATCTTCCTCAACGGCGAGCGAGTGGAGAATCCGCTCGACGTCGACGCCATCTCCGCGGCGATCGACGCCGCGCTCTCCGCCAGCGCAGGCTAGGTGTCGACCCCGGTCCTGGACGCGCGCGAGCTGACCAAGGCCTACGGGCCCCAGGTGGTGCTCGACGGCGTCAGCCTCGCGATCGCGAGCGGCGAGCGCGTGGGGCTGCTTGGGCTCAACGGCTGCGGCAAGAGCACGCTCGGCAAGATCCTGTCGGGCCAGGAGCCGCCCGACGGCGGCGAGGTCGCGCTGCGGCGCGGCACCCGCGTCGAGCGTCTCGGCCAGAGCCCGGAGCTGGATCGGGAAGCCAGCGCCGTCGACGCCGTGTTGAGCGGGCTCGGCGAATGGCAGGCCGCGCGCCGCCGCTACGATCGAGCGAGCGCGGCCCTCGAGTCGGGCGAGGGCGACGCCGACGGCTGGCTGCGGCGCCAGGCCGACGCCGCACGCGACCTCGAGCTGCACGGGGGCTGGGAGCTGATGCATCGCGCCGAGGCCATGCTCGGTCAGCTGGGCGTGGCGGCGACCTCGCGCGCGGTGGGGACGATGAGCGGTGGCGAGCAGCGACGCATCGCGCTGGCACGCGTGCTGCTGTGCGCGCCCGACCTGTGCGTGCTCGACGAGCCCACCAACCACCTCGACGTCGACACCATCGAGTGGCTGGAGGACTACCTGCTCGAGCAATTCCGCGGGGCGGTGCTGCTGATCACCCACGATCGCTACCTGCTCGACCGCGTGGTCCAGCGCACCCTCGAGCTCAGCCGGGGCAGGCTCCACGCCTACGAGGGGGGCTACCAGGCCTACCTGGAGGGCAAGGCCGCGCGCCTCGAGCACGAGGCGCGGGTCGAGCAGAACCGGCAGAACTTCCTGCGTACGGAGCTGGAGTGGCTGCGCCGCAACCCCAAAGCGCGCACGACCAAGGCGCGCGCGCGTGTGGAGCGGGCGGAAACCGCCCTGGCCCAGAAGGCCCCCGAGCGCGAGCGCCAGGCGAAGCTGGAGCTCAGCGCCAGCCGCAGCGGCAAGACCATCCTGGAGCTGCACGGGCTCACGCTGGAGCGCGGCGGCCTGCGCCTGATGGAGGGGCTCGACCTATTCCTGAGCGAGGGCGACCGCCTCGGAGTGATTGGCAAGAACGGCTGCGGCAAGAGCACGCTGCTGGCCACCATCCTGGGCGAGCTCAAGCCCGCGGCCGGCCGTGTCGTGCTCGGCAACAACACGCGCATCGCCTACCTGAGCCAGACGCGCGAGGGTCTCGACGGCGAGGCCAGCGTACTGGAGAACGTCTCGGGCGGCCGCACGCAGGTGGAGTACGCGGGCAAGGAGCTCGACGTGCGCGCCTACCTCGCGCGCTTCCTCTTCGACCGCGACAAGCAGCGCCAGCCGGTGGCGTCCCTCTCGGGCGGCGAGCGCACGCGCGTGGCCCTGGCCAAGCTGCTCTGCGAGGAGGCTAACCTCGCGATCCTGGACGAGCCTACCAACGATCTGGACGTCTCCACCCTGAGCGCCCTCGAGGAGATGCTGCTGGGCTTCGGCGGCAGCGCGATCGTCGTCACCCACGACCGCTACTTCCTCGACCGCATCGCAACCGCGATCCTCGCTCCCGCGGGCGACGGCCGCTGGCACCGCTACGAGGGCGACTACGCCCACTACACCGCCGTGCGCCCGCCCCCGGCAGCGCGCACCCGGACCGAGACGCCGCCCCCGGCGGAACCGAAGGCCGAACGCACCCCGCGCCGCAAGCGCGCGCTGACCTACGCCGACCGCCTCGAGCTCGAAAGGCTACCCGAGCAAATCGAAGCCGCCGAGGCGACCGTGAGCACGCTCGAAGCAGAGCTCGCCGACCCCGCCCTCTACAAGGACGGAGGCGAAGACGTGGCCGCCAAGACGGCCGAGCTGGGAGCCGCCCGGGAGGAGGCGGAGCGGCTGATGGCCCGGTGGGAAGAATTGGAGACGAAGGCTCAGGGGTAGGCGACCCGAGACCGAGACCGAGACCGAGATCGCCAGGACTGTTCGCGCACGAGCACGAGCACGAGTACGCGCACGAGCCCGAGCGCCGTGGCCGGCGGTCAGGCCTTGCCCGCGCGGAGCGCGTCCTTGCGCGGCAGCGCAGCGGGCCGCAAGAGCGGCGCGCGACTGCCACCAAGAGAGCGCCGCGCATTCCCTCACCCTGTGGCACGACGTGAGGCTGTCGGGGTGGGGGAACCCGCCGCGGGGGATTCACGCGTGCCAAGACGCCGCCCCGCCCCCACCAG
>JAPPOT010000844.1:0-8488 GCA_028817855.1 Myxococcales bacterium
CGGCCATGCCCTTGCCGGCCCCGATCATCGCCTGCCCGGCGGCGTAGCTGGCGTAGTTGCCGGCCATGTTCTGCACGTAGCGGGCGTCGTTCTGGAAGTTCTGATCGAGCTCGAACTGGCGCTGCTGGGCCTTGGCCTGCGCCTCGGCGATGCCGATGTTGGCCACGCGGGCCGCACGCTTGGCCGCACCGATCTCCGACTGGGCCTGCTTCAGCCGCGCCTCGTCCTCGTCGCTGAGGTTCAGGCTGAACTGACCCATCTCGACGATGCGACAGCCGATCTCGTTGAGGTCGGGTGTCGACGCCATGAACTTCTCGGCGAGCATCTGCTGCAGCGGCATGAGCTGGAGCATGCTCTTCTGCTCGGAGATGCAGACCTCGCCGATCACGGTCTTGATCGAGTTCATCATCAGACCGCCGATCCACTTCAGCAGGTCGTCGTTGCTCTTGCCGCCCTGCACGCCCATGTAGTTCACGATGAAGGCCTCGGGCGCGACGATCTGGAACGAGAAGGTGCCGAAGATCCGCGGTGTGACGACCTCGCCCAGCAGCGGGTCCTCCATCATGCCGAGCTCTCCGCCAAAGCGCTGGTTGAAGACCGGCCGCAGGGTGACGAAGAAGAGGTCCGTCACGAAGACGTCACCGCCGGTGAACTTGTCGACGATGCGGTCGAGGAAGGGGATGCTCTCGGTCGCCAGCGTGTGGCGATGCCCCACCCCGGCCGAGCGCAGGGTGCCGACGATCGAGCCGTCCTTGAAGAAGACCGCCGCCTCGTCGGCGTCCACCGTCAGCTGTGCCCGATTGGGGATGGTCTGGTCCGGGTGCTTGTAGACCAGGTCGTCCTTCGCGCCGTCCGGGCGCGCGAGCATCAGATCGCCCACGCCATTCTTGATGAAATCCAGGATTCCCATGCACTTTCCTTCCCCGGGACAGAACCGGGACGGCCAATCGTTGTCGATCGAGAAGATAGTATCTGCGACAGGCGAATGCCAATGAAGCCGAGAGCCCCGGGGCGCGTCCAAGCCGCCGTGCAGAGAGGCACGATGGTCGCGCTCGCCCTCGCCCTGACGCTCGCACCGCTGGAGGCGGTCGGCCAATCGAAGGGCAAGCGCCCGCTGCCCGAGGACGTGCTGCCGATGAGCGAGCTCGAGGACGACCCGATCGGGGTCGACCGGCGCTCGCGCGCGCTCGACAAGGTCCCGAGGGAGCGCCGACCGGACGACGCGGCCGCCGTGGCCGAGCGCGCGCGTTTCGGACCGCTGCCGCCCAAGCTGACCGCCAAGGGCGGCGAGGTGATGACCTCGACCCAGAGCGTGCGCGAGCTGCAGCACCGCGTGCGGGTGGCATTCGCCACGGGCCTGGCCACCGTCGACGTGGAGATGGTGTTCGAGAACCGCAGCAAGCGGCCCTCGGAGCTGGAGTACCGGCTCGCAGTGCCGGCGGGGGCGGGCCTTGCGTCGCTCGAGGTCTGTAACGCGCGCGGTTGCCGCGAGGGGTTGGTCGAGCGCACCGCGCCGGGCGCGCCGGGCGCCTACGACGCCTCGGTCCTGGCGCGCGGAGCTGACGAGCCGCTGCCCATCGCCCACGCCCGGCTGATCCGCGACGGGCGCGGGCGCGCGATCAAGGTGCGGGCGGCGCCGGTGGCGAAGGGGGACGACCTGTCGGTGCGCGTGCAATACGCGACGCCGCTGCCGCAGCACGGCGGCGAGGCGCACTTGATGCTGCCGGCGCGGGGCATGGATGCGCGCGTAGCGCCCAGTGAAGTGCACCTGTCGCCGGGACCGCTGAGCGATCCGCGCATCGGCCGCGCACCGGTAACCGGTGCGCCGGCGCTGCTCGATCCGTGGACGCCGATCGGGCTGCACGCGCGCGCACGGGCCGGCACTGCAGTGCGGCGCGAGGTCGTGCACTACCGCTGCGGAGAGCGGCGCTGCGTGCGAGCGCACGTGGCGGCAGCGCCGGGCAAGCCGCAGCCGCGCAACCTGGTGATCGCCCTCGACGTGTCGCCGTCGACCGAGGGGCCTGCGCGCGGGCGCTTGCTGGCGGCAGTCGCGGCGATCCTGGAGCAGGCGCCACCCGGCAGCCGCGTGCGCGCCCTGGCCTTCGCGGGCCGCGCGGAGGTGCTGGTGCCGGATGCGCTCGAGCCCAGCGGGGTTTCGCTGCGGCCCTTCGCACGCGCCATCGCGCAGGCGGAGCTCGGCTCGGCGACGCGCTTCGAAGCCGTTTGGGAGCACGCGGGGCCCTGGCTGAGGGGAACGCGCAAGCAACGCGGGGCGCGTCCTCTGATCGTCCTGGTGGGCGATGGGGGGCTGACCACCGGCGACGCCCGCGCCTTCGAGCGCGCGCGGCGGGCCGGGGTCGAGGTCTCGGCGGTGAACCTGGCGAAGCGCGCCACGGTGCCGGAGCTGCTCGAGCGCGTGTACCGAACGGGGGGCGTGTCGGTGGCCGCGGGGGCGGCGCTCGACGCGCTCGGCGAGGAGCGGGTCGACGGGCTGATCGGTGCGCTCTTCGCGCCGACGGTCGCGAGGCGCGTGGAGGTGGTGGGAGCGCCGCGCGTGCTCGGCCCGCTGCGGGCCGGCGAGTCGCTGACCTGGGAGGGACCCGTGCGCGGAAGTGGCGCGCTGCGGGTCGGCGCCCGGCGCAGCAGCGCGCGCAAGGCAAAGGCCGGCCCAGCACGCGCGCTGGCTTCGGCGCGGGCGCTGTCGCGGAACGAGCCGGTGGCGGCGCTAGCGGCGGTCGACCGCCGGGACCTGGCGCGACCCCAGCGCGACTGGCCCAAGACGCGACCGGGGCACAAGCGCTGCGACCGGCGCGGGCCCGCCCGCCGCCACGGTGGCATCAGCAGCGACGCGCGACCCGTGGCCGTGGCACGGGAGCGCGTTTGCAAGGTCGCGGCGACTCCCAAGGTAGGGACGGCCGGAGAGATCGGTGTTGGGATGCCGGAGGAACCGCTGCTCCAGATGCTGCGCCGGCGCATCATGCCGGTGGCGCGCGGCTGCTTCCGGCGCGATCGGGCCGGTCGCGCCTCTTATGATAGGCGGGCCGTCTTCGCCTTCACCCTGGCCGACCGCGAGGTGGTGGATGCCCGCGTGCAGGGGCGCATTCCCCAGCCCCTCCGGGAGTGCCTGCTGTCGGCCGTGGATACGCTCGACGTCCCGCGCTTCAGTGGCATCGTAAAGGTTCGATATCCTTTGGTTACCGAGTCGGTCCCGCAGCCGAGCCAGGTCGACCTGAGCAGCGGCACCGCGGGCGAGGTGGACGCCCTCTTTGGGCGCGAGCCGATTCGCTGACGGTCGGCTGCTTGACGCCCATGGGGTCCCTCTGCATACTCCGCCGGCTTGAAAAAGCAGTTGTGCGGGGTCCACCCCGCGAGTGAACCGATGGCACTCAGTCAGCAGAGCAAAGCCCAGCTTATCGAGAAGTTCCGCACCCACGGCTCGGACACCGGCTCGCCCGAGGTCCAGGTCGCCCTGCTCACCGAGCGGATTCGCCAGCTCACCGAGCACTTCAAGGTGCACAAGAAGGACCACCACTCCAGGCGGGGCCTCCTGATGCTCGTGAGCCAGCGGCGGCGTCTGCTAGACTACCTCCGTGGCAACAGCATCGAGCGCTATCGCTCACTCATCACCGAGCTCGGCATCCGCCGCTAGCGGCGGGACGGGATTTCGGGAGGCGCCCGGGAATGGTTCCTGGGCGCTCGCTCATTGACAGCTCACAGTCGGGGGGTGTGGCCCCTTCGATCTTCGATTCGAACGCTACGAGGCAGCCGTCAGGCCTCGAGCGGTGGAACCGAGGACCGGAACCGCACCTCCGATCACGACAACCGGTGACCCGCGTGGAATGACGGCGTTGCCGGCGTGACGACCGGTGGCCAACCGCAAACAGCGCCGCCGGACAAGACAGGCCGACCCGTGTGTCGGCCGGAGGACGTTCCATGATTATTCGAGAAAGCGTCAAACTGGGTGATACGACCATCACCCTCGAGACCGGACGTGTGGCCAAGCAGGCCCAGGGCTCGGTCATCGTCACCTGCGGCGAGACCGTCGTGTTGGTGACTGCGTGCGGCACCCAGGAGCCGCGCCCGGGCATCGACTTCCTTCCCCTCAGCGTGGACTTCGTCGAGAAGACCTACGCGGCCGGCAAGATCCCCGGTGGCTTCTTCAAGCGGGAGGCGCGCCTGCGCGACCACGAGATCCTGACCTCGCGTCTGATCGATCGCCCCTGCCGTCCCCTGTTCCCCGACGGCTACCGCAACGAGGTCCAGGTGGTGTGCACCGTGCTGTCGGTGGACAAGGAGCACCCGGCCGACGTGCTGGGCATGATCGGCGCCTCCACCGCGCTCAACATCAGCCCGATCCCGTGGGCGGGCCCGATCGCAAGCACGCGCGTGGGTCGCGTCGAGGGCAAGCTGATCGCCAACCCCACCCACGAGCAGATCGCCGAGGGCGACATCGACATCATCGTGTCCGCATCGCGCGACGCCATCGTGATGGTCGAGGGTGGCTGCGACGAGATCACCGAGGACGAGTTCATCGAGGCCCTGTGGTTCGCCCACGCCGCCGTCCAGCCCGCCATCGAGCTGCAGGACAAGATGAAGGAGGCGCTAGGAATCGAGAAGTGGCCCTTCCAGAAGGCCGAGGCGCCGGAAGGATTGGACTCGCGCGTCAAGGAAGTCGCGCTCGAGGGCATCAAGGGCGCCTGCAACATCAAGGACAAGCACCAGCGCTACGGCGAGTTCAAGGTCGTCAAGAAGTCCACGGTGGCGACCCTGCTGGAGGAGTTCCCGGACGACGAGGGCTTCATCAAGAGCACCTACGAGGACCTGCGCTACAACACCATGCGCGAGCAGGTGGTCTTCGAGGGCAAGCGCGTCGACGGCCGCGACCACACCACCGTGCGGCCGATCAACATCGAGGTCGGCTTCCTGCCCCGCACCCACGGCTCCGTGCTCTTCACCCGCGGTGAGACCCAGTCGATCTGCACTGCGACGCTGGGCACCTCGCGCGATCAGCAGCGCATCGACGGCCTGCTCGAGGACACCTGGAAGAGCTTCCTCCTGCACTACAACTTCCCGCCCTTCTCGGTCGGTGAGACGCGCCCCCTGCGCGGCCCCGGCCGCCGCGAAGTCGGCCACGGCCACCTGGCGGAGCGCGCCCTGACGGGGATGCTGCCGAGCCAGGAGGAGTTCCCGTACACCATCCGCATGGTCTCCGAGATCACCGAGTCGAACGGCTCGTCCTCGATGGCCACGGTCTGCGGTGGCGCCCTGTCGATGATGGACGCGGGCGTGCCGATCAAGTCGCCGGTGGCGGGCATCGCCATGGGCCTGATCGAGATCGGCAAGGACTACGCCGTGCTGACCGACATCCTGGGCGACGAGGACCACCTCGGTGACATGGACTTCAAGGTCTGCGGCACCGAGAAGGGCATCACCGCCATCCAGATGGACATCAAGATCCAGGGCCTGCGCCGCGAGGTGGTCGAAAAGGCCCTCTCCCAGGCGAAGGACGCGCGCCTGCACGTGCTGGAGAAGATGAACGAGGCCCTGGCGCAGCCGCGCGAGGAGCTCTCCAAGCACGCGCCGCGGATCACCACCCTCAAGGTCAAGCCCGACCAGATCCGCAGCATCATCGGCCCCGGAGGCAAGATGATCAAAGCGATCGTCGACCAGACCGGCTGCTCGATCGATGTCGAGGACGACGGCACCGTGGCGGTGGCTTCGCCCGATGGCGAGGCGATCGAGAAGGCGCTCGAGATCATCCGCACGCTCACGCTGGTGCCCGAGGTCGGCGAGACCTACAAGGCCAAGGTCGTGCGCGTGGAGGCCTACGGCTGCTTCCTGGAGTTCGCGCCGGGCAAGGACGGCCTGCTGCACATCTCGGAGTTCGACTGGAAGCACGTCGAGAACGTCGACGACGTGATGAAGATGGGCGACGAGGTCGAGGTCAAGATCATCGAGGTCGACCGCGAGGGCCGCGTGCGCTTCTCGCGCAAGGAGCTGCTCGAGAAGCCCGAGGGCTGGGAAGAGCGCCCCCCGCGCGAGCGGGGAGACCGTGACCGGGGCGACCGGGGCGGACGCGGCGGTGGCCGTGGGCGCGGCGACCGCGACCGCGGGCGCGGCGGACGCGGCGGTGACCGGGGCGACCGCGGTGGACGTGGCGGCGAGCGAGACCGTGGCCGTGGCGGACGGGGTCGTGGCGATCGCGACCGCGGCGGCGACCGCGAGAGCAACTGAGGCGGCGCGGTGGCCCAGACGCCGACGCTGAAGGTCCACCGCCTCTCACCCGCGCTGTCGAAGCTCCCGAGCTACGGCAGCGACGGGGCCGCTGGGCTCGACCTGAGCGCGGCCCTGGAGTCCGCCATGACGCTCGCGCCTGGCGAGCGCGCCGCCGTGCCCACCGGGTTGGCGATCGCGCTGCCGGCCGGGCACGAGGGTCAGGTGCGGCCGCGCTCGGGACTGTCGATCAAGCACGGGGTGACGGTGGTCAACGCGCCGGGCACGGTGGACGAGGACTACCGGGGCGAGGTGAAGGTGCTGCTGGTCAACCTCGGTCAGGAGCCCCATGTGATCAAGCCGGGCGACCGCATCGCTCAGCTCGTGGTGGCGCCGGTCACGCGTGTCGAGGTGGTCGAACGCACCGCAGACGCGCTGGGTGAGACCGGGCGCGGCGGCGGCGGATTCGGCAGCACCGGACGCTAGCGGGGTGGTGACCCCGGAGCCGATCGGCCAAGGGGAGAGGCGCGCGGGCAGGCAGCCCCGGTGGCCCAGTGAGCCGTCCAGGGCCAGGCGGCGTTGGGCCGCGTCCAACCGCAGCACGGGTCCACCGCGGCTCCACGCGCTGCCGCGCCCGCGCGGGAAGTGACCGAAGGTGCTCAGCTCGCGCAGTCGCCCGGAGAAGTGCCGATCGGCGAGGGCGTGGCCGATCCAGAGGTCGCCTTCCCGCCAGCTCGAGGGATGCGACACCGCTGCCGCGGCGACCGCGGCAGCGAGGCCCACGAGCAGCGCGAGCGCGAGTGGCAGC
Organism: Myxococcales bacterium; assembly: GCA_028817855.1. Lineage (GTDB taxonomy): Bacteria > Myxococcota_A > Polyangia > Polyangiales > JAFGIB01 > JAOUOP01. The sequence continues at coordinate 7,022 of JAPPOT010000844.1, forward strand.
GCAGCCAGGGAGAGCACGCGGGCCTGCCGGGAGACGCCGTGGCGAGCCGATCGAGACCGGGAAGCCGCGCGCCGATCAGCCCACCGATCAGGTTGCTCATCGCATCCCAGGCCGAGGGTGTGAGTGAGCGAGAGCGCGGGCACCAGCGGGAGGTAGGCAGGCGGCCAGGGCGCCGGCGGGCCGTACTCTCTGCGCCGCTGGGGCGCGTGCGGAGACGAGCGCTCCATTGCGGGCGCGGCTGCCGTGATGCTACACCGGCGGGCCGAACATAGGGGAGTAGGCCCATGGATTTCAGCATCAGCGACGACGACCGACTGCTCCAACAGTCCGTGAAGGACTTCGTCGAGAACGAAGCCAACGCGGTGTGGCGGGACATCGAGGAGACCAACGAGCTGCCGGACAGCCTGGTGGAGGGCGTCAAGGAGCTCGGTCTGCTCAGCATGAGCATCCCCGAGGAGTACGGCGGGCTCGGCTTCCCGATGGTCAAGAAGGCGCTGGTGCACGAGATGCTCGGCCGCGGCCCGTGGGGCCTCGGCACCTTCGTCAGCGTGCACACCGGCATCGGCTGCGCGGGTCTGGTGAAGTTCGCGAGCGACGAGCAGAAGAAGAAGTACCTGCCGAAGATGGCGGCGGGCGAGTGGATCGGGAGCTTCGCGCTGACCGAGCCCGACGCCGGCTCCGACGCCGGCGCGCTGAGCACCACGGCGAAGCTCAAGGGCGACGAGTGGATCCTCAACGGCACCAAGACCTTCATCACCAACGCGCCCAAGGCGCACCACTTCATGGTCTTCGCGAAGACCGAGCAGGGCATCACCGCGTTCCTGGTCGACCACGACGCGCCCGGGCTGCGCATCGGGCAGGTCTTTCAGACCATCGGGCACCGCGGATCGCGACCCGCGGAGGTGGTGATGGAGGACTGCCGCATTCCCAAGGACGCGATCATCGGCGAGGAGGGGCGCGGCTTCGACTACGCCAAGGCATGTCTGGCCGAGGGGCGCACGGGGCTGGCCTCGCGCTGCGTCGGGACCGCGCAGAAGGCGATGGAGCTGGCGCTCGAGTACGGCGCCGACCGCAAGACCTTCGGCAAGCCGCTGACCGAGCACCAGGCGCTGGCCTTCCGCTTCGCCCAGATGAGCGCGCGCACGGAAGCCGCGCGCCTGTGCGTCTACCGCTCCGCCTGGTTGCTCGACCAGGGCGAGCAAGCGATCCGCGAGTCCTCGACCGCCAAGCTCACCGCCGAGTGGTCGTGGCAGACCGTCGACGAGTGCATGCAGATCTTCGGCGGCAACGGCTACATCAGCGGCGAGTACATGATCGAGCGCCTCTGGCGCGACCTACGCGTCGCCCGCGTCTACGACGGCTCGAGCGAGGTGCAGCAGATGGTGATCTCGCACCAGCTACGCAAGGGCAACGTCCAGCCAGGTTGGTAATCGTGCGAGGTTCGCCCAGGGCCGGCTTACGTCCTCG
>JAPPOT010000844.1:8498-14706 GCA_028817855.1 Myxococcales bacterium
ATTACGGGCCGTGCCGATCTGGCGCCTCGCTGGCCTGAGAGAGGATCCGCCACCGGAGCCGCCGCGCCAGTGCGAACCAGAGACCCACAAATCGAGCACGCAAGAACGCGGAGCTGGAATCGGGCGAGGTTCGTTCAGGGGCGAGCGCCCCCACAGAGAAAACCGGAGGCGTACTGGAAGTACGTCGAGGATTTTCTCGAGGAGGTAAGCCGGCCCTGGGCGAACCTCGCCCGATTCCCCTCAGAGAGCTCCGTCTAGGAGGGCTTGAATCTTGGCCTTCGGGACGGCGCCGACCTGTTGGCCCACGACCTCGCCGCCCTTGATCATGAGCAGGGTGGGGACGCCGCGGATCTGGTACTTCTGGGCGGTGCCGGGGCTCTCGTCGATGTCGACTGCGGTCACCTTGGCGCGGCCGTCGTACTCCTCGGCCAGCTGGGCCACCAGCGGGGCGACCGCTCGACAGGGCTGACACCAGGTCGCCGTGAAGTCGACCAGTACGGGCTTCTCGGACTGGAGTACCTCGCTATCGAAGTTGAGGTCGTTGACCGGAATGACTTTTTCGCCGTGTGCCATGCGCTTTTTTCTCTCGGCTGCTACCTGCCCGGTGCCGGGGGCAACTGCTTGGGGGTCGAGCACCGGCGGGGCTGCGTTACGCCCGGGCCGGTTGGGGGAACCTAATGAGGGGCATAACCCCTGTCAATCCGAGCAGAGGCGTGCCATTGGGCTCGGGGCGTGGCCACATGCTAGGATGTGGGAGCTCACCCGAGACGCCCAGGAGCGGACCGTTGGCGGCAAATCGCGTGTTTTTTCCACAGGAAGCGCTCGACGTCTGGCTCGAAGAGGAACGCATCGAGTTGGATGGTGACGAGATGACGCTGAACCCGGACGGCCAGCGCTTCCGGATCTCGAGCGCGCTGCGGTTCATGGCCGAGGTGGCCGAGGGCGAGGATCCCAACGACCTGGTAGGCCGGGTGAAGACGGTCGATCACGTGACCGAGATGGGCGGCGAGCACCAGGCGGACTCCGTGCTGCTCGGCGACAACGCGTACGAGGTCGTCGAGGGCTTCCTCGGCGAGCCGGTCCTCGACAACGCCGAGGTCGCCGCCGGTCACAGCCTTGCCAGCGCGACGCGCGCGGCCGTCGGTGACAAGCCGAGCTCCGACGACATCGATCCCATGACCCGCTTCTTCCTCGGCAAGTAGTACCGGGACGGGCCCCGGACGGGAGCCATGAGCGCCGTAACCCTGATCTTCGTATCGACCGCCCTGCTCTACGGGGCTTCCTGCGTGCTCTACTTCGTGCACCTGGCGCGCGGCGGCGCGTCCAGTGTGCTGTGGGCGTCGCGCCTACTCGGCGCGGCGATCGCGACCCACGTCGGCTTCCTCGCACTCGACTACCTGCTCGGTGGGCGGGCGCCCACCACCGACATCTACCAGGTGTTGGTCGTGCTCTCGCTACTGATCGCGGTGGCGTACATGGTGTCGATGCGCCGCGCGCGCCTGACCGTGCTCGGTGCCTTCGTCACGCCCGTGGCCTTGCTGCTGCTGCTCAGCGCCGGGCTGCGCGGCAGCGTGCCGCCGGTACCCGAGGGCGTGCGCTCGGCGCTGCTCCCGGTGCACATCGCAGTCAACGTCCTCGGCATCGTGGCCTTCGCCCTCGCCTTCGCCGCCGCGGTCGGCTACGTGATCCAGGAGCAGCTGCTGCGGCGCAAGCAGATCATCGGCATCTTCCAGCGCCTGCCCGCCCTCGACGTGCTCGACTCGATGGGGCTGCGGCTCGTCACGGTGGGCTTTCCCCTCTTCACCTTCGGCATGCTGATGGGCACCTTCTGGGCGGCCGAGCGTGGCGGGGTCAGCACCGGGCAGGCCTTCGCCCTGCTCGCCTGGGTCTTCTTCGGCAGCGTGCTGCTGGCGCGGGCCGCGGCCGGCTGGCGCGGTCGGCGCGCCGCCATCGGCACCATGCTCGGCTTCCTGTGCTCGATCGCCGCGCTGGGCGGCTACGTCGCACGCGGGTTGGGGGGCTGATGCCGAAGGATCTCGTCGTCTACGGCCTCTCCCACCACAGCACGCCCGTCGCCCTGCGCGAGCGGCTCGCGTCGGGCGACGCACGCGCGCGCGAGGATCTGCGGCAGCTGATGGAGGGCGGCAAGCTCGAGGAGGGCGTGCTGCTGTCGACCTGCAACCGGGTCGAGCTGATCGCGACCACGGCCGAACCCCATCGCACGCGCGAGTTCGTGGTGGACTACTTCAACGGGCGCGCGGCACCCGACGCCGTCGACCCCTACCTCTACGAGCACCACGGGCTCGACGCCGTGGAACACCTCTTCACCGTGGCCTCGGGACTCGACTCCATGGTGCTGGGGGAGCCCCAGATCCTGGGGCAGGTGAAGGGTGCCTACTCCGACGCCAACGACGCCGGCACGGTCGGCACCCTGCTCGGGCGCTGCTTCGACCGCACCTTCAGCGTGGCCAAGCGGGTGCGCACCGAAACCGAGATCGCGGCGGGCAACGTCAGCGTCAGCTCGATCGCCTGCGAGGTCGCCGACCACATCTTCGGCGATCTGTCCGGACGCCGCGTGCTGCTGATCGGCGCCGGCAAGATGAGCGAGGCTGCGGCGCGCTCGCTGACCGCCCGCGGTGCGGAGCTGACGGTGGTCAATCGCGATCCGGAGCGGGCACGCGCACTGGCCGAAGCCTGCGGCGGGCGACCCCGACCGCTCGAGGCCCTCGCCACCGAGCTGGCCGAGGCGGACGTGGTGATCAGCTCGACCGCCAAGGAGGGCTTCATCATCACGCATGAGCTGATGCAGGGCGTCGTGCGGATGCGCAAGTTCCGCCAGCTCTTCATCATCGACATCGCCGTGCCACGCGACGTGGACCCCCGGGTCGACACGCTGCGCAACGTCTTCCTCTACAACATGGACGACCTCAAGCAGGTCTCCCAGGCCAACCTGGCGGCGCGCGAGCGCGCGACCAGCGCAGCGAAGGCGATCATCGAGGAAGAGACCCGCGACTACGAGCGCTGGCTGCAGAGCCTGGAGGTGACGCCGACCATCGTCGCCCTGCGGCAGCGCGTGCGAGAGGTGGTCCTACGCGAGCGCGACAAGGCGATGCCGAAGCTGGGCGAGCTCGACCCCAAGCAACAGAAGGCAGTCGACGCCATGTGCCAGTCGATCGTCAACCAGCTGCTGCACCAGCCGCTGACGGAGCTCAAGCAGGGCCAGCAGGACGACAACGGCCCACGCCTGGTCGAAGCGGTCCAGCGGCTCTTCTCCCTCGAGGTCGACGGCCCTCCGCAGGGCGACAAGCAAGGCGCGGCCGAGCCGCGCGGTGCGCTCGCGCCCACACCTGGGCGCGGGCGTCGCTCCTGAGCTGGAGACGACAACCCGATGAAGATCCGAATCGCCACCCGCAGAAGCCCTCTTGCGCTGATCCAGACGCGCTACATCGCCGCACGCCTGCAGGCCGAGCAGCCCGACCTGGAGTGCGAGCTGCTGAAGATGAGCACGATCGGGGACCGTCGCCAGGACGTCTCCCTGTCGCAGATCGGAGGCAAGGGGCTGTTCGTCAGCGAGCTGGAGCAGGCCGTGCTCGACGGACGCGCCGACCTGGCCGTCCACTCGATGAAGGACCTGCCCGCGGAGCTGGCGGCGGGGCTGTCCGTATCCTGCATCCCCGAGCGCGAGGACCCGCGCGACGCTCTCGTGACGATGGATGGCGCAAGGCTGGACGACCTCGAGGCCGGCTGCCGAATCGGGACCAACTCCTTGCGCCGCACCGTGCAGCTCCGGCGCCAGCGTGGAGACGTCGAGTACGCGATGCTGCGGGGCAGCGTGAACACCCGGCTCGAGAAGCTGGAGGGCGGCCAGTATCGCGCCATCGTGCTGGCCTGCGCCGGCTTGCGTCGGCTCGAGCTCTTCGACCGCCCGCTGTGGCCGATCCCGGTGACCCTGTCCGTGCCCGCGGTCGGCCAGGGCGCGCTCGCCGTGGAGTCCCGTGATGGGGACGACGCCACCAACGCATTGCTTGCCAAGATCGAGCATGCCGAGACGCGCGCCTGTGTCGGTGGCGAGCGCGCTTTCCTCGCGGCCCTCGGCGGCGACTGCCACACGCCGCTGGGCGGACACGCGCGTCTGGAGGATAGCGGTAGCCGCCTGCGCTTCGAGGGCGTGGTGGGTGGTGTGACCGGCGATCAGCTGGTGCGCGTCGCGCTCGAGCGCTACACGCGCGACGCGGAGCTGGCACAGCTGGCCGTCGAGCTCGGCGAAGAGGCGGCGCAACAGCTCCTGGCCGAAGGTGCGGCCGAGCTGATCCGCGAGGCGAGCGAGCGCGCCGCCGAACGCGACCCGCGTGCGCGCCCGTCGTAGACGGGACGGCGTGACAGCACGCGTGGGCGCGGCGTGCTACGGTGCGTATGTGAGAATCGGTCTCGCCTGGACCGCGGCCGTGCTGCTGGCCGCCTGTGCGTCGACCCCGAAGCCGGCGCCGCTGACCGAGGCGCAGGTGGCCAAGCCCGCGCCCACGCCCGCGCTACCGGCGGCCGAGGAGCTTCCGGTGCTGCTGGTCGCAGGCAATCTCGAGCGCGATGTATTCGCAGTGCTCGAGCGGCTCGAGCCCGGCAACCCGGCGATCGGCTTCGTGCGCGTCGGCTGGCGCACACTGCTGAGCGCGCAGCTCGGCGACGGGCTGGCGATGGCACTGGACGCGCGCGCGCCTCTCGTGATCGGCATCGGATCGGGGCCGGCGGAGCAGGCTCCGCTGGTGGGGGTCGCCGCGCTTCTGCCCGACCACAGGGTCGCGGTCGAGCGCGGCTACGAGCTGCATGACATCGGTCGGGGCCTGGCCATGATGCGGCCACGGCTGGGCATGCCAGAGAGCAACCCGATCGGGAGCCGCATGCACTGCGCGCTGCTGGCGCGCCGCGGGCGCGACCTGATCGCGTGCTCGCGCGAGCCGGACTGGCTGCCGCGCTACGCGGAGTTCATCGCAGACCAGCTGCTGACCACCCGCCGCGATGCTGCGCTGCGTCTGGAGATGCGCGGCAAGTTGCTGCAGTCGCCCGAGCAGGCGCTGTCCGCCGATCTGAGCACCCAGGCCGCGCGCGCCGGCTACCTGACGACGCTCGAGCTGCTGGCGGCGATGCGCGACCTCGAGGCAGAGCTCGCGCTCGAGCCAGGCGGATTCGAGCTAACGATGGACTTCTCGCTGCGTCCGGTGTCCGACTCGCTGGCAGCCCTGCTGGTCGCACCCTCCCCCGGACCGGCCCTGCCGCCCGCTTTCGAGCAGCTGCCGGCGGACGCGACCATGGCCTTCACCTCGCGTGGGGTGCACCCCGATCAGATGGGCGAAGTGGCGGACCGCTTCTGGACCATGATGCTGGCCTCGCTCAGCGAGAACTCGCCCGACGCGCGCTGGGCGGAGCTGGTCTCGGTGGCGCGCAAGGTGCTGATGCGCGGCGGCCCACTGGTGGGCGCCTACGGCCACGACACGGCGGGCGCGCTCGCCACGCTCACCGAAGAGCGCGCACGCAAGCGCCCGTCGGAGGCGCGCATCCGCGCGGCGCTCGCCGACTACTGGGTGCTGGGCGCGGAGGGAGACTGGGCGCGGGTGCAGGAGGCCGTTGGCAGCCTGCTCGATCTCGAGATGCGCACCCAGGCCGAGCGCCAGGCGGCGGGTGCGGCGGCCGGACCCAAGCTGACGCGCGAGAAGCTGCGGCGCCGGGACCAGCTGCCGCGCGACGCGATCCTGCTGAAGTTCGCGCGGCCGGCCGTCGGGAGCAGCCTCGCTCAGGCGCGCTACCTGGGCCTGGCCGCGGCGGACGGCTGGGTGTGGCTCGCGGTCTCGAGCGAGCGGGCGCTGGCGATCGAGCGCCTGCGCGGCCTGTTGTTGGGCGAGCGCAAGGCCACCCAGGAGAAGCTGGTGTTGCTGCGGCCCCCGGGCGTGCGCGAGGCGGTCGCCTTCGCCTTCGTAACGCCGGCGGCGGTGATCTCGATGGACCTACCGCGCGATGGCTCTGCGGCCTCGATCGACCGCGCGCAGGCCCAGCTGCAAGAGCTCGCCGACGAGCCGGGTGCGGCCGCGGCGCCGGTCACGATCAGCTACGGCCACGGAGAGGGCGACAAGGGCTACCGGCGGGCGCGGCTGCGCGCCTTCGTGCCGGATGCGATGGTGCTCAGCATGCCAGGCGCCGAGGTCCCCCTGCCTGGTCC
>JAPPOT010000496.1 GCA_028817855.1 Myxococcales bacterium
GCCCCCACCCAGGCGCAGCCGGCTGCGCCTGGGTGGGGGCGATCGCCTTGGAGATCGCCAGCAGGTAGATCACGCGGCGCGCCTGTGCCTCCGGCATCCCGCTGCCCGCGATCAGCGTGGCGATGTCGCTCGGCGCGTTTTGCAGCAGCTGCACCAGCGCGCGCTCGCCCGGCTTGAGCTGGTAGCGACCGATCTCCGCGCCCGGCAGCAACTGAAGCGCCACGCCCTCGTAGCGCTGGAGCACCGCCGCGACCACGTCCTCGCGGGCGGTCGAGCGCAGGCTCTCGGCGATCAGCGCCAGCGGGTCCACCCGCCCACTGACTCGATCGTCGCCCAGCAGGTTGGTGTCGTAGAACGCGTAGGGTGCGTTGGTCCGCGCGAAGAGCGCGAGCATTCCGTCGCGCAGGCTCTCGGTCTTCTGCAGCAGGCGCCCCGCGACCGGCCGCCCCTTGAGCAGCAGGATGCGGTCCTGCCCCTGGGGCGCGTCGCCCACGTCGTCGGGCCACAGGGCGAGGGTGCCCGAGAGCTTCTTCTGCTCGAGGTAGACGAGCAGATGGGGCAGCGGGGTCTTCGCCAGAGTCCCGGTCGCGATCGGTTCGGGGGTCGACATCAAAAAAGTGAGCCGGCGCGGGGGTCGTACACGCGGGCCCGCGCGCAGGCGTCCCGCGGACGGACCCGCAACCCCTAGGATATCGGGCTGCTAGGGGCAGATCCAAGCAAATCTGAGGGCGCCGATGTGGGTATCGCGGCCGAGCGGGCCAGCCCGTTCAGGGGATGCGCCAGGTCGTGCCCCGTGGGCTGTCCATCAGCTCGACGCCCCGTTGGGCCAGCGCATCGCGGATGGCGTCGGCGCGCGCGAAATCACGCCGTGCGCGGGCCTCCACGCGTTCGTCGATGCGGGCCTGCACCTCCGCCTCCGACAGCCCGGCCCGGGCCGCGCGGCGGCTGCGGACGCGCCCCAGGAATGCTGCGGGTTGCTCGCGGCCGAGCCCCAGCGTGTCGCGGACGGTATCGAGCCCGCTGCGTGCGCTTTGCAGCGCCGCTTTCCCTACCTCGCCCCGCTTGGCCTTCGCGCGCTCGGCCAGCTCGTTGGCGTGCTTGAGGAAGTCGGTCGCCGCCTCGAGCGCGCGCGGCATGTCGAGCGCGCCATCGAGCGACGCCGCCAGACGTCGCGGCAGCTCGGCGAGCTCCTCGGGCACGTCGTCGTCGTCGCCGATGCGCGAGGCGGCGATCGCGTCCAGCCGCACGCGCGTGTTGTGGACGTACTCGACGCGGCGCTCCGCGTCCTCCAGGGCCGGGAAACGCACGCAGTCGTCGTCGCCCAGCTCCCAGTCGAGCTCGCACGCGCCGGGGTCGCTCAGCTCGAGCGCGAGCCACCGCAGGGCCTCCGGCTCCACGTCCTGCCAGGCTGCGCGAATCGGCCCCGCGACGTCCTCGGAGTCCGCCAGGTAGGGCCGCAGCTGCCGCTCCACGGCCTCCACCCGCGTCCGAACGTACGCGTCCACCGCGTTGGCCCGAGCCTGCTCCGTCTCTTCCGTCACGCGCAGCGCGGTGTAGCCGCCCCACGGCTGCTGTTCAAGCGGACACGTCGACAAGCGCCACCGTTTCAGCGATTCCCTCGCGTCTGTGCTAAACCCTGCCCCGTGTCCGGGTTGCCCAAGGGTGAGCTTCGGGCGCTGGAGACCAAGCTCTCGCGCGCCATGGGGCAGTGCGTCGCGGACTTCGGGCTGATCGAGGCCGGCGATCGCGTGATGGTGTGCGTCAGTGGTGGCAAGGACAGCTACGCGCTGCTCACGCTGCTCGAGCGCTTCCGCCGCAAGGCGCCCATCGACTTCGAGCTGCTCGCCGTGCACCTCGATCAGGGGCAGCCAGGCTACGACGGCGCGCCCCTGCGCGACTGGTTGCAGGCCCAGCGGCTGCCCCATCGCATCCTGCGCGAGGACACCTACCGCGTCGTCGTCGACAACGTGCCCGAGGGCAAGACCTATTGCTCGCTGTGCTCGCGCCTGCGTCGTGGCGTGCTCTACAACGCCGCGGTCGAGCTGGGCTGCACCAAGATCGCGCTCGGCCACCACCGCGACGACGCGATCGAGACCCTGATGCTGAACCTGGTCTACGCGGGCGCGATGGCGGCGATGCCGCCGAAGCTCGTCAGCAAGGACGGGCGCAACATGGTGATCCGTCCCCTGCTCTACGTGCGCGAGCCCTCGCTCGCGCGCTACGCGGAGCTGATGGGCTTCCCGATCCTGCCCTGCGACCTGTGCGGCTCCCAGGACAACCTCAAGCGCCAGCAGATCAAGCGGCTGCTCGGCGAGCTCGAGACGAGGGCGCCGGGCGCGCGCGACAGCATGCTCGCGGCGCTCGGCAACGTGCAGGCGAGTCACCTCGTCGGTGGCGAGCTCTGGCACGCACTCGGGCTCGAGGTGGCCCAGGAGGGCGCGGGGCCGGCGCAGGCGCGCGCCGTGGGACCCGCGCAGGCGCGGCGCTTGCCGCTGCTCGGCTGAGGCACGATGGGGGGCACTTCGATCTTGCGTGGCGCGTGTGGGTGGATGGCGGTGGCGGCGTGGCTGCTGGCGGCGCCCGCGCTGGCACAGCAGGTGAGCGTCGATCGCTTCACGCCGGCGCTCGACGCCGAGGGCTTCATTGCCGTGCAGGGCACGCGCACGCCCGGCAGCGAGCGCTACACCCTCTCGCTGACCACGGACTACGCCTCGAACTTGCTGGAGGTGGAGCTCGCCGACGGCAGCCGTGCCAGCGTGATCGGGCATCGGGTGGAGAGCCAGCTCGGCGCCCAGCTGGGGCTGGGCTCGCGCTTCGCGGTCGCGGCGACGGCGCCGTTGATCTGGTACCAGTCGGGCGACTCGCTCTCGAGCGATGAGGGGGAGCTGCCGCCCTTCGCGCTCGGCGACCCGGCGCTGCTCGTGCGCTACCGCTTCCTCGGCGACGCGGCCGACGGAATGGGCGACCGGCGCGACGGCCCCGGGATCGCACTGCAGCTGGGCGCGCTGCTGCCGGTGGCGGCGGAGGACGCCCTGGCCGGCGAGGACATGGTGCGCCTGCGCGCGGAGCTGCTCGCCGACTTTCACGTGCTCGGTGCCGGCGTCGGCGCCAGCGTCGGCGTCGTGCACCGCTTCGAGGAGCACACCCTCTTCGACGTGCGCCTGCGCGACGAGCTCACCTTCGGCCTCGGTCTGCGGGCGCCGGTGCCGTCCCTGCATCCGCTCTCGGCGGTGCTCGAGCTGCGCGGGGTGGTCGACTTCGAGCAGGAGGCCGCCCTCGAGGGTGAGCTGGGCCTGCGCGCGCCCCTGGGCGACTTCACGCTCGGCGTCTCCGGTGGCGCGGGCTTCACCGGCGGGCTCGGCACGCCGGGCGCCCGCGCGGTGCTCTCGCTCTGGTACGCGCCCCAGGAGGCCGACGCCGATGGCGACGGGGTGGGCGACGACGCGGACGAGTGCCCGCCGCTGCCCGAGGACCTGGACGGCTTCCAGGACCACGACGGCTGCCCCGATCCGGACAACGACAACGACCTGGTGCCCGACGTCGACGACCTGTGCCCCAACGAGGAAGCGCTCGAGGACCAAGACGACGACGAGGACGGCTGCACCGACGCGTGAAAATCGGTAGGGTCCGCGGCGATGCCACATCGACTCACCGTGTTGCTCCTGTGGGTGGCGGCCTGCACCCCCCAGGGTGACCCCGGGCTGCCTCCGGGTGGCTTCCAGGACGACTTCAACCGCAAGCGCCTGGGCGACGAGTACAACGACACCGGCGGCAAGTTCGAGATCCGCGACGGCCAGCTGCGGGTCCAGGGCGCGCGCAACAAGCCCCTGTGGCTGCGCCGCACGCTGCCCCACGACGTGCGCATCGAGGTCGACGTGCGTAGCGAGTCGCCCGACGGCGACATCAAGCTCGAGGTGTTTGGCGACGGCGTCTCCAAGGCCCTCACCACCAGCTACACCGCCACCAGCTACGTGGTCATTTTTGGCGGCTGGAAGAACAGCAAGAATGTGATCGCGCGCATGGACGAGCACGGCGACGATCGTATCGTGGGTCCTCCCTACAAGGTCGTACAGGGGAGGACCTACCACATGAAAATCGAGCGGCGGGGAGCTACAATCACGGCTTGGGTCGACGACCACGAGCTCGCCCGGATGGAGGACCCGGATCCCCTCGATGGACCGGGCCACGACCACTTCGCGTTCAACAACTGGGAAGCGGAGCTCTGGTTCGACAACCTGAAGATCGAACCGCTCTAGGGGCCCATGGACGCAAGGGAGTTTGAGGCGATGCTCGAGCAGACGGAGAGGCGCCTGCAGCGTCTCCGCATGCTCTACGAGCAGTACTTCCAGGGCCTCGAGCGCCTCGAGCCGCTCAACCAGAAGCGCGACCTCGACTCGACGATCTCGGTGCTGCGCCGGAACCAGCCGAACAACACGGCGATGCGCTTCAAGTTCAGTCAGGTCGTGCAGCGCTACACGACCTACAACACCTACTGGCGCCGGATCACCCGCCAGATCGAGGAGGGCACGTACAAGCGCGACGTGCTGCGGGCGCGGCGCATCGCAGAGCAGCCCAAGGAGGCCGATCCGGACGCGCCAGAGCGCCCCGACTCCTACGAGCTCGACATGGACCTCGACGTCGACGCCGCGCTCGAGGCGGTGATGAAGAAGAGCGAGCCGCCGGCCGAGCCCGCGGCGACCAAGCCCAACGGCAAGTCGAAGGAGATCACCCCCTTCGCCCACCCGAGCGACAAGCCGCCGCTGCGCTCGGGGCCCGGGCCGGTGAAGTCCTTTCCGCCGCCCGCCGGGGCGCGCCCCAAGGGAGCGCCGCCGCCGGTGCCGCCGAGGGCTGCCGGGGCCTCCGGCAAGCGTCCGGCGCCCCCGCCGGTACCTGGGGGAAAGCGTCCACCCCCGCCGCCGCCCGGCGGTGGGGGCGCCATGCCCGATGCCCAGATCCGCCAGATCCACGAGCGCTACGTGGCCGCGCGCCGCAAGAACAACGAGCGCGTCGACAACGTGAAGGCGGAGCAGATCGCCAAGAGCGTGCAGGCGATGATGCCGAAGCTCCAGAAGAAGCACGTCGGCAAGAAGATCGACTTCGAGGTCGTGCTGCGCAACGGCAAGGTTGCGCTCAAGCCTGTCGCCAAGTGAGCGACGCCAATTCGGCGCGCTCAGCGTCGGCGTCGGCCTGGGCGCGCGCGCGCTCCTGCTCGGCCGCCGTGATGCGCTCGCCGATCACCGCGCGCAGGCGCGCCACCGAGCCCTCGTCGCGGGCGCTCGTGGCGATACCGCCGTGGGCGCGCTCCAGGTTCTCGGCCTCCTCCGCGCCGAGCAGGTCGCACTTGTTGAGCACGAGCACGCGCGGGATGCGGTCGAGCCCGAGGGCGACCAGCAGCTGCTGGGTGGTCTCCAGGTGGTCCTCGAAGATCGGGTCGGCCGCGTCCACCACCTGCAGCAGCAGGTCCGCGTCGCTGGCCTCCTCGAAGGTGGCGCGAAAGGCGGCGAAGAGGTCCTTCGGCAGGTCGCGGATGAAGCCCACAGTGTCGGTCAGCACCGCCTCGCGCACGTGGCCGTTGTCGCCCGGCAGGCGCAGCTGGCGCGAGCGCGGGTCGAGCGTGGCGAAGAGCTTGTTCTCCGCGATCACATCGCTGCCGGTCAGGGCGTTGAGCAGCGTGCTCTTGCCCGCGTTGGTGTAACCGACGATCGCCACCACCTGCACGCCGTGGCGCCCGCGGCGCGCACGGCGCTGCTCGCGCTGTTTGGCGAAGCGCTTGAGGCGCGACTCCAGGTGCGCGATGCGCTCGCGCGCGCGGCGCTTGCCCACCTCGAGCTTGGTCTCGCCCGGCCCGCGCCCGCCGATGCCGCCGGTCAGGCGCGACAGGGAGTCGTCGCGCGTGCCCAGCCGCGGCAAGAGGTAGCGGGTCTGGGCCAGCTCCACCTGCAGCTTGCCGTCCAGGCTCTGGGCGTGCTGGGCGAAGATGTCGAGGATCAGCTGGGTGCGGTCGATCACCTTCAGGTCGGTCATGCGCGAGATGGCGGCGGCCTGGGCGGGCGTGAGGTTACGATCGAATATCAGCACCTCGACGTCGAGCTGCATCGCGCGCAGCACCGTGTCCTCGAGGCGCCCGCGGCCGAGCACGAGCTTCGGGTCCGGGCGATCGCGCACCTGCAGCACGGTGTCGGCCACCTCGACGCCGGCCGTGCGCGCCAGCTCCTCGAGCTCGCGGATCGAGTCTCCGGCGACCACGGCCTCGTTCTTCTTGCAGACGTGCACGAGGATCGCGCGGCCGTCCTTGGCGGTGCTCTTGCGGGTGCGGGCGGCGCGCGCGAACTCGTCCTCGAGGGCGCCCAGCAGCTTGCTCGGGTCCAGGTCGAGCTTGCCGTACGGGATCGGCCCGTAGTTGCGGAAGCCCTCATCGTCCTGGCCCTCCGGCACGGGCACGCAGTGGGCGTAGTGGACCGACTGGGGGTTGCCATCGGTCGACAAGCAGATGGCCGCCACCAGATCCAGGCGCAGGCGCGTCAGATCGACCAGGTCGTCGCGGCTGAGCGGCTCCATGCGCAGGTGCGTGTGGATCAAGCGCAGGCCGCGGAAGCGACCGGAGCCGGCGCGGCTGCGGCCGATGTCCGGCAGCATGAGCTTGGCGGAGTCGCCCACGACCACGTACTCGACCTGCCCGGAGCGATGCACGAGCGCACCGATCTGGCGCCGGGAGCTGTGGGAGACCTCGGCGAGGGCTCGGGTCAGCTCCGGGGTGGAGAGCCGGTCCAAGGGGACGCGGCGGCGGTAGATGCGTTCGAGGGCCTTGCGCTCGGAAGGGCTCAGCCCTGTGGTGTTTCCGTAGATCTGCAAAAGTCGTGCTGCCCTCCCCCGGGGCTTCTACGCGTAATGTAGAGCGCGTCCGAAAAATGTCGAGCGAATCGTCGGGGCGAAACCTCGGCGATTCCCTCTCTGCTAGCCGAGTACTCTCCCATCTAGAGTGACGCCGATGGGGCAGTGATCGGAGCCCCTCACGTCGGGGTGGATGGTCGCTTTCTGCACGAATTCCATCGCGCCCTCGGAAGCCAGCACGTAGTCGATGCGCCAGCCGATGTTCTTCTCGCGCACGCCGAAGCGCTGGCTCCACCAGGTGTAGTGACCGCCGCCGGGCTCGAAGTGGCGGAAGGTGTCGACCCAGCCGGCGCGCAGCCAGCGGTCCAGCTCCTCGCGCTCCTCCGGCAGGAAGCCGCTGGTCTTCACGTTCTGCTTGGGGCGCGCCAGGTCGATGTCCTGGTGCGCAGTGTTGAAGTCGCCCATGACCAGGATGCGATCGCCACGCCGGCGCCCCCGCTCGAGCACGTCGAAGAGGCGGCGGTAGAAGTCGAGCTTGAAAGGTACCCGCGAGTTGTCGCGCGCCTTGCCGTTGCCGTTGGGAAAGTACGCGTTGACCACCAGCAGCTCGCCGAAGCGCGCCATCTGCACGCGGCCCTCGGTGTCGAGCGCCCGGCGGGCGAGGCTCGACTCCACCTCGTCGGGGCGCATCCGGGCGTAGAGGCCGACGCCGCTGTAGCCCTTGCGCTCGGCCGCGACGAAGTGCGTGTGCCAGCCGCGCGGGCGGCTCACCGCCTCCGGCAGCTGCTCGGGCAGGGCGCGCACCTCCTGCACGCCCACGATCTGGGCGCGGCTCTTGCCCAGCCACTCGAGGAAGCCCTTGCCGGCCGCGGCGCGCAGGCCGTTGATGTTCCACGACAGCACGCGCACGCGCTTGAACGACTTCGCCATGGGCGCATCAATGCCACAGACCGATGCCGACGCCCAGGTTGACGTAGCGCTCCGCCACGTCGGCGGAGCCACCCAGACTCAGGGTGAACTCGTCGAGCAGGCCGAAGAGGTCCCAGCTGAAGAGGCGGATGTCGGTGCCGATCGTGCCGTGCACCCGGTAGGGCACGCCCTCGAAGCGACTCGGCTCGAAGTAGCTGCCTGCGCGCATCTTCACGTACTGGGCGATCGGCTCGCCCTCGACCCCGAAGCGAAAGCCGAAGCTCAGGTCCTGGCCGGAGCCGCGGCGCACCTGGGTGAGGAAGCTCTCCACCCCGATGCCGGAGTCGGTGGGGCCCACCAGGATCGTCTCGGCCGACATCAGCAGGTAGCGGCGCGACATCGCGCGCAGGTTGCGGCGGCGCTCGAGGGCGTCTTCCTCGAGCTGGGCGCGCAGCTCCCGCTCCTCGCGCAGGCGGCGGTCCTTCTCCTCCTCCCACCAGGAGGGATCCTGGGGCAGGTCCCCGGAGTGGCGGGGTGGCGCCACCCGCGGCGACAGGTGGGCCACGCGCGGCGGGGCGCTGCCGGCGGCCAGGTCCACGCGGCGGTCCAGCTCCTCGCGCTCGAGCTGCTCCTTGAGGCGCGCCCGGCGCGCGGCGTGCATCGCACGTTCGGCGTAGACGCGCTCCAGGTTGGGATTGACCCAGGCGCCGTTGAGTGGGCGCGGCCCGATCTGCCAGGCCGCGCCCAGCTGGATCTCCCACGGCAGGCGCACCTGCTGCGGCAGCACGAAGCCGGAGGCGACCGGGGTGTCGGCGCGGTCGGACTCGACCGGCAGGCGCGCTGCGAGCCCGATGCGCCAGGGCTCGTCGGACAGGCGCAGCACGGCGCCCGCTTCGGGGCCGGTGCCGTTGAAGTCGACCAGTGGCTGGTCCGCGCCCTCGGTGATCGTCAGGCTCACGGTGCGCGCGCTCAGCCCGAGCACGAGCTGGCCCTTCAGGAAGGCGTAGCCGCCGCCCCAGTTGCCGACCGTGAGCGAGAGGTTGGTGCCGCCGCCGATCTCGTAGCTCTGGGTGGTGACCGCGCCGCCCACGCCCAGCTCGCCGAACTGGAAGCCCAGGCCGAGTGTGAGGAAGATGAAGCTGTCGTACTCGAAGCCGCTGTCGCCGTCGTTGTCGAAGTCGGTGTTGCGCAGGCTGCCGGGGATCAGCCCGAAGGCGACGTCCCACTCGAGCCAGTCGAGTGCCCATTGATCGCGCGAGGCGTAGGTGGCCGGGTTCCAGCGCGTGCCGTCGACCCCCGTGGCCAGCGCGGTGTAGGCGCCGCCCAGGCCGATGATGCGGCCCGCGCCCAGGATGGGGCCGACCACGAAGTCGATGTTGAAGTCGCTCTCGGTCAGGGGCTCGCCGTCGCTCTGGGCGCGGGCGCCGGTGCTCGCCAGCGCCCACAGCAGGGCGGCGAGCCACAGGCGCGCAGCGCGGTGCGGGCCGGGGTCAGCGGCCGGCCGGGTTCGTCTCGGCGACTGCCGCCGCAATCTGTTCCTCCATGGCGCCCGGCGCGAGCGCCCGCAGTTGGGCCTCGACCTGATCGGGCGAGGGGGCGCGCGGCGGACGCGCGCGGCGCAAAGCGAGGGTGCGCGTTGCCGCCTCACGCAGGCGCTCGCGGAAGGTGCTGTCGGCCTCCGCCCTACGGCAGAGGGCGGCGTGGGCTGCCAGGGTGCGCTCGGGCGTCGCGCAGATGAGCACCGCGTCGCAACCGGCCGCGACCGCCTCGCAGGCGGCCTCGTCGACCCCGTGGTGGTCCGCGATCGCTCCCATCTCCAGGTCGTCGGTGAAGACCACGCCCTCGTAGCCAAGCTCCAAGCGCAGCACGCCGGTGATGACCGCGCGCGAGAGGGTCGCGGGGCGCTCGCCGTCGAGGGCGTCGAAGACGATGTGGGCGGACATCAGCGCGGGCAGCTGCCCGGCCAGGGCGGCGAAGGGCGCGAGCTCCACCTGCTGCAGGCGCGCGCGGTCGTGGCACACGCGCGGCAGGGCCAGGTGGCTGTCGAGCTCGGTGTCGCCGTGGCCCGGGAAGTGCTTGCCGCACGGCGTCACGCCGGATTCCAGCAGGCCCCCGGCGAAGGCGCCCGCGTGCCGGACCACCGCCTCCGGCGTTCGGCCGAAGCTGCGGTCGCCGATCACGGGGTTGTCGGGGTTGGTGTCCACGTCGAGCACGGGGGCGAAGTCGATGGTGAAGCCGAGGGCGGCGAGCTGTGCACCCAGGATCTCAGCGCACCGGCGGGTGAGCTGGGGTCGATCGACCGCGCCCAGCGTGCCCATGGCCGGCAGCTGCAGCAGCGGGGGACCCAGCCGGCTGACCCGGCCCCCCTCCTGGTCCAGCCCCACGAAGGGCGGCAGCTCCGCCGGGCAGGCGCTCGCCAGGGTGGCGGTCAGCTCGGCGGCGGCGGGCGCATCGGGCAAATTGCGCTTGAACAAGATGAAGCCGCCCAGCTCTCCGCGGCGGGCCGCCTCCGACAGCTCCCCGGGCAGGGGCCCGGCCGGAAAACCCGCGACCAGCGCCTGGCCGGCCAGCTTCGGGATAGAATCGGGTATCATTGTTGTCGCGAGCATCATCGCCACCCCTTGGCCGTACCCGCGCTCGCAGTGTACATCCTCGCGCGCCCGGCGAGCGCGCGGTCCCCGCACCTTGGTTTAGCCTTCCGCCTCGCCGCAAGTGGGCGGTTTGACGCATGGAATCCCCGAACGCAGAGGTCGAGCCCGAGTTGCTCGATGACGACATCCCCGAAGCGGACGAGCCCACCCCGGCGGTGCACGGGGACCTGATCGCGTCCGATCGGATCGACCCGGATGCGGTGAAGGTGCTCAAGCGCCTCACACGTCACGGCCACAAGGCCTACCTGGTCGGCGGCGGGGTGCGGGATCTGCTGCTCTCCCACGAGCCCAAGGACTTCGACGTCGCCACCAGTGCACGCCCCAACGAGGTGCGCAAGCTCTTCCGCAATTGCCGCATCATCGGGCGCCGCTTCCGGCTGGCCCACATCCTCTTCGCGGGCGGCAAGATCATCGAGGTGGCGACCTTCCGCCGCGATCCGACGCAGGCCGAGGACAACGGCGTGATCGTCAGCGAGGACGACAACGGCACCCAGTCGTTGCTGCCGCCGCCCAAGGAGCGCGGCGACGACGCCGATCTGCTGATCCGCCACGACAACACCTTCGGCCTGCCCCACGAGGACGCGATCCGTCGCGACTTCACGATCAACGGGCTCTTCTACGATCTCGATCGCCACGAGGTGATCGACTACGTGGGCGGCGTGCCCGATCTGGAGCAGCGCGTGGTGCGTACGATCGGGCAGCCCGACGTGCGCTTCCGCGAGGACCCCGTGCGCATCCTGCGCGCGATCAAGTTCAGCGCGCGGCTCGACCTCGGGATCGCGCCCGACGTCTACGACGCCATGGTCGACCAGCGCGCGGAGCTGTCGCGCAGCGCGCCGCCGCGCGTGCTCGAGGAGATCATGCGGCTGCTACGAGGCGGCGCGGCCCAGCGCTCGATCTACATCGCCTGGGACGTGGGCGTGCTGGCGGTGGTGTTGCCGGAGCTGACCGCCCACCTGGAGGACGAGGCGGACGGCGCCGAGCGCCTCTGGGATCGGCTGGGCGCGATCGATCGGATGCACGCCGATGGGCGGCTACCCGGCGACGCCGTGTTGATCGCCGCGCTGCTGTTCGGGCCCCTGGAGGAGGCGGTGGCCGGCACGCGCGACCCGGGCGGCGCGTTCGAGGACTTCTTCGAGGAGATGGTCGAGCGCCTGGCCCTGCCGCGCCGCACGCGCGATCGCGTGCGCCTGATCTTCGCGGCCCAGCGCCGCTTCGACCGCGCGCGCATCGGTCCGCTGCGGCGGCGCGAGTTCTTCGCGGACGCCGGCGCCCTGTGCGAGGTCCGCTGTCTGGCGGATGGTCGGGCGCTGCCGGAGTGGCTCGATCGGGAGAAGGAGCCGGGATCGACCTCGAGCCCGCCGCCGGCGCGTCGGCGGCGGCGGTCCCGCCGGCGCTGAGTCTCGGATTCCGGTTTCGGTCTCGGTCTCGGTCTCGGTCTCGGTCTCGAGGATGGGTGCCGGATGCGGCGTGGGCCGTGCCGGGCATTGCGTCAGAGGTAGTCGGGCGGCTGTCGGGGTGGGCAGGTCCGGCCCGGGGTCGGCCCGCGTGCAAATGCGGCGGTGGTGGTGGGCTCGGACGTCCTGCGTGCGCCGCGCACGCGGGCCTGCGTTCGCGCGCCAACCCAGGGTGATGCTTGCCAGCGGGTTGGCACGCGAAAGCACCCCGGGCCGGACCTGCCCACCCCGACAGCCTCGCGTCGTGCCACAGGGTGAAGCAAATGCGCGCCCCTCTCTGGATGGCAGTCGCAGGCCGCCACCGCGGCCTGCTGCGCTACCGCGCAAGGGACGCGCTGCGCGCGGGTGAACGCCGCATGGGTGCCGCTGCGCTCGTACTCGTGACCGTGTGACGATTGGCCACAGGTTGACGGCCCAATCCTCGACGTAGCTCCGCTACGCCTCCGGTGTGGTCCTCCGGGCGCGCTCGCCCCTGAACGAACCTCGACCGATTTCTGCCTCAGCGGCGACTCGTGCGCGGGGCCCCGCTCCAGGATCTAAGATTCGCGCTCCGCGGAGCGCGAATCTCTCTGCAAAAAATGATAAATATTATGTGTCTATCGATAATCTATCGCACCGCGTCCCTACTGCCCGCTTTGCGGTCGAGGATCAGGCGGAAGTGGTGGGCGTGCTCGTGGGTGGGGAGCGTCTCGGGCTCGGCGGGCAGGGCGGTGACGATCAGCCACACCTCTGCGGTGCGGTCGTCGAGCTCCAGGGGGATGAAGGCGCGGGGGACCTTGCGCGGGGGGGCCGCGACGCTGCCGAGGCCGCGCCCGTAGCGGTCGCGGCGCTGGGCGACGAGGGACCAGCGCACGCCGTTCTCGCCGCGCAGCCACACGTCGAGGCGCTCGCCGGGCTTGGCGCCCGTCATGTCGATGCGGGTGTAGGCGCTGCCGTAGGGGCGCAGGCCCGGCTCGTGGACCGGCAAGTGTTGGGGCAGCTTCAGGTAGGGGCGGGCTTCAATCGTGCGCGGGCTCTCGGCGCTGCGCGCGCGCGCCGATGCGAAGTCGACGACCGCGTCGTCGAAGGTCTCGCCCGCGTTGCGGAGCGCGAGCGCAATCGCCTCCAACAGATTTGGTGAGGCTCGCAGCCGTGCCAGTGACTCGCTGCGTTGGCGCGCCAACTGCCACAGCTCGCGCAGCAGGCGCCCCGAAGCGCCGTCGTGACGGCCGGCGATCTCGCTCAGCAGCCAGGCGGTGGCCGCTTCGCTGGCGGTGCTGCTGTCGAACAGGCCGGCCTCGGGTCGATGCAGCCCGTCGGAGCGCTCAGCCTCGCAGCCGGCCGCGCCCAGCAGCTGCCACTGCGCGTAGAGCGCGCTGGCGCGCCGGAAGACCTCCGGCTCGGCAGGGTCCTGTCCCAGCAGCGCGGCCTGCAGGAACGCCGACAGCACGCAGGCCTCGAGGCGCGCCTCCGGCACGCGCGCGTCGACCAGGGCGTGGCTCGCGGTGGCATCCTGGGCCGCCCAGTGGATGGGCTGGTCCGCCGCGGCGAGGGCGTCGCGAGGCAGGTCGTCCAGCAGGTAGAGGTCCAGCTCTGGACCGCCGCCCAGCCCGCCGTCGGGGTAGGGCAGGGGCCAGCCGTGCTCGAAGCTGAGCGTGTGCGCGTGCTCCAGGGCGGCCAGCGCGCGCTGCGCCCGCGCGAGGCCGGTCTGCTCGCTGGCGTGCACGGCGAGCGGTGCCATCGCGGAGCGCAGCGTGATCGGGAGGGGGCGCGGGCGTGGGCGTGTGTCGGGGAAGGTGGTTGTGGGGCCGGCCCACTTGCCCTGCGAGGTGACCCAGCGCGCGTAGGCATCGATCGTGGCCTGCACGTCGAGCGCCTCTTCCTGCGCGGGCGAGGTGACCGGAGACAGCCACAGCGCGACGATCAGAAGGGCGAAGAAAGCCCTTCGCTTGTAAGCTTTTAGCGCCCTACCTGGGGGCCGGTGTAGATTTGACACGGTGGGTCCAAACCACTTAAACCATCGCAGGAACCTTACATGACAGATTCCAGCTTCGATCCGGGTGGCTTCTTCCAGTTCGATCTGGCCCACGGCAACGTCCGATCGCGCGGCGGCTCGCGGGTGCTGGTCGTCTCGGAAGATGTGCTCGCGCCGCTGATCCGAACGGCGGTCGGCCAGGGCGATCTGACCGCGGTGCGCAGCCTCGGATCGCAGCTCGGAACGCTCGTGTCCGCGTCCCTCGGAAAGAACGCCGCGGGCCGATCCCCGGGCGACGTGATCGGCCACGCGGGCGCGGTGATGTCGCTCTACGGTTGGGGTCGCCTGCGCCTCGAACAGTGGGGCGACGCCATGGTGCTCCAGGTCGATGCGCTACCCCCGCTCGACCCGGACAACCTCGCGGTCGCGGCCCTGCTGGGCGGGCTCTTCTCGACCCTGTGCGGTTCCGAGGTGGCATGCGTGCCGCTCGCGCGCAGTACCAAGTACATCATGGTCGACCCGACTGTCGCCGAGCAGATCTGGACCTGGTCCAAGAGCGGCGAGAGCCTGGCGTCGATCGCTTCCAAGCTGGCGGTGACGCAATGAGCGGTCAGGTCGACAAGCTCCACAACCTGCTCACTCGCGTGCAGGAGAACCGCACTCAGCCGCGTGCGCAGGCCGTTGCACCCGCCCCCGCCGCGGATGAGCCCGAACCGCCCGTGGCCCAGCGTGCCACCCGCGGCTCATCACCGCTGGAGATGGCTGTGGCTGGCGAGCTCGATCGCGCGCAGCCACCCGCCGCCGCGCCCGCGCCACCCGCTGCGCCGGCCCCGGCGCCCGCTCCCGCGCCACCCGCCGCCGCTCCCGCGCCACCCGCCGCCGCTCCCGCGCCGGCCCCGGCG
>JAPPOT010000846.1 GCA_028817855.1 Myxococcales bacterium
CGCCTGGACGCGGGCAAACACAGCGGGGCTCGGGGCCGGCGTACCGAGAGTTACCCCAACGGGTCGTCGAGGTCGTCGACGACGTGTGTGCTGCGGCGGGCGTTGGCCTTCTGCTGCTGCTGGCTGCGCACGTAGTCGACCATAACCGTGAGGTAACTCGCGGCCTTCGGGCACTCGATGCCGGTACCGGCCAGCAGCTCGCGGGCGTTGCGGGCGTCGTAGATCACCTCGGTGGCGAGTTGCTCAAGGAAGGCGCGCGGGATGTGGCTGAAGCGCTCCAGACCGGGCGTACGCAGCAGCGCGGTGGCCACCTGGGTGGGCAGGCTGCCGACCGGTCCGGGGCGACCCGCCGCCTCGGCGATCAACTCGAAGATGCGGCGCGCGGTGGGCGGCGCCTCATCGACCAGGTGGAAGGTGCGTCCGATCGACCTCGGATCCGAGGCGATCGCGTAGCCGGCGTCCACCACGTAGTCGATCGGCACGATGTTGAGCGGAACGTCGCCGCGTCCCGGTAGCGGCACGCGGAGGTCCACCGGTGAGCTGAGCATCAGCAGGATGAGCAGGTAGGGCCCTTCCATGCGGTCGATCTCGCCGGTCTGCGAGTCGCCGACGATCATCGAAGGTCGAAGGACCGTCGTCGGGACGTGATCCATCGCTTCGCGCACGACGTGCTCGGCGCGATAGCGCGTCTCCTCGACTACCGATGGAAAGGCCGGGGGCCGCACGAGCTCGGACTCGGAGACGCGCCCCTCTCGTTTTCCACTGACCAGCGCGCTCGACCAGAAGATCAGCTGCTGCAGGCGATCGCTGGCTTCTGCCAGCTCCAGGATCTCCCCGGCGCCTGTGACGTTGACGCGCTCGGCCTGATCGCGCTTGATGCCGGCGTAGCTGGCGGTGGCGCAGTGGTGGATGACGTCCACGCTCGCCGCGAGCTCCAGGAAAGCTTTGCCGGAGAGCCCCAGGTCCATGTCCGCTGTGTCCCCACGGATTACCTCCGCGCGCTCGCCCAGGGCGCGAGGCATCGCGACCAGCTCCTCCTCCGCCGATTCCACGGAGGCCTCGGGGCTCAGGCACAGGACGCGCGCCGTCGGCTCGTTTTCCAGGATCTTCCTCAACATCCGGCGCGCGAGCAGCGTGTTGGGGAAGCCGGTCAGCAGGACCGTACGGCCCGCGCTGTCGCGATCGCTCATCGCCTCACCCCTGCCCGCTGGCAGGCTTCAGCCCGAAGCGGCTACAAATCGCGGCGTGGACTTCGAGTGTCCGGGCTTCGAGCTGCTCTAGGCTGCCCGAGTTGTCGATCACGTAGTCGGCAACGTCGACCTTACGCTCGAGCGGGTACTGGGCCGCGATGCGTTTGCGTGCGTCCTCCTCGGTCGCGCCGTCCCGCGCGATCACCCGAGCCACCTGGGTCTCCACGTCGGCCGCGACCACGATCAGTGCGTCCATCCCCTTGTGGGCTCCCACCTCGACCAGAAGCGGCGCGTCGTAGACCACGTAGATCGCATCGCTCGCCTGCAGCTCGGCCAGGCGCTCGGCGCTGAGCCGACCGATGCGAGGATGCGTGATCGCCTGCAGCTTCTCGCGCGCCTCGTCGTCGTCGAATACACGCGCCGCGAGCTTCTCCCGGTCCAGGCTTCCGTCGGCCGCCAGAACCTGCTCCCCGAAGGTGGCCACCACCTCCGCGAGCCCGTCGGTTCCCGGCTGCACGACCTCGCGCGCCAGCTGGTCCGCGTCCACCAGACCCACACCCTGTGCGATCAGGGTCTTGGCGACAGAGCTCTTACCCGAGGCGATGCCACCTGTGAGGCCGATCGTGGGCTTGGCCATGTCAGAACCGCTTCTCGCTGTCGATCAGGATGGTCACGGGGCCGTCGACCGTGGAGACGACGTCCATCATCGCGCGAAAGCGGCCCGTTTCAACCCTAAGCCCGCGTTTACGCAACGCCTCGCAGACGTCCTCGTAGAGGCGCTCGGCGGGTCCCGGATCGGCCGCCCTGTCGAAGGACGGGCGTCGTCCCTTTCGAACGTCACCGTAGAGAGTGAATTGGGAGACGACCAGCACGTCGCCGCCTGCTTCCGTCACGTCGCGTGACATTCGCCCCTCATCGTCGCGAAAGACCCTCAACGTGGCCAGCTTGTTCGCCATCCACTCGACCTGCTGCGCGGAGTCCTCCTGGCCCGCGCCGAGGTAGACCAGCAGCCCCCGTCCGATCTGGCCGACCGCTTCACCGTCGACGTCGACACGTGCCGCGCTCACGCGCTGTGCCACCGCTCGCATGGCGGCGCAGCTTAGCACAGGGAGGTTTGCCTCAGCTCCGATTTGGCTGTCGCCGGCGACTGCGGCACACTTCGAGGTGGTGACGATGCCCGTGCCGCAAGGGGGTAGCGCATTCGAGATCCGCGCCGCGACTACGGCGCATCGCGACGCTATCTGCGAGCTCGCCCGCTACCTGGACTCGGTGAACCTGCCGCACGATCCAGTGGGCATCCAGCAGATCCTGGAGGCGTCCGAGGCTTCCTTCGCTGGAGAGATCGCCGATCCGGCGCGCCGTGAGTACGTCTTTGTGCTGTGGGATCTCGAGGCCGACCGCGCCGCGGGAACCTCCATGGTCATCGGTCAGCTCGGCCGTCGCGATGCCCCATACATCTACTTCGACGTCCGGCGCGAGGAGAAGTACAGCGCGACCCTCGACCGGCACTTCGTGCACACGTTGTTGGCCACCATGTTCTCCTACGACGGCCCTACCGAGATCGGAGGGCTGGTCGTGGACCCGGCCTACCGTCGTCGCCCCGAGCGCCTCGGCACTCTGATCTCCTACGTGCGCTTCCTCTTCATCGCGATGCGCCGCGAGGACATGCGCGATGGGCTGTTGGCCGAGCTGCTGCCACCTCTGAAGGCCGACGGCCGTAGCCACCTCTGGGAGGCTGTGGGCCGACGCTTTACGGGCCTCACCTACCGCGAGGCGGACCGCCTCTCCAAGCGCAACAAGGAGTTCATCCGAGGCCTGTTTCCGAGCGAGATCTACGCCACTCTGCTGTCGGACGAGGCGCAGCGCGGGATCGGCAAGGTGGGCGAGCAGTCGCGTGGCGTCGAGCAGCTGCTGCGGCGGAG
>JAPPOT010000821.1 GCA_028817855.1 Myxococcales bacterium
CCCTCATCCCGTTCAACAACGCGCCCGCAGCCGGATCGCGACCCGCCCCGGTCGCGGAGGGTCTGCTCCAGATCCTACAATTACAAATAAGAGCTTATGGTTACATTTGTTGACTGAAGCCTCTCCGATCGTCGGTCACCCGACAGGCCGGGGCTGGCTCTAGATCACTTTATTGGTTAATCTAGTAGATAGTTAGATCATTAGAACGAGCAATCTAAGATGCCCAGTCCCCGCCGCGACGGCGCCGCGACGCGCGCCCGGCTGCTCGACGCTGCCACCACACTCTTCGCCGATGTTGGCTTCGAGGGCGCCAGCACGCGTGAGCTAGCGACCGCCGCGGGCGCCAATCCCGCCCTCATTCGGCACCACTTCGGCGACAAGCTGGGCCTCTTCAGGGCTGCCGCGGGTCGCGCCCTCGAGACCCTCGAGACCGCCCATCGCGCCGAGCTCCACCGGCTCGGGTCGGGCGCCGAGCTGCAGGCGCTCAGCGCGGTGCTCGCCCTCCACCGCCACGAGCTGCGCATGCTCGCGGCGGCCTTGCTGGCCGTCGGTGAGCCGCGGGACTGGCTGCTGGCGGAGCACACGCCGCGTCTGCTCGAGGCCGCCCGCTGGCTAGCCCGCGATCGCGCGCCGGGCCGCCCCCTCGACGGCGCGCCGCTTCAGGCTTGGCTCTGCGCTCTGGTCGCGGTCCCGCTCCTCGGCGACCTGCTCGAGGCCGGGTCCCCGTCCCAGGTGCTGACCCAGCTCGACGATTGGTTACGGCGCGGGCAGGTGCCCGCCGCCCCGGCCGGAGAGTGGTCGATCGCTGCTGCCCGCCGACGTAGGCTGCGGCCGCCGGCGCCCTCCGGGGCTGGGAGCCCGCCGTGAGCGACCCCGCGACCCACCACATCTACCTGATCCCGGGCCTGTTCGGCTTCGCCAAGCTGGCCGGCTATGACTACTTCGTGCACATGGAGGAGGCGCTGGCCGAGCGCTTCGCCGACGCCGGCATCCCGCTGCGCATGGACGTCATCCCGACTCCGCCCACGGCGTCGATCCCCCTGCGCGCCGTGGTTGTCGCGCGCCACGTTTCGCGCACGGTGGGGGAGGGCCACGGTCCCATCCACCTGCTCGGCCACTCGACCGGTGGGCTCGACTCACGCCTGCTGCTGTCGGCCGGCCAGCATTTGCCGCTCCCTGACGAGGAGCTCGCCTGGACGCGCCGGGTGCGCAGCCTCACGACCGTGAGCTGCCCCCACTACGGCACGCCGCTGGCTGGCTACTTCACCACCGTGGCGGGGACCCGTCTGCTCTATGCCCTCTCGCTGCTCACGGTCACCAGCCTGACACTGGGCAAGCTCCCGCTGACAGCCTTCAGCGGGTTGGTGGCGGCCATCGGCGCCATCGACGAGGCGCTGGGCGTCGACATCCACCTGATCGACCAGCTCACCGATCGCATCCTCGCGGTCGTGGGTGAGCGCGGGCGCGGCGAGATCCACGACTACCTGGAGCACGTGCACGACGATCGTGGCGGCATCATCCAGCTGATGCCGGAGGTGATGGAGCTCTTTGACGCTGCCGTCGACGATAACCCGGCGGTCCGCTACGGCTGCGTGGCGAGCGCTGCGCCCCCACCACGGCCGCGCCGGCTGCTCGGCGTGGTCACCAATCCGCTGTCCGCCCTGGGCCTGGCCGTCTACACCACGGTGTACGGCGTCACCAGCCGGGCCGATGCCCGCTATCCCTATGCCGCCCCGGACGAGCAGCAGGAGCGCATGCTCTCGCTCGGCTTCGGTCGATCCATCCGACCCGAGACGGTGGACGGCATCGTGCCCACCCTCTCGATGCTCCACCGAGAGCTGCTCTGGTGCGGCGACGCCGATCACCTCGACGTGGTCGGTCACTTCGAAGACGGCGGCCTCCCCCGCGCCCATGTCGACTGGCTCGCAAGCGGGGCCCGCTTCAACCGGCGCGACTTCGGGGTGATGATCGACGCGATCTCCCGTTTCATGCTCCGCGACTGACACGGCAGCCCATGCCCCTCGTCACCCTCACCACCGATTTCGGCACGCGCGACAGCTATGTCGCCCAGATGAAGGCCGAGCTGCTGCGGCGGGGGCCGGTCGACATCCGGCTGCTGGACCTGAGCCACGAGCTGCCGCCCCAGGACATCGAGGCGGCGGCCTTCTTTCTACGCTATGGCGTCGACCGCTTCCCGGCCGGCAGCATCCACTTGGCCGTGATCGACCCGGGCGTCGGCGGCGCGCGCCGTGCGCTCGCCTTGCGCGCGGGCGAGCAGCTGTTGGTCGGGCCGGACAACGGCATCTTTGGTTGGCTCCGTGCCGCTGTCACGGAGGTGGTCGAGCTCGACCCGGTGCGCCTCGACCTCGAGGCCATCACGCCCACCTTCCACGGCCGCGATCTCTTCGCGCCCGCCGCCGCCGCGCTGGCGCAGGGTAGGGCGCTGTTGGAGATCGGCAGCCCGACCGCGGCGATCGAGCCGCGTTGGAGCGAGCCCAGCCTCGAGGGCGGGGTGGTGCGCGGTGAGGTGGTTCACGTCGATCGCTTCGGAAACCTGATCTCCAACATCCCGCGCACGCTGCTTGCCGACCGGGCGGTCGTGGCCGTCCAGCTCGCAGAGCATGCCCTCGCGGCGCCCTGCCACACCTACGCCGACGCCGACGAGGGCGCCCCCCTCTGCCTGCTCGGCTCCGAGGACTTGCTCGAGGTCGCCGTTCGCAACGGCAGCGCCGCCGCCCACTTCGCCCTCGGCACGGGCGCGCCGATCACGGTCCGCTGAGCATGCCGATCTGGCCCTTCCGCCGCCGCAAGCAGTCCTCTCCGCGGGTCAGGGAGGGGGTTGGCGGTGAGTCCGCCGCCAGCACCTCAGAACAGGAAGACGATTTCGACCCCGAGGCCCCGGTCGAGCTTCCCATCGACGGCGAGCTCGACCTCCACCACTTCCGCCCTGCCGAGGTGCCGTCCCTGGTCGAGGCCTACGTCACCGAGTGCCGCGAGCGCGGCATCCTCGAGCTCCGCATCGTCCACGGCAAGGGCAAGGGAACCCTCCGCCGCACCGTCCACAAGGTCCTCGACCGCATGCCCGACGCGGTGGCGGAGTACCGGCT
>JAPPOT010000400.1 GCA_028817855.1 Myxococcales bacterium
ATCCCGATCCCGACCCCCGCTCACTCCACCGCCACCGTCGCCTGCGACGGATCCCACACCCCGCGCGCGATCACGTCGAGCAAATCCCGCCCCGGCGGTGTGTAGGCCGTGCCGCCCGCGTCCAGCACGGCGGCGCCGATGATGCGGTCGTTGTCCTCCGGCAGCTGCAGCAGACACAGGCGCCGGCCGACCGTCGCCGCGGTTTCCGTGACGTCACCGAGGCCCTCGGTGATCGCGGTGACCTCCTCTTCCTCCTCGAGCTCCGAGCGCAGCCAGGGCTCGAGCTCGGTGGGTGGCTCGTCGCCGTGGCGTGGAGCGAGCAGGCGTATGTTGCCGTCCGCGATCGCGTAGAGGAAGCCGCTGCGCGCGCCCGTCTCGTTGAGCAAGAGCTCCAGGGCCCTCTCTGCGCGCGCCTCGGGATTGGGTAGATCCAGGAAGTAGGTGTGCAACACCGAGAGGTGGGCAGCCTCGTCCTCGCCCGGCAGCTCCGCCTCCAGCTGCACCTCGTGCTCGTTTTCGAAGTGGGCGCAGACCGCGATCAGCGCGGGGTTGTCGGTCGAGCGGTAGTGGCGCGCCATGCGATCGGCGTGGTCCAGGAAAGCCGCGCCGTCGCCCATCCGGTGTGCCACCCGCGCGCGGTACTCGTGCAAGATCCCGCACGTGACCGGGTTGCTCGGCGCCTTGCCGAGCTCGCCCTCGAGGGTGCGCACGGCCTCGTCGCTACGTCCCAGGTTGACCAGCGACCAGGCGCGCTGGGCGTGCAGGCGCGTGGTGAAGGCGGTGAATTCCAGGTCCGCTTCGGTGAGCTCGGCCAGCGCCCCATCGCACAGCTCCAGGGCTCGCTCGGGCTCCCCCATGGCGTTGTGGGCGCCCGCCCGTGTGGCCACACTCGAAGCCCAGCCGATGAAGCTCTTCGGCGGTCGCTCGGCGTGCACAGCGCGTAGCGTCTCGGCGGCCTTTTCGAATTCCCCACGCTGATACTGGTAGGTGCCGAGCGCCAACTGCGTGTAGAGGGAGAGGCTCGGCACGCGCGCCTCGATCTCGTTGAGCTCCTCGAGCGCGCGCTTGAGACCGAGCATGTCCTGGGTGACGATGCACGAGTTGATCGAGGCGCTGGCGTTCCACACTTCCGCCTGCCAGGCCGAGCCGCTGTCGATGGCATGCAGCTCGACGCCTTGGCGATGGGTCTCGGCCAGGGCCAGCTCGCCGCGGTTGGCGTGGAAGTTCGCGCGGACCTGCTCGGCCACCATGTCGTAGAGGCGCACACCCACGCCCTCGAGCTGCTCGGCATGGCGCAGGGCGCTGGCGCCGTCCTTGAAGCTGGCCAGCGCGCCCAGCGCATAGTACGCGCCGCCCAAGACCATCTCGGCGGTGCCGGGTTGGATCCCCTTGACGCGACCGCTCTCGAAGTCGTCCGCGATGCGCAAGAGGCCCGCGTAGCTCTCGCCGCAGCGGTCCTCGACCAGCATCGCCAGCCGCAGCACGAAGTCGTGGGTGACGCTCGCGATGTGCAGCTTGCCGAGCGCCCTGAGCGGCTCGATGCCCTTCGCGAAGTGTCGTGCGCGCTCGCCGTCGAGGCAGATCGTGCCGGCCCCGGCCAGGGCGGTGCACGACAGCGTGTAGCGAGTCACGGCATCCACGAAGGTGGAGACGCCGCGGACGCCGTAGCGCAGAATGTAGCGTGTCGCGCCGAGACCGAGCCCGACCAAGGCGGAGATGCCTCGCCCCAGCAGCGGCCGCAGGCTCGCCGCGACGGCCAGGCCCAGGTCCCGCTGCTGAACCGCCACCGCCTCGTCGCCATAGCGGTTCGCCAGCGCGAGGTCCGTGCTGTAGGCGGCCACTGCCAGCGGGGACAGCAGCCGCGCCAGCTCGTGGTTGCCACGGCCTTGCTCGCGGTAGACCTGCAGGGCGGCCTCCAGAGGACCGCATGCGGCGGGCATCTCGTCGCTGTCGTAGATCAGCTCGAGCCCCGCGTCGGCGAGAATGTCGGCGCCGCGCCCGCGCTCGCCGCCGTGCAGCAGGTGAAAGCCCGCCTCGAGCCGCAGGTTGACCCGCTCGCCGGCGCGCTCGATCAAGAAGCGACCGATGGAGCCGTGGAGCTGCTCGCGCTCGCGCGTTCGCAGCCGCCGCGATGCGGCGTCACGCAGGCTGTCGTGCGCGAAGCGGTAGCCCTCCGGGGAGCCCAGCAGCACACCGCGGTGAACCAGCTCCTCGAGGGGTAGGTAGGCGTCCTCGATGCCCAGGGCCTCGGCCACGTGCGTGCAGAGCTCGAACGGCAGGGTGCCGCGCTTGAGGGCCAGCCCGCGCAGCAGGTCGACGGCGTCGGTGCCGAGCTGATCCAGCTGCGCGTCGCTCACCGCGTCCAGGCTCGCGGGCAGCTGCACGGCCACGATGTCGTCGCGGATCACCCAGGTGCCGTCCACCAAGCGGATGACGTCGCGCTGGATCAGGTGCTCGGTGAGCGCGATGCAGGCGCCCGGGTTGCCCTGGCTGCGCTCGAAGAGCAGCTGGGCGAAGCGCTTGATCCCGCGCGCAGCCCCGAGCAGCGCGCGTGCGAGCGCTAGGGTCTCCTCGCGGTCGAGTCTGCGAAGCCGCAGAGCCTCGGCCGCGCCCAGCAGCGAGGTCACCGCCGCCGGCGCGACCGGCTCACGACGATTGTCGATGCTCACGAGCAGCAGCAGGTGGGTGTCGGCGGTGTCGCGTGCCAGGCGTGTCAGCAGTGCCGCTGACGCCTCATCAGCGCGCTCGAAGTTGTCGACCGCGATCACCATCGGCAGCTCGCGTGCGACAGATGCAAACCAGGCGCGCAGGGCGGCCTGGGTGCGCTTGCGGATCTCGCCCGGGGCCTCGGCCGGACCACGCGGCGTCAGGGTCAGGCGCAGATGCGCGCGCACGTCGTCCGAGACGCGCCCCAGGCGGTCGGCGTCCGCGCGCGCGGCCGCCCCCGCAACCTCGGGCGCGGCCTCGATCAGCTGCCGCGCAAGCTCGCGCGTGGTGGCGTAGGCCCCGTCTCCGAGGGCGGCGTCGACGCGCAGGACCACCGCGCCCGCGAGCTGTCCCTGGATCGCCACCTCGTCGAGCACGCGCGTGCGCCCGATGCCGGCCTGGCCGACGATCGCCGCGCAGCGCCCGCGCCCATCGACCGCGTCGGAGACCATGCCGCCCAGGCGCTCGAGCTCCGGCTCGCGCGCCACCAGGCGGGCGCCCGTCAGATAGCTGGTCGCCACGTCGGGCAGCGGCTCCTCGTCGAGCCCGGCGATCGCGTTGAGGCGCTCGATCACCTCGGCGGCGCTGCGGGGCCGCGCCTGGGGGTCCTGGCTCAGCAGCGCCATCACCAGCGCGTCGAGCTCCTCGGGGATGTGGCCTGGCCCCGGCCCGCGGCTGCTGCGGCGGCGTTGGCTCACCACTCGAGAGGGCGGCGCGGGCTTCTGGCGCCAGCGCTCGGGCAGCTCCTTGACGTCGCGCGCGTGGTAGGCGTGGCGGCGCGTGAGCACCCAATAGGCCAGCGCGCCGAGCGAATACAGATCGGCGCGCTGGTCGAGGGGCAGGCCGCGCAACGCCTCGGGCGGGATGCACGGCGGCGTGCCCACCACCTCACCGCTGACGCCGAAGGTAGCGAGCGCTCCGAAGTCGATCAGCTTGCAGTGACCGTCGCCGGCAGCGCGCACGTTGCGCGGGCTGAGGTCGCGGTGCAGCAGTCGGCGCGCGTGCAGAAGCGCGAGCGAGGAGGCGACGTCGCGCAGGTAGCGGCAAGCGTCCTTGTACGGCAGGGGCGAGAGCTCGCGCAGGTCGTCGCCCGAAAGGAGCTCCATCGTGTAGTAGGGCTGGCCGTCCTCGACGCCGTAGGCGTAGACGTCGATGATGCGCGGGTGCTCGAGCGCGGCCAGGGTGCGGTACTCGCGCTCGAACATGGCCGACAGGCGCGCGCTCCGTGTCGGGTCGACCATGCGCTTGAGAGCCTGCGTCTGGCCGCTGGTCTCGTCGACGACGCGGTAGACCACGCCCATGCCCCCGCGGGCTAGCTCGGCCTCGACCCGGTAGCGTCCGGCGATGCGCGCGCCGGCATCCGGGACCTGCGTCGCGAACTGGCCTGATGGCTCCACCGTAACCCGCTGCGATCTTAACAAACCGCCGCCCAACTCGCAGGCACGCGGGTACGCCCTGCGCGCACATGTCGCTCATGCCGTGAAAACGTTCGCCTTCGATCCTGCAGGCGTGATGCGCGGCCCCGTTTGTCCCTGGATCGACTCGAAGTACGCGCCGGCCCACATCTGCACCTTTCCCAGCACGGCGAGCGATGCAGGGCCGGCCGCGGCAGTGCGAGTGCGCGCTGCTCAGGGGAGCTCGAAGCGGCCGTCGATCGCGGCCCATGCGTGCTCGGGATCGATCAGCCGCGGCGCCAGCCGGGTCTGGACTGGTGCGGGCGTCGGCGGCGGTAGCGCGGGTACCTGTCCGGGGCCTGCATACACCGGGACGACTTCGCTGAGACCGATGCGATGGGCGATCATGTGAACGCCGGGCAACTCGACGGGCTCCACCTCGAAGCGCGAGCGGATCGCGGTAGGTGGGGACTCTGGCGCCGCCACGCTTTGGGCGCTCGGCGCCGCAGGCGCGGGCGTGGCCTGGGGCAGCAGCGCGTAGCTCGGCGCGCGACGGTCGCTGCGAGCGTCGCCAGCGTGCGCGAGTGCGGCGCCGGGGACCGGTGCGGCGAGACCTGCAAGCAGCAGGGCGGACGCCGCCAGGGCCAGGCCGGCGACCGCCGTGGAGGCGGTCGGCAGGGCCGCGGTGCTCGCGGGCGCTAGGGCATGGGCGCCCTGGGGCTGAGCGAACTCGAGCACCGCAGCGACCCCGAGGGCTCGGCGCAGTGCGCTATTGACGCGGCGCCGTGCGGCGTAGAGGCGGGTGAAGCCGGTCTTGAGTGGGCAGCCGAGCTTCCTGGCAACTTCATCCATCGGTCGCTGCTCGAGCTCGTAGAGCACGAAGGCGCGCCGCTGGCCCTCGGGCAGGCGCGCGAGTGCGCTCTCGATCAGCTCCGCGGTCTGCTGCAGCAGCAGCGCGTCGTGCTGGGCCGGCTCGTCTCCGCGGTCGGGCGGCGCGGCCGCCAGGTGCTCCCGCCGTCGCCGCAGCCGGCGGCGGTGGCCGGAAGCGACGCGCAGGCAGATGCCATAGAGCCAGGTGCGCAGGGTCGAGCGACCCTCGAAGCTGTCCAGGCGTCGGTGCACGACTAGGAAGACCTCCTGGCGGAGGTCCGGCAGGTCGGCTTCGCACACGCCCAAGGAGCGCAGCACCCGCTCCACGTAGCCCGCGTGATCCACGAAGAGCTCGGGAAAGGCGGGGCCGTCCCCCGGTGTCTCGATGCTGCCCAGCGCCATCGGCCTCCTCTTGAGCTTAGGGGCGACCCGAGCGGGCCGCCATCGTTTCGTGGGTGTCCGGTGCGGTGCGCCGTTCTCGGAATTTCTTTCGGGCGAGAAAGGTCGTCGCTTGCGGGCATGCACGGATAGGCCCAAAGGAGGGAAGCGAATGACAAGGCTGACAATCGTATTCACCATCTGGCTGGCCGGCGCGGGCGTGGCGGCGGCGGAGAGCACGTACGAGGGGCCGTCCCTGCGCCAGGCCGACACGACCAGCTACGACTTCGAGGACGAGCTGGTGCACGGCGATCTGGTTGCGCCAAACGGCGAGATCCTGACCGCACGGCGCAAGGGGCAGCGCGAGTCGCTGATCCGCATCCGCGAGCACTTCATCGACCACCTGCTGAAGAGTGTCGAGAGGCTGTAGGCTGACGACTGTGGGCGGGAGCACACGCATGGGGACGAGCGCCGGCGTGCGGCCGGACGCGTGCATGAGGGCGCACCCGCGCGCGAGTCCGAGCACGAACGGGATTGCGGGTGCGTGCCTCTGGGCCGTGGTGACCGTCGGCGTCATCGGGGGCCTCGGGTGCGGTGCGGGTGGCATGGGCGCGGCGCGGAGTGTGGCGGAGCGCACGCTCGGCTGCGGTGGGCCGGACCTCCGGGTCGATCCGCTCGGTGAGCTGGTGGTGCGCCCACGCGACCCGATCACTGTGAAGGTCTACGACGCCCATGGCTGCGCTGCGCAACGCGAGGTCTTCTGCCGCACCGATGGCCCACTGCGCTGCGAGCAGACGCCCGGGGCACTGGTTGAGCCCGCACAAGCGCAGGCCCTCGCCCGGGCGCTGCACCTGCGCCGCACCGCCTCGCGCGCGCGCTGCGCACCGGAAACGCTGCGCGTGGTGCAGGAGAGCGAGACGCTGTGGACCTATCACGCCTGCGACGGCAGCTGGGACTACCACTGCCGCGCGGGCGGCTGCACGGGTTTGGGGCGGCGCTGATGTCCCCGGGTCCGTGCAGTCGGGCTGTGCTACAAGGACCGCACCATGCACAGCCCACGAGTCGTCTCCGCGCTCTTCGTCGCGCTCCTGCTCGCCGCCTGCGGTGCCAAGCAGAAGGCCGACGAGGCTCACAAGAACTTCAAGAAGGAGATCAAGCCGGCGGCGGAGTTCGTCGACGACAAGACCCACGAGGCGGTCGACGAGGGTAAGAAGGGCGCCGAGAAGGTCGGCGATGCGCTCTCGGGTGATGACTCGGAGGGCGGGGATGACGAGAGCGGCGGCGAGGGCGACGAGTAGACCTCGCCGCGCGTCCGCCTAGAACCCAGCCACAGATGGGTCCTCAGAGCAACTGGGTGAGCGCCATCATGTCGAGGGGCTCGAGGCGGCAGTCCCCGGCCGCGACGTTGCTCGTGATCTGCTCGGGCTTGGTGGCGCCGGCGATCACGCTCGAGACCTCGGGCTGCGAGAGCAGCCAGCCGAAGGCGATGTCGAGCAGGCTCTTGTCCCGCTCCTTTGCGAAGCCGTCCACCGCCTCAACCACGTCGAAGGCCTTGTCGCTGAGCATGCGCTGGGCGCGCTCGCCCCAGGCGCCGAGGCGCGTGTCGTCGGGCGGTGCCTCACCGCGCTTGTACTTGCCGGTCAACAGGCCGCTGGCGAGCGGGAAGTAGGGCAGGATGCCGACACCGTAGGCCCCGCATGCGGGCACCAGCTCGTGGCGGATCTTGCGCTCGAGCAGGTTGTAGTGGTTCTGGGCCGAAGCGAAGGGTGTCAGACCCCGCTCGCGCGCGAGGTGGAGCGAGCGCACCAGCTGCCAGCCGCCGAAGTTGGAGCAGCCCACGTAACGCACCTTCCCCTGGGTGACGGCCTCGTGCAGCGCTTCGAGGGTCTCTTCGATCGGCGTGTCGGCGTCGGGGAAGTGCATCTGGTAGAGGTCGATGTAGTCGGTGCCCAGCCGCCGCAGGCTCGCCTCGAGCGCGCGATGCACGTAGCGCTTGCTGCCGCCGCGCTCGAGCACGCTCTCGCCCATCGGTCCGGCGAACTTCGTGGCCACGATCACATCCTTGCGCCGGTCCCCAAGCGCCTGGCCGAGCAGCTTCTCGGAGCCGCCGCGACCGCCGTAGATGTCCGCGGTATCGAAGAGGTTGATGCCCGCGTCCAGCGCCGCATCGACCACGGCCCGGGTCTGCTGCGCGTCGCAGCGCATCCCGAAGTTGTTGCAGCCGAGCCCGACCGCGCTGACCTTGAGGCCCGTCGACCCCAGCTTGCGATACTCCATCTCTGACCTCCCCGAAGCTCGGACGGCAGCGGTAGCACGGCTTGAAAGCAATTCAAAGGCCAGAGGAAGTCGGTCTCTGAGGGGGGAATCGCGGACGCTCGACCTCGCGCTGCTACGCCTCCCGTGGGCCCTGCGGGGGCGCCCGCTCCTGAGCGAACCTCGGCGATTCGATTGGTCTGCACCCCGTGGTGCGCTCGGCACGAACGTGCGCGTGGTCAGGCCAGCAGCTTGTTGCCGGGGGGCGGGCCGAAGCGGTTGCCGCCGCTGTCGCCTGGTAACAGCCCACAGACGACCAGAATGAAGAGCGAGCCCACCACCGGCACGAGGTCCGCGAGCGCGAGCCAGCCCGTGTAGCCATGGTCGTGCAAGCGTCGCACCGCCGCCGAGACCTTGATCACCACGCTGGCCGGCAGCAGCAACCAAGCAACCGAGGAGGAAGCTCCCGCAGCCGCTGCGAGCACTGCTGCCAGGATCGTGAGCACCCACCAATCCTGCCGCCGAATGCGTCCGCCAAAACCGAAGATCTTTTCGAGCACGGGGAGAGCATGGAACGATGGCCTCCGTCGCGCAACGGCCTCGGTCTTGGCCGCGGGCCGGCCTATAGCGAGGGCTCGCCGGCCACGCGGTCGATCGCCTCCAGCAACGCGGGGCCCGTGAGGGGCTTCTGCAGCACCGGGATGCGCTCGCTCTCGATCGTCGTGCGCCACTCGTCGCCACTGTCGGGCAGGCCCAGCACGATCGTGCGGCGCGCGAGCTCGGGATGCTCGCTGCGCAGCCAGTCGTACAGGGATGGCCCGTCCATGCCGAGCAGCTCGGATTCGGTGAGCACGACGTCCACGTGCGAGCCCGAGTTGATCAGGTCCACCGCTTCCTGCCCGTCGCGTGCGAGCACCAGGCGGCAGCGGTCGTGCAGGAATCGGGCGCAGGCCTTGAGAACGCGTTCGTCATCGTTGACCACCAGCACGGAGGTGTCCGGGGGCGTGCTGCGTGGACCCGGGGGGATGCTGTGGTTGCGCATGGCGCGCAGCACCATCGTCTGCGTTGGAAGCGGCAGCATGCAGATGAAGGTGGCGCCATCGCCGTGCACCGACTCGAGCACCAGGTCGCCGCCCAGCCCGCGCAGAAGCGAGCGCGAGATCGACAGCCCCAGCCCGGTGCCGTACTGCTCGCGCTTCGTGGTGTAGAAGGGATCGAAGATCCGTTCGATCGCCTCGGCCGGAATCCCTGGCCCTGTGTCGGCGATGCATACCGCCACGAACTCCTCGTCCATGCGGGTCGTGATCGTGAGGCGATGGACGGGTCGCTCGATCTCCTTCATCGCGTGGCGCGCGTTGACCAGGATGTTCATGAGCACCTGGACCAGCCGACCGCGCGGAAGAACGAGCTGGGGAATCTCCGGCTCGTAGTCGCGTTCGACCACCGCGACCTTTTCCACGTCCCGTCCCGCCATGCGCAGTACCTGCTCGATCGTCTCTTGCAGGTCGACCAGCTCTGGCTTCTCGTCGACATCGGCGCGCGCAAAGTCGCGCAGGTCGCGCACCACGCTCGCGATCGATTCGGCTGCCACGCCCATCTCGCGCAGCAGAGCGTTTGGCTCCATGTGGCGCGCACCGATGCGCAGCGTGCTGGCGAGCTCGCGCAGTCGCTCGGGATCGATGGGATCGCTACCCTGCGCCACGCGGTGAAGCTCCCACGACGCGCCGAGCAGCGGCTTGAGGATCCGGTCGGCCGCACTCACGGAGAGCATCAGCGCAGACAGCGGATTGTTGATCTCGTGACCCACGCCCGCCACGAGCACACCGAGCGCAGCGAGTCGCTCGGCGTGGGAGGTCGCCTCCGCGAGCCGCTCCCGATCGCGGCGCAAGCTCGCGCGTAGGGCGAGCCGATCGAGGAAGGGAGCAACCGCGTCCTCGTCGAGGGCGCTGCTGGCGATCGCCTCGTCAGCGCCGCGCGAGATCGCCTCGAGCGCGGTGGCCTCGTCGTCGGCCACGTAGCCGAGTGGCCCACTGTGCTCCGCGCGCACGCGCAACAGCTGCTCGAGCGGCCCATCTGGCACGACTTCCACATCGAGCACATGCTGTCGGCCCGGCGACCGCGGTCCCTCGTAGTGCTCCAGCACGCTCGCGGCGTTGGGATCGCAAACGAGGATTCGCGTCGTGGTGGTCGTCATGCCGCTCGGCGAACGTACGCGGTACGCGCCGCCATCGTACGACAGGATCGGACGTACGCGTTAACGTTGCGCTGCCGCAACGCAACCTCGTGCGCGCGCCACCCCTCAGCTCGCGGAAATCTCCAGCGCGGCCGCGGCCCGTGTGACGCCCGACCCCTGCGCGTAGAGCAGCAAAAGTCCGCCGCGATCGAGCGCGCCGCGCTCGCGTGCCTGATGCCAGTTCACCAGTGGACCACATCCACCTAGATGTGCGTACTGCTGGTAGCTGCGCTCCGCGATTGCGTCGTCGAGCCCGAGGCAGCGCGCGATCGCGAGCGGGATCCAACCCCGGGGCTGAACCGAAGCCAGCACGCGCGTGCGGCCGAGCTCGATCGAGGCCTCCGCTGCGAGCGCGCGCAGGGTCTCCGCGCCCATGCCGACCGTCTGCTCCATCAGGTGTTTGGCCGCGCCGGGTTGCCGGCTGCCCAGATAGTAGCTGCCTCCCGAGAGGTACCAGGGCGGGTCGCTGTCGTCGCTGCGCCCGCGACACCACGTGACCGCCTCGTAGTAGCGCCCGTCCGTGCGGCTGTAGGTGGCGAGGATCGGCCAGCGCGCGTTCTTGCTCACGATGAATGCGGTCGCGCAATCGCCCACGCCCGGTGAGGCGGGATGGGAGTCGGGGAACATGCGCGTCATCAGGTGAGACTGGGTCAGCAGCACGTGGTCCGCGGCGCCCGACTCGACCAGCCCCTTCGCCGTATTGAGCTGCATCATGGTCGAGGCGCAGCCCGCGTCCACGCCAAAGGCGGTCGCGTGCGGTGCGCCGATCTGGTGCGCCACTGCGTTGGCGCTCGCCGGCGAGACGCGATCGGGCACGACCGACCAGGAGATCACGTAGTCGATGTCGACGGGGTCCAGATTGGCGTCGAGCAGCGCGCGGCGGCTCGCCTCCACCTCCACCTCGACCGCGGTGGTCG
Source organism: Myxococcales bacterium (assembly GCA_028817855.1). Taxonomy (GTDB): domain Bacteria; phylum Myxococcota_A; class Polyangia; order Polyangiales; family JAFGIB01; genus JAOUOP01. The sequence goes on from JAPPOT010000400.1 coordinate 10,752, forward strand.
AGGCGTCCGCGATCCGGCGCTCCACCGCGCCGAGGAACGGATCGAGCGCCTCCTGTGCCAGGAACCGGGCCGAGATGCGTCCGGCCTCGTCCGCGGCCTGCGGGATGTCGAGCAGCGTGCGGTCGCCGACCAGCCGCTGCTTCTCCACGAACTCCGCGGGCCAGTCGTCGTTGGTGCGCACCCGTTCGGGGAACACGACGCCGAGACCCACGATAAGCGCCTGTCGGGGCATCGCTCCGTCTCCTCGCTGCCGTCGAGCATCGACATGTGCTGCAGGGCCTCGACCCGCCCTCCACCGCGGATGCGCTGCTCGCGGTCGATGCGGATGTCGAGCAGCATCGGACCGCCCTCAGGCGCGAGTCGGGCGAGCAGCGCCGAGTCGATCTCACCGGGCGCATCGACGCGCGCGGCGGGCAGGCCGAAGGACTCGGCCCAGGTGCAGAAGTCGATCGGCGGCGTATCCCACTCGGCACCGCCGCCGAAGATCTGCTTCATGCCGTGGTGCACCATGTTGTAGCGGGCGTCGTTGAACACCGCGAAGACGATCGGGAGTCGCTCGCGGATCGCGACCAGCGCCTCCATGCCGAACATCTGCATGCCGCCATCGCCACAGATGCAGACGACCAGTCGCTCCCGATCCGCCAGTGCGAGCCCGATGGCACCCGCGATCCCGGAGCCCATGCTGCCGAGGTTGAGCTGGATCGTGAACGTGTCGGGCGTGTGGGCCGTCAGGTAGTGCAGGGCGTGCAGCATGTGCTCGCCGATGTCCGTGATGAAGCGCGCGTCGGTCGGGGCTGCGCGCTCCAGGTCCGCGATCGCCCGGTGGGGTGCGACTGGAATGCTCGTGTCGTCAGCGTAGTCGGGTGTGTCGAAGGCGGCCGTCGCGCGGGCGTCCGCCATCAGCCGCCGCGCATTGTCGTTGAACAGACCCTGGGCGACGCACTCGCGGTAGAGGCTCTCGGAAAACTCCCCCAGGTCGGCGACCACCGGCAGCGCCGTGGGCAAGTTGCGGCGAAAGACGTTGGCGTTGAGGTCGACGTGGATCAGCCGGCCACCGGGGCCCAGATAGGGCGTCGGGCCCATCGACGTGTCGTCCAGGTCGGTGCCGAGCACGAGCGCCACGTCGATCGGCTCGCGCGTGTAGCGGCGCGCCCAGATCGATGCGGCCATGCCGCCATTGCGCAGGGAGCGCGGATGGACCTCGCTGACGACGCCCTTTGCACGCGGCGTGGTGACGAAGGGGACGCCGAGCGCGTCGACCAGCTGACGGATGATCGCGGCGTGGGGGCGGCAGGCGCCGCCGAGCACCAGCAGCGGTCGCTCCGCTTCGCTCAGCCAGCGTGCAGCGGTCTCGACCGCGGTCCGGGGGGCGGGCGCGCGAAAGTGCGGCGCGGGTGCCTCGAGGCACGGTGCGGGTGCCGGCGCTGCGGCGCGGTCGATCGGCACCACCAGCAGGGCCGGGCCCGGTCCCTGGGGATCGCCCGCGGCGCGCAGCGCGGCCAGTGCCTGGGTTGCGGCCGATGCCGGCTTGGCCACGCGCACGCTGGCGCGGCAGCAGGCGGCCAGCATCTGCTCCACCGCCACGCCCTCGGGGCCCGAGTCCTGGGCCAGGCGCGCGCCGTGGCTCGCCCACGCCACATCGCCGGAGATCACGAGCATCGGAATGCCCTCGAGATGCGCGGAGACGATGCCGGTGACGGCGTTGGTGATGCCGGGGCCGGCGGTCACCAGCAGGCAGGGAGTGCGCCCCGAGCTGCGGTGGAAGGTGGCCGCGGCGAATGCGGCGGCCGACTCGTGTCGCGACTCCACCAGGTGCGCACCGGCGGTGGTGCGCACGGCCTCGAAGAGTGGCGCGGCGGGCCCGCCGGGAATGCCGAAGAAGGTGTCGGCGCCCGCCTCGACCAGCGCCTCGACGATACGGCGGGCGGCGGCGTCGGGCGCCAGCCTCGACTCGGCGGCGGACGGGTTTGCGTCCGTGCTGCGCGTGTCTTGCCGTGGCGCGCGGAGCAGAGAACGGATATCGGATTGGTGGCGCGTGCGCGATCCGCTTGCAGGTGCGGGCGCAGCCTCGCCTTCCGCATGCGCACCGGACTGCGGCGCGCGCTGGGCACGGGGGGTACGACTCATGAACAACTCCTGGCTGAAGCTACTGGGGTTGCGGTTCGGGCAACCGCGCTTGCACACACTGCCGTACAGCGTGTCGGACGTGCAGCTACCGAAGCTGACTGCCAGGGTCAAAGCTGACCAGCTGCACAGCTTGGCAAGCTGTTGGCCAAACGTCAGCGGAACGGATTACCAGGACATGATGTGCCGACCCTCGAAAGGGCCCGTAAGCTCGACGGTAATTTCGACGGGCTGGTCGATCGTCTCGAACGTTCCTCGTGCCGCGCCCAGCATGGACCACTCGATCCAGTTGTACTCGTCGCGAAAATTCATCACCGCTTCCCGATCGCTGGGCAGATCGAGCGTCCACTGCGCGTAGTTCGTGCTCGAGCGCTGGGCCGCGACCGCTTGCCGCATCAGGCGCGCGGGATCCGGCGAGAGGACCCGCAGCATCGTTCGCCCCAACAAGCTCTCGGCGAACATGAGCGCGTTGCGCCGTGAGATCTCGAACATGCCCTCGTGGACCTCGGCCGGGCTCGCGAGAATCGCGCCGCCCGCGGCGAGGCGGAGCAGGTACTCGCTGAGCGGGTAGAAGCGGATGGCCGAGGCGTTCCGCGTTCCGAAGAGCTCGAGGTAGGGCGCTTGCCGGCCGGCCTTCTGCAGCACGTTCAACACCGAGCGCGGGTACATGCCACGCACGCTCGCCGCTGGCGGGATCTTCGCCAGCCGCTCCTCCAGGTCGCAGTGCGCCCCAACCAGCTCGAGGACCTGTTGTGTCACCGACACAGGCTGCCAGGATACGCCCGCGCTGCCGGTCATTGCCAGGGCCCCGCGCTGCGCTCATTCGGCCGGCAGGCGCGCGCCCATGCTTGCGCCGTGGTCGGTCTCCTCGTCGTAGGCGATCTCCTCGGCGCGGTAGACCTCGAAGATCTCGATCAGCACTTCGTTCGCTGCTTCCGACAGCTCCTGGCAGCTGCCAGGTGCTGGCAGCTCGCTCAGCGCGAGGTGGGCCTCCTCCGCGACCGAGATGCCAAACTGCGCGTGGCCGTACTCGTGGCACCAGAGCGCATCGATGAAGCCGGTCCAGCCTTCGACCACCCGGGGATCGACCGGATCCGGCTGGTTCCACTGGGGAAGCGAGTAATCGATCTCGAGCGCCACCTCGAGCCCGGAGCCGTCGCAGGCGATCCAGTCGAAGTCCCACGTGACACGCCAGTCGACGCGCGCCGCCATCGCGGTCGGGCTGCGCATGCTCATCTGCTCGCGCAGCCCTTCCAGCGTGTCCGCGTCGACTTCGTAGAGATCGACCCGGACCGTGAGCTCGTAGGGCGGGTCATCCGGCGCCGGGTCCATGCAGGAGGTCGGGCGCCCATCCTCGTTCGCCGGCGCCGGCCCGCCCGCGGACCCAGTCTCGACCTCGGTCTCGCTCTCGGTCTCGGCCGCGTTCTCGGCCGCGTTCTCGGTCTCGGTCTCGGCCGCGTTCTCGGTCTCGGCCCCGGCGCCCTGCCCCGCCTTGTCCTCCGGCTGCCCCGCCTTGTCCTCCGGCTGCGCCTGCGCGGCGTCGTCCCCCACCGGCACTGCCCCACCGCCGGCGAATGCGGGTCTCGAGTCCTCGCAGCCGACCAGCACCAGCAGGCCTACCGCGCACATCAGCGTCGTCGCACAAGCACGCACACCAACCCGTCAATTCTAGCGGGGGTCCAGCCGCTGGACCAGGCGGCGCTACTTGGTCTTGGCTCCGCCCACGTCCTGTGTGCCGAGGTCTGCTCG
>JAPPOT010000649.1 GCA_028817855.1 Myxococcales bacterium
TCTCCTCATGCTGCCCGCTCTGCTTCAGATCCTTCTCGTTCTCGGCATCATGTTCGCAGGCGTGCCCACGCCCACCGATGACGGGGCCCTGGGCGCGGTCGGCGCGATTGTGCTGGCGGCGATCAATCGGCGCCTCGACCGCACCTCCCTGCGCGAGACGGCGCATTCGACCACGCGGCTGACCGCGATGGTGATGATGTTGCTGATCGGCTCGACCGCCTTCGCCCTGGTCTTCCGCGGGCTCTACGGCGACATCTGGATCGAGGAGCTGCTGACCAACCTGCCGGGTGGCCGCATCGGCTTTCTGATCGTCGCGAACCTGGCGATCTTCGCGCTCGGCTTCTTCCTCGACTTCTTCGAGATCGCCTTCATCCTACTGCCGCTCTTGGTGCCGGCGGCGCGCCTGCTCGGCATCGACCTGGTCTGGTTCGGCATCATGATCGGCATGAACCTCCAGACCTCCTTCCTGACACCGCCCTTCGGCTTTGCCCTCTTCTACCTGCGCGGCGTCGCACCCGAGGAGGTGAAGACCAGCCAGATCTACCGCGGCGCGATCCCGTTCATCCTGATCCAGCTGGTTGGGCTCGGCATCCTGATCGCCTACCCCGAGATCGCCAGCGTGCTGCTGGACTAGGAACGGTCGGTCTGTGATTTGCCCCACACCGCCGACCGAGTTGTGTGGTAGCTTCCGCGGCGCGGGACGCGTCGTTGCCGGCCGGCCCGCGGGGAGGGAGCCAGCTCATGTCAGGCACGATTGTTGCGCGGGGTCCGCAGCCTCGGCGATGCCGGGAGATTTCGACCGCGGTTGCGTTGCTTTGTGTTGCGCTGGCCTTGGGTAGCTGCGCGACCAAGCCTGGCATCAAAGAGGCAAAGCTCGCGGGTGCAGGTCGTGCAACCGGCATGCCTGCGGTCAACCTCTTCGGGTTGGAGGAGGCCCAGCTACACTGGATGCACTACAACATCCAGACCCGACAGCGAGTCCTGGTCGTGCACTTCGATGCTGACCAACCTTCGGAGATGCAGCTGCTCGACTGCTCCGCGTCGGGCCAGTGGGAGTACCAGCTTGCGAGCGGCAAGCACGTCCAGGAAGTTCGCGTGCGCAACCAGGCAGAGTTGCGCGCGCGGGTGCCATTGGGCGTCGCGCGGTTTTCGGCCTACTTGAAGGGGGACAACCAGCTGCGGTTCAAGTACGTGGCAGTGGGGGGCTACCACCTGAAGGAAGACCCCAAGCTGCCCCGAGATCACGCGGGCTGTGCGAATGCGACCCACTATGTGGCTTCGCTGAGCGTCGGGGCCTATCGTCTCGAAGAGAGCAGCGAGAAGGCGCTAGGAGGCGAGGCGGGCGTTCCAGGCGTTGCCAAGGGCGGGGGAAGCGCCAGCAGCGCGGAGGGGGCCAAGACGCGCTTCGGTGACGTGGAGAGGTGTGTCGAGGAGCCCGGCCGCGCTTGCCGCACGCCGATGCAGGTCATGCTCATTCCCCTGAGCGATCGGTATTGGGTCGCAGGGAGAGGCGAGTCCCAGGCGGACCCAGTCGAGCCACGCGCGGTCGTGACCGAGGAGCCACCGCCAGGAGGCGGTAGCAAGGCGACGCCCGATGCGCCCCGAACGGTGTCAATCGACGAAGGCGCCTGGCGGCCGGGTCACTACATGGCGAAGAGCCTTTCAAAGCTTCTCCCGCTTGCCACCTACATCATGGAGCAGACGAGCTACGGGCTCGACTTCGACGGCACCGCGATCCTTGGTGGATACGTCCATGGCGGGAATAGGTTGCACACGACACGCCAGTTGAAGGGAGATCGTGAGTACATCTTCTTCGCGTCGAGCAATGACACCTCCGACATCGATATTCGGATCCTCGATGAAGACGACAACGTCCTCGCGCAGGACGTCTACAACGACCCGCAGCCCATCGTTCACTTTTCGCCGCCGAAGACCGGCAACTACAAGATCATGCTCAGTGGGGGAGACGAGTCGGTGACTACTTTCGGCACGCTCGCGATCGCGAACAGCAAGGGCTTTACGGACGTCTCGCCCGAGATGATGCACGCCGTCTTCCAGGGAACCCTCGACAAGGGCGTGCAGGTCAATCGACAGTTCAGAGAGGAAGGCTTTGCCGGGGCGATGTTCCATGATCGCTCGGACGACTGGTCGCTCTATGGGATGCTCCTCGCCCAGGGCGAACAGATCTCTCAGGGCGGTCTCGAGCCACCGTTGCGACACGGCACCATCTTCCTCGCCACGGCGCATCGCGACGACATGGACCTCAACATCAGAGTCGTCGACGACCAGGGTCAGCAGCGCGCTGACATGCAGCCCGACAGCTTTCCGGTCGTGTACATACCGCCCTCTGACGCCGAGCGGAGCTACCGGATGTCCGTTTCGCTACGGAAGGGTCCCGTGCCGACCCTGGCGGTCTCGCTGATTCTGCTCACGCAGCCGTCCGGCGCGGTGACGGGCGTAGAGCCGGGAACGGGTCTCCCAGCACCAAGCGTGGCCGTCCGCTGAGCCATCGCGGTAGGCGGTGGCTCAGGATTGGTTCGGCACGGCGATGCCGTCGGCGCCGGCCAGGACCTGGAGGTTGGCGCCTTCGAAGGCGTCGCCGACCGGCTCGGCCTGGCCGCGCAGGTGCTGGGCCAGGAAGGCCTCGGCGATTGCCATGAAGGAGAGGTTGTTTTCGGGGCGGGCGAAGCCGTGGCCCTCGTCGGGGTAGAGCACGTAGCTCACGGGGATGCCCTTGTCCTTCATCGCGTCGACGATCTGATCGGACTCGGCGCGCTTGACGCGGGGATCGTTCTGACCCTGGGCGATCAGGAGCGGACGGCAGATCTTGCCGGCGTGGGTGAGCGGGGAGCGCTCCTTCAGGAACGTGCGACCTTCCTCGGTTTCCAGGTCGCCGACGCGGGTCTTGAACAGGGCGCGCTGCGGGGCCCAGTAGGGCGGAATGCTCTCGAGCAGGGTGACCAGGTTGGAGGGGCCGACGATGTCCACGCCGCAGGCGAAGGTCTCGGGCGTGAAAGTGAGGCCGGCGAGGGCCGCATAGCCGCCGTAGCTGCCGCCCATGATCGCGATGCGGGCGGGGTCGGCGATGCCCTCGGCCACGGCC
>JAPPOT010000271.1 GCA_028817855.1 Myxococcales bacterium
CCTGGAAGCCACCCCCGTCCCCCATGCCGGAGTCACCGCAGCCCGCGACCACGACCACGACCACGACCACGACGATCCTGCAGACCCAACCCATGCCCTCCTAGTACCACCAGGGCTCGGATATGGGTCAGCGTGCCCCTCGTTTTTGCACGGCCGCCGTTGTTCGAGATCCCATCGGCACCACACGGCGCCCACCGCTCGAATCGTCGAGGTTCGCTCGGGAGCGAGCGCGCCCGGACCGGCAACCGGAGGCGTGACCGGCTGCTCGGACACTGCGCGCCTGCGATGCAGGCCAGTCGACTGGATTCCCGCGAGGACGCTGAGCCGAGCAATGGCCTTGGCCGCGATCGAGCGGACAAGAACGCAGGCGACGCCGCTCCTGAGCGACCTCGGCAATTCTCTCGCCGTCGAGATCCATCCCCCAGGAGTGCTAGGATGCGCGCGCCCATGGCTGATCCGAGACCGCCGCGCGCTCTGTCCTGGCCGGCCGCGCGCGCGCGCCGGCTGTGGGGAAGCGTCAGCGACCGGGCGGCGGGGCCGCTGCTCTACGCGGCCGCCATCGCCCTGCTCGCCAAGCTGGCACGCGCCGCCGAGCTGTCCGTACGCGTCGACTCGTACGTGCCCTTCGGGGCGCTGCCGCTCACCCTCGGGCAGGACCTGATCCTGGTCGCCGCCATCGGCCTCGCCGCGGACGCCCTCGCCCGCTTGCCGCGCCGGGGCCTGGCGCTGGCGGCTCTGCTGCTGCTGCTCGTGCCGCTGGCGCTGCTGCTGCCCGCGGACGTGGTCGCCCACCGCCTCACCGGAGGCCCGATCACGTGGCAGCGCCTGCGCGGCGACGAGGGCGCCACGCTGGCCGACCTCGGACTGCTCTCCAGGGCAGACCTGGCCTACGGGCTGGGCGCCATCGCGCTCTGCCTCGTCGCGCTCTACCCGGCGCTTCGGCTGCGACCTGGGGTGCGCTGGCTGCGCGCCTGGGCGCGCCCGCGGGCGCTGCTCGCAACCATGCTGGCCGGCTTCGGCCTGACGCTGGTGCAACCGCTCGCGGTACCGCGCGCCCAGGGTCTCGCGGAGCAGCCGCTCTTCGTGCTGGCCGCGAGCTTTGTGGACCCACCCAAGCTCAAGCCCATCGTGCTGGGCGAGGCCCAGTGGAGGGCGCTGCACCGCCCGCGACGCGAGCTACCGCCGGTGCCACCGCCGCCACCGACCGCAGGCAAGGCCAAGAACGTCATCATCTTCCTGGCCGAGGGAATCGGCTTCGAGCACACCGGCTTCCATCCGGGCACGGTCAAGAACCTGAAGAAGCGCGTCGCGAAGGAGCTCAAGAAGAAGAAGAAGCGAAAGAAGAGGACCCGTAGCGACAGGACCGAGCGCCTGCGCGCCTCGGGCGACCCGACGCCGAACCTCAGCCGGCGGCATGCCCGGCACGGAATGCTCTTCGACCGCTACCACGCCAACTGGCACGCCAGCATCCAGGCGATCTTCTCGATCGTGTGCTCCAGCTTCCCGCCCATGCGCGGCGACATCGTGCGCATCAAGCCGCGCATCGACTGCGGCGAGCTCTCGGAGGTCATGCGCGAGCACGGCATCGCGACCGGCCTCTTCCACGGCGGCCGCTTCAACTTCTACAACAAGCTCGCCCTGCTCGGTCAGCGTGGCTACGAGCCGGAGCTGGACGCGGAGGATCTCGCCCGGCGCAACGAGCACCGGGAGCACCAGTGGGGCATCGACGACCGGGCCGTGGCCGAGGCGACCCTGCGCTGGATCGACACGCTACCCGAGGGCCAGCGGTTCGCCGCGCTGCTCATCCCGATCACCGCCCACTACCCCTACTGGACGCCGCACAGCTTCAAGCGTCCCTTCCCGAAGAGCGGGCGGCGGCTGCGCTTCCTGAACGCGGTCGCGTTCCAGGACGACGTGGTCGAGCAGATCCTGCGCGGCCTCGAGAAGCGCAAGCTCTACGATGACACGCTCTTCGTGTGGCTCGGCGACCACGGTCACTACGTCGGCGAGCCGGCGCGGAAGACGCCGGGGCTGCGCGGCTTCTACCAGCCGAATCTGCACGTGCCCCTGCTCTTCATCAATCCGACGATGTTCCCCGAGGACGGCACCCTCAGGCGCCGCTCGAGCCGGCTCGGCGGACACCGCGACCTCTTGCCGACGATCCTGGAGGCGCTCGGGCTACCCCCCGATCCCCGGCACCAGGGCCAGAGCCTGCTCGGCGCGGACTACGAGCACCGGCGACAGTTCTTCGCCGCCGACAACGGTCGCTACGTGGGCTTCATCGAGGGCCACCACAAGTTCGCCCTCGAGCCCCGGGCCAACCGCGTGGAGTACTACGATCTTGCCGCGGACCCCGACGAGAGGAAGGACCTGAGCGAGGAAGACCCATCCATGATGCGGCGCTACGCAGATGACGCCCTGCTCTTCGCGCGGGCGGTCGAGGGCCGGATCGAGACCGCCGAGACGCTGCGCGAAGAGGTCAGCGTCGCCCAGGTCTACGAGCTCTTCATGCGGCGCGCGAAGGTGCGGGTGCGCCCGCCAAAGCCCAAGCCGGAACCCGGCGCCGGTCCGCCGGCAAAGGGAGCGCAGGCCTCACCGGGGCCGATCGACTGCGAGCGCGACGGCGATGAGATCGAGTGCCCCGGGCTCTCCCCGCTACACGTCAAGCTCACGCGCATCCAGGGCGAGCGGCGTCGCTGCGTGATGGTGCCGGTGCCCCCGGAGGGCTCGATCGAGCTCGAGATCACCGACCCCGACACGTTCCGGCTGATGCGGGGTACGATCGTGGCGATGCCGCGCAAGGGCAACAAGAAAGCCCGCTTCCGCATCGCCACCCGCACCGACGGCCGCTCCGACGGCTCGGTCACGCTGACCCATCAGATCCCGGTGCGCCCGCGCCACCCCCTGCCAGAGCAATCCCTCAGCTTCACCCTCTCCCGGCGCGCCAGCAAGCGCCCGCTCCCCCTGCCCGATGGCGGCGCCCCTCCACCACCGAAGCCGCCGGGCGAGGTGCTGCGCGGCCGGCCGCGCCGGCCGCGCGTGCCATGAGCCCGACCGGCGCGGCCGCCGCTTCCTGGGCCAGCGCCCGCCACGCTTCGCCGCG
>JAPPOT010000879.1 GCA_028817855.1 Myxococcales bacterium
GCGCTGGGGGCGATGGCGGCGACGGCGGCGTCGGCCACGTCGCCCGCGAGCTGCAGGACGTTGCCGTCGCCGTCGGGGTGGACGCGGTTGCTGAGGAAGAGCACGAAGAGATCGAGCTGCGGATCGATCCAGAGCGAGACTCCGGTGTATCCACCGTGTCCGTAGGCGGCGGGCGAGAGGCGGGTGCCGCGGTGCGTGTCGTAGTCGCTGCGCACGTCCCAGCCGGGCGTGCGGACCGTGCGTGTGCCGACCGGGTGGGGGCGGGTCATCGTGTCGACGCTGTGGGCCGACAGGACTCGCTGACCATCGAGGCTGCCGCGCTGCAGGAGGGTACGCGCGAGGCGGGCGAGGTCGTCGGCGGTGGAGAAGAGGCCGGCGTTGCCCGCCACGCCGCCGAGGCGGTAGGCGCGTGGGTCGTGGACGACGCCGTGGATGAGTGGGCTGGGGCGCTTGTCCGTGCGCTCGGTGGGAGCGATGCGCGGGAGCCAATCGGCGGGTGGGCGGAAGCGAGTGTGGGTGAGGCCGAGGGGTTGGAAGAGGTGCTCGCGCGCGAGCCTGTCGAGGGGCACGCCGGCGACGCGCTCGATCAGCACGCCGAGCCAGAGATAGGCGACGTCGCCATAGAGGTAGCGCGCACCGGGACGGTGCTCGGTGCGGGTCGCGAGCAGATTGGCGAGGGCTTGCTCGCGCGGTAGCTCGTAGTCGCGTAGCCGCGTGACGCGGGGCAGCCCCGAGCTGTGGAGCAGGAGTTGGAGGATGGTGATCTCCCCGGTGCGCTTGCCGTCGAGCTCGGGGAGGTGGCGAGCGATGGGGTCGCCGAGGCCGAGCTTGCGCTCTTCCGCGAGCTTGTGGACCAGAGCCGCGGTCACGAGTGGCTTGGTGAGGGAGGCGAGGTCGAAGATGACGTCTTCGGTCATCGGCGTGCGCTCGGGGACCAGGCTGCGGTGGCCGTAGGCCCGCTGGAACAGGATGCCGTTCGAGCGGCCCACGGTGACGACCGCGCCGGGTAGCTTGCTTTCGGCGATGGCGCTGCTGACGACGGCATCGATCGCCGGAATGGAGACGCGCGCGGGCTCCGCGGTCACGGCCTCGGTCACGGCCTCGGGCTCGGATCCGGTCGCGGACTCCGGCGCGGGCACGGCAACCGGCGTGGGCGTGGACTCCGGCACGGGCACGGGGCGTGAGGCGCATGCAGCCAGCAGCAGCGCGAGGGTCGGGGTGGGGCGCACCCGGGGATCTTAGCAGCCTAGAAGACGCCGAAGGCGAGGCCCGCGGCCATGGTGTGGCCCAGCTCGCGCGCGGCTTCGAGGTCGGCTTCGGTGAGATCGCCCCGCGCGACCACGGGGTCGGCAACGCGCTTCCACGGATAGCCCCGGGCGATCCGCTCGATCTGCCGGACCGCGCCGGTGCCGTCGTTGCCCGCGCTCACGAAGAGCGCGTAGGGCACGGCGTCCGCCCGCCTGTTCTGCGCGGGGTAGAAGGTGCGGTCGAGGAAGTCCTTGATCATCCCGGAGGGCAGGCCGAAGTTCTCCGGCGTGCCGAGCAGCAGCGCGTTGCACTCGAGCAGCTCGTCGAGGCCGGCGTCGCGCGCGTGGAGCAGGCGCGTCTCGACCTCGCCCGCTTCGCGCCGGGCACCGTCGAGCGCCGCGCGCGCCAGCCGCAGGGTATTGCCCGTTTGGCTGTGGTAGACGATCAACAGCTTCTTCATCGCGGCTGGCTCCGAAGTTTGCGCGAGAGGTAGCTCAGCAGGTCATCGCCATCGACCGGGCGTGGTGCCGTGACATATTCGAGCAGATCCTTGGGGTCGCCGTCACGGCGCAGGTAGTCGACGGCGTGGGCGATGGCACGCTTGCCCGCCCGGTCGATCATCAGCTCCACCATCGCCAGGCTCTGATGATAGGCGAGGCGGGCGTCGCCCCCGCGGTTGATGACGAGGAAGCTGCCCTCGAGGGAGGCGAACGGGATGTAGGTGCGGTTGTCCACCATCATCGCGTAGCTGCGCAGGTGCGCGCGGCGGGTCTCCTCGGCGAAGTGCTGGGCGACGCCCTCGTGGAACCAGTGCGGCGCGGGGAAGCGGCCCGCGCGCAGCTGGGCATGGAGCACCTCGTGGCGCACGACGCGGCGGCGTGCGGCCGGGTCCTTCAGGCTGCCGGCGTAGAGGCGCAGTGTGCCGTCGAAGACACCGGCGCTCCAGGTGGGCACGCAGGTGGTGGCGAGCAGCTCGGAACGGTCTCGGTAGACGATCGCGTGGAGCTCGGGGCGTGGGCGCATTCCGAGCATCTCGGCGGCCTCCTCCAGGCTCTGCTGCAGTAGCGCGGTGAGCTCCGGCGCGTCCATGTCCTCGGGCAGCGCACCGGGTGCGGCCTGGAGGGTGACCACGCCGCGATGGTGCAGCTCGTACTCGCGCTGGATGTCGCGGGCGGTGGCCAGGCGGGCCCGCAGCTGGGCGCTGCCGACGTCGTCGCGGGTGCTGCGCAGGTAGCCGTCGAGAGCGTCGATCGCCTCGGCGACGTGTGGGGTGTGCGCCAGGTTCTGACCGAGCGCGAGGTTGAAGGCGGGTTCCTCTGGGTCGAGCACGCGGGCGTTGCGCAGGGCGGTGCGCTCGACCTTGGGATCGCCGAGCGTGCGCGCGGCCAGGGCGACCAGCGCGTGCGCGGCCGGGTCCACCTCGTGGCGGCGGCCGTCGGGGCCGACCGCGGCGGCCGTGGCGTAGCGCCCGCGTTGCAGGGCGAGCTGCGGGTTCTTGCCCAGCGCGCGCATCCCCAGAAGGACGGCGGCGCCGCGCGCATAGTCGAAGGGGCCCTCGAAGCGATCGGGAGCGGCGGCCAGCTTGGCCAGCGCGGCGTCGACATCGCGCGCGGCCAGCACGTCGCGCAGGCCCTCGCGCAGGCCCTTGCTGCCGCGGCGCGCGCGACGCATCGCGACGAAGCGATCGAGCAGCTCCTCGCTGTGGACGCGGGCGAGCTCGAAGAGCTGGGGGTGCGGGCTGCCCTGGGGCGCCGTCCCCTCCTCAGGGCAAAAGCCGTAGAAGGGGATGCTCTCGTCGCCCGGGTCGAGGTGGGCCGCCGGGGTCGGCGCGCCGGCCTCGGCCTGGTCGT
>JAPPOT010000372.1 GCA_028817855.1 Myxococcales bacterium
GCTCGTCTGACGATTGGTCAGAAGTTGACTCGTGATGTCGACGGGTCACAGAGGCGCGGGCCGCCGGGATCGCCTGGCGACCCGCGGGCCTCAGTGGGTGAGCCTCCAGAGCATCGCCAGCTCCCGGTCGAGAAGCCGCAGCGGCTGCGCGATGTCGGCGTCGCTGACCCAGCCCCAGGCCTTGGCGACTCGCAGGTGGCAGCGGGTCTCGTCGGCGCTGCCTGCGGCGATGCAGAAGGAGTGGATGCGGTCCTCGCCCTGACCCTGATCGAGAGCCGTCCACCTGGCACAAGCTTCGGTCTCGGCCTCCGTCGGACTCGGCCTCGGACTCGGACTCGGACTCGGTTTCGGTTTCGGTTTCGGTTTCGGTTTCGGTTTCGGTTTCGGTCACGGGCCTGCTACTCGAAGCGGAACGCCTGCTGCGCTTCCGTCCAGAAGGGGATCGCGTCCTTGGTGTAGCCGAAGTCTTCGTAGACCTCTGTGACGAAGGGGAGGGCGCTGGCGTCGGGGTTGTCACAGAGATCGGCCCATTGGAGGTCGGCGACGTGCTCGATGCTGGAGTTGTCATGCGGGGGCTGCCAGCGGATAGGCATCTCCCAGCCGATCGTGCCGGGGCGGTGTGGGCCGAGGCGATAGCCGCCCGGGCGCCAAAGACCGAGCTCGATGTGGACCTCGCCGGCGAGGCTGGCTTCCTGGCCGTAGCGCGCGAGCAGCCAGAAGAAGCTTGCGGTGCCTTCGATCAGCGGGAATGGATAGATCACCTGGGCGCCGAACTCGGCGTGCGGCTTCCAGCGCAGAAATTCCGCGCGTCCCTCAAATCGAATGGTGGTGCGCTTGCGGTCCACGACGAACCACTTGCGTGCGCCGCTCGTGCCGGCCTCGAGCTTCTTGCCCGGCTTGGTCTCGACACTGTCGTATTCATCCAGAACCGTCCAGCCCAGCTCGCGCCGGGCCAGGGCGCGCCGGTGTTCGGGTGCGAGGACGCGCTGAAGCGCGGGCATGTCGATCTCGGTGGTTTGTGCCTGAATCAAAAGAAAGATTTCCGGGTCTCCGCGCTTCGAGAGGCTGGCGTCCCAGCGCGCGCGTTCCGCGGGAGCGGCCGGGCTGGCCGCCATTCGGCTGTGAAGCTCGTCCAGACGGTACGCCCGGGTGGTGGGTCCGGAGCGAACCCAGAAGCCGTAGAGACCGTGGCGGCGTTCGGCATAGAGGATGTGCTTGCCGCGGCTCGTTGCGACGTCGACCACCAACACGTTCTCGCCGAGCGCTTCGGCCGCCCGCACTTCGACCTGCGTGAGCGGGCGCGGAACGACGTGGTCGATCAGCACGGTCTGTAAGCGGTCACGTTCGCGTTGCACATCCGATGTTGTCAGGCCCTTTGGGCGGCCGTCGTCGTCAACCCCGACGATGACCTGCCCTCCGCGGTGATTGAGGAGTGCGACCACCGCCTTGATGACCGTCTGTGGATGCTCGAGCGCCGCGACCGACTTGTACTCAAGGACAGCGGACTCGGGAGCGCCGAGCCAGCTGGGAGGTTCCGCTACCATGGCCAATCCTCGAGCTGCGAGTCTGACACTGCCAGCAGTAACTCGTGCAGAGGCAAGAGGTGCACTTCGGTACCGGCGATGTCAACGACGTCCCGCTGTGTTCGAAGAGAAACCACGGCTACGGTGTCGGGGGACAGCTTGGAGTCATCCAGGTGTCGTTTGATCGGGCCGAGCTTGCGGGCATCGTCCGTCAGGGTGCACTCGATGGCATGGGTTCGCCCGTCGTGTTCGAGGATGAAATCAACCTCGGCGCCCTGACGGGTGGAAGCGGCCCGCTGAAGGTAGGACAACCGCCCTGACCGGCGCTCGGCATGGACGCGCAGGGCCTGAGCGACCGCCGTTTCGAGCTGACGTCCGAGCACCGCGGTCGTTGGCTCACCAAAGACGGGAATGGAGCATGCCTCCACGAGCCCAGGATCGATGGAGTAGAGCTTCGCGCGGGCGCGCTCGTGCTTGCCCGCCGAGCGGGCAAAGGGAAGCAAGGGCCAGAGAAGCTTGGTGTCAATCATCGCCTGCAACCACTGGCGCGCGGTCGGCGCGGACACATTGGCCAACTGCGCTGCCTCCAGGTTGTTCAAGAGGCTTCCGGAGTTTGCGATCCTGGATACGAAGAGCCGCTCCAGGCTGTCCACGTCGCGCAGCCCGCGCAGCCGTCCGATGTCGTCGCGTGCGGCCTGAGCAACGACCTGCCGACGCAGGAGCTCGTGAACGGACCTCGCCTCTCCTCGACTCTCGACGTGTGCAGGAAACCCACCCAACTGTAGGAATTGCCGACACTCGCGGCCCATCGCCGCGCCGTCCTCTTCATCCGCGATAGGGAGCCCCAGATGCTGGCGAAGGTCACGCCACTCGGCGAAAGGCAGCGGGTGGATCCTCACCGGGTTGTAGCGATCAGCCAGATCCTGCTGCAGGTTGCTCTGGACCATCGCGACAGCAGAGTCCGCGACCGCCACGCGGACCGGCACGTTGTCGACAACGAACTTGATCTCCTGCGCCCAACGATCGCCGGTGTAGTGCACCTCGTCCAGCAGGAGGACCGGGTGGACCGACGGAGTCGAGGTGTCCACCAGTGCCTCTACGAGGGCCTGTACGCCGACGCCGCTAAGGCGGATGTCGCCGAGGTCGCAGTAGTGGACGTGCTGCAGGCCGCCTGCGCGCAGTGCAACCGCAACCTGCCGCAGCGCCACGCTCTTCCCCGTGCGCCGCGGCCCATCCAGCACGACCGCACGTCGCTCGGCAGACGCGTCCAAGAGGCGAGCCGCGACCTGTCGCCCGGCGTCACGCTGATAGCCGAATCGGCGGGCGTCCGCCTCGGCAAAGCGCGCATGCTCATCGACGAGCTGCCGGATTCCTTCCGAATCCATGGCAAGTATACTTGCCATAAAACGTATTAAAACGCAATAGATGCTTTCTATCTAAGCCGGGCGGCGGATCGACCGGTGCGGAGGGGGCAGGCTGAAGGAGCCCGGGATCGAGCCCGAGTCCGAGACCGAGACCGAGACGGAGACGGAGACCGGCGCGGACTCGGGGTTAGGAAGCGGTCTCGGCCGGCGGGCCGTTCTCGAGCTGCGTCGGCAGCTCCATCTCCAGGCACTCGTCGAGGATTTCGCGCAGGGCGGCGAAGGAGACCGGTTTGGGGAGGAAGCCGTTCATGCCGGCCTCGATGCACTTCTCGCGCACGCCGGGCATCACGTGGGCGGTGACCGCCACGATCGGTGTGCGGCCCGCTGCGCCGGGCATGTCCCGGATCGTGCGGGTGGCGTCGAAGCCGTCCAGGGTCGGCATCTGCAGATCCATGAAGATGAGCGCGTAGGGGTTGTCGCCCGCCAGGCTCACGGCCTCCTGGCCGTCGGCGGCCAGGTCCACGTCGCAGCCGAGGCGGTTGAGGGTCATCTGGATGAAGCGTCGGTTGGTGTGGTCGTCCTCGGCCAGAAGCACGCGCGGGCGCATGCCGCTGCGAATCGGAGCGTCGAAGGTCTGCGCTTGCTGGACCTCGTGGGGTGGAGCGGTCGGGGTCATCGGCAGGCGGAACCAGAAGGTGCTGCCCTTGCCCTCTTCACTCTCCACACCGATCTCGCCGTCCAGCATGTGCACCAGGCGCGTCGAGATCGTCAGCCCCAGGCCGGTGCCGCCGTAGTCGCGCGTGGTGGAGCCCTCGGCCTGGGTGAAGGCCTCGAAGATGCTCTCGAGACGGTTGCCGGGAATGCCGATGCCGGTGTCACGGACCTCGAAGCGCACCCACATCCGCCCGCGCTCGCGTCGCTCGATCGTGGCCGACGTCTCCACGTGCCCCTCGCGCGTGAACTTCAGGGCATTGCCGATCAGGTTCGTCAGCACCTGGCGCACGCGGATCTCGTCGCCCACGAAGTAACGCTCCAGCGCCGCCGGGCAGCGTACGCGATTGTCCAGTCCCTTGCGCTCCGCCATCGAGGCGAGCCCGTGGCTGGCCGCCTCCACGCAGTCCGCCAGATTGAAGGGCTCGCGCTGGATCTGGAGCATCCCCGCCTCGATCTTGGACAGGTCGAGGATGTCGTTGACCAGCGCCACCATCGACTCGCCCGAGCGCACGATCGTGGCCACGTAGTCGCGCTGGGCGTCGTCGAGCTTCGTGCCGGAGAGCAGATCTGCGAAGCCGATCACGCTGGACATCGGGGTGCGCAGCTCGTGGCTCATGTCCGCCAGGAACTGGCCCTTGGCCTGCGCTGCGCCGCGGGCGTCGGCCAGGGACTCGACCAGCATGCGGTTGGCGTGTCGCTGCTCGCCTGCGGTGAGGCGCGCCAGCATCCACAGCAGCAGCGACAGCAGCACCAGGCAAGCCGCCGTCACGATCACCAGCGAGGCTCCGCCCAGCGGTGAGCTCAGGCGAATGCCCACGAGCTCGAGGCCTGCGAAGCCGAGCACGCACGCCAGGCTCCACAGCCCGAAGCCGACACCCGCGCGCGGGCTGAGGAAGGTAGAGGCGAGCATCGGCGGCAGCAGCATCCACAGCAGCGCGGGCGAGAGGATACCGCCCGTGTAGGCTGCGGCGACCGGGATCGCGAGGGCTGGCGCGGCTGCGCGGACCATGCCCAGCAGCTCCATCGCGCCCGTGCGCTTGTAGGCCGTCGTGATGCCCACCTCCGCGGCGATCACGGTGACGCCGAGCAGCGCGACCCACGGCTCCGGGAGCAGCAGCATGGCCAGCAGGCTGAAGAGCGCGAGCATCGAGAGGCTCGCGATCGAGTAGACCACCGCCAGGCGCGCGCGGCGGCGCTCGATCGGGTCGTCGGCCAGATCCAGCGGCAGCAGTGGCTCCACGAGCGCGTCCAGCCACGGGCTGGCTCTCGCGGCGGGCGCGGGTGCGGAAGTCTTGGCTGCGGACACCGGTCGTTCCCCAACTCGGCCGGAAGCCGTACTTCCGGCCGCTATACAAATTTGTAAGTCAGCTGCTCCCCGATGTCATTGGATGGGAGCCCCGCGTTAGCCGCAAGAGGCCACTTGTCGGTGCGTGCAAGCGCGGTGCTGTGGGTCCTCGACGCAGACACGAGCACGGCGCGCCCATGGGCGCACGCGGCGCCCGTTCAGCTCAGCGTCGCAGCTCGACCGGCGCCGGAGACGTGGGCTGGGGCCGCTCCGTGCTCTTCGCGAAGGCGGCGTGGATGGTGACCACCACGACGGCGACCACCGAGGCGAGGCTCATGCCCGCGAAGTGGTCGTCGTTCCAGGGCAGATGGGAGATCCAGCAGGTCGCGCTGGCCAGCGCCGCGGCCAGCAGCCCCGGGAGCTTGCGCCGCGGCCACAGCAGGCCATAGGCGAGAAGGAAACCGTAGTAGTAACAGGTGAGCTCGACCGCCATGACCACCAGGCCGGCCCCCAGGCAGGCGGTTTCCCAGTCCTCGCTGCGATCGCCCGCACGCGCGAGCAGGAAACAGAAGAGCACCACCAGCACGAACATGATCGGCTTGCTGATCTCGTAGTAGTGCGCGCGCGCCGCCTTCCACTCGGCGAAGGGATCGGACAGCTCGGTGTTGCGCATGCGCTTGGCGCGCGTCGCGAAGTCGTAGCCGAGCACGGTCTTGAGGCCCATGTTGTTGGTCAGGGCGGTCGAGAGATGCTTCTCGCTGTTCTCCGCGAACTGCTGCCAGGCGTCGAGCCCGTCGGTGGCCCAGCTCGAGGCGGGGATGAGGATCGCCATCGCGGTGATGCAGCCCGCCGCGAAGATCGCGTGGGCGCGCGAGAGCACGAAGCGCCGCTCCTTGCCCATGCGGTAGAGCACCTTGAGCACCAGCGCCGCCACCAGGAAGCCGGGGAAGACGCGCAGGAGCGTGGCGTAGGTCAGGGCCAGCCCGGCGCCGAAGTGGCGCTCCCGTTTGAGCAGGCACAGGCCGATCACCATCCAGAAGAGCCAGTCGTAGCGCAGGAAGGATCCGCCGTTCCAGTAGAAGCGCGCGGGGAAATTGCACCCCCAGTAGATCAGCGCGACGCACGCTCCCTGCCAGCCGAAGGCCCAGAACACGGCGGCCCACATCACGAAGAGCAGCACCGAGTCGATCCAGGCGATCTGCTCGATCGCCTTCCAGCTCAGCTTGGTCTCGTCGGCGATCAGGCGCCCGGCGATCGCCCACACCGGTGTGGCGTTGTAGCCGTGGTCGCTCTGGCTCTGGTCCCAGCGGTCGCGCGAGAAGCGCCCGCGGAAGAAGCGGATGTCCTTGCGGAACTGCTGCCAGCGGTCCTTCGAGAAGTGCTGCTTGCAGCGCGTCGGGTCCTGCAGGATGGGCTCGGTCGAGCGCAGCTGGTTGTCGGTCGCCAGGTCGCGGATCTTGCGGCCGCGCACGCGCCGCCGCAGCCCGTCCTCGATGTCGGCCTGGGCGGTGCACTCGTAGATGTGCGAGTAGCGCAGCTCGGGGCCGTACTTGGCGCCGATGAAGTAGTGGTAGTGCTCCCAGATGTGCACGTAGTGGTCGAAGTGGAAGTGGCCCAGGTTCCACCAGCTGAAGAAGGAAGCGCAGCCGATGAGCGCCAGCAAGGTGTTGCGGGTGTACCGCAGCCAGCGCTCGCGCCTCCGCCGCCACTCGGCCCACATGAAGAGCAGGAGCACGACGACGCCGGCCGCCGCGATGCCGCCCTTGATGTTGACCATCATCGGGTTGTCGATCGCGTGCCAGCCGGTCTTCGGGGGCGGGATGGTGAGCGCAGGTGGCCAGACCTTGGGCTTGTCGCAGTAGGCGCGCACCTCCGAGACCGAGTAGTAGCCGTCGCCCCGGCGCGCGCCGATGCGCAGGTAGCGCGCCTTGACCTTCTTCTTGAGCTCGACGTGGCGTGTGCGCAGGCCGTGCCCGCCCTTGGCCGGGCGCGCGTTCCAGATCACCTTGTAGCGCTTGCCGTCGGTGCTGGCCTCGACCCGGTAGTGGTCGTTGTTGTCGCCCTGCAGGACCAGGTAGCCCAGCTCGCGCTCGAGGCGCATGTCCATGACCAGGCGCGCGTTGTGGTCGTTGAGACGCACCGCGCGCGTGCCGTTCCAGGTCTCGCCCTCGTCGGCCAGGCGCGAGTCGCGCACCACGTGGCGGTTGCCCGTCAGCCCGGTGCCGCTGACCTTGGAGGCCCGCGCCACGTCGTAGGGGGTGCAGCGTCGCGGCCGCTGCGGAACGCCGGCGTCCGCGGGGCGCAGCGGGCGGGAGGGCGCCGCCGTGGGCTTGGCGTCGGCGCTCGGTGTGGCGTCGGCCGCCTGCGCCTTGGGCGCTGCCGGGCCTGCGCCGGGGGCCTTGGGGGCGGCCTGCGCCGCGGCACCCGCGGCAGCGCCGATCAGGAGCGCGAGCAGCAGGAGGCGGGCGAGCCGCGGCAGCATCCTTGGCGGCGGGCATGGCACGGGGCGCGCATTGTACCCAGCGCCCGCCGCTTGGAAAGCACCCGGTCCCACCCGTGGCGGTCTAAGTGTCTGACATCGGGCTGCTTTTTCTGGCGCCGAGAGCCGCCCGCAGGCATGGCCGTAGGCGCGCCGTTCGCTATACTCCGCCCCGCCATGGGGCGAGCACGGCCCATTGTGTGGAGGGCGCTGGGCCTGTCTGCGCCGCGCGGCCCCTTCGGCTGGGCGCTGCGCGTGTCCCTGCGCCTGTCGCTGCTGCTGTGGGGTGTGGAGCTGCTCTGGCCGCTGCTCTCGCCCGAGGCGCCGGCCACCCTGGGGGTGCTGGGGGTGGGCGCGTCACTGGGTCTGAGCCTGCTTGCCGGGTTGGTCGCGGGCAGCGTGCTCGGGCTCTGGGCCTGGGCGCTGCTCGGCAGCACCCCCGAGGGCAACCCGCTCTCGGGTCTGTTCGGCGAGGACCCGCAACGACCCGTGGTCAGCCTGGTGGCGGCGCTGCTGCTGCTCCCCTTCTTCGCCCTCGGCGCGTTCGTTCTCTCGGAGGCGGTGATCGCCGCAATGGCCCAGCCGCACTTCGCCGCCACCACGGTCGTGGGCGTGCACCTGGGGCTCGTGCTCGTGGCGGCCGTCCTCTGGTTGCCGGTGCGCGCGCTCGCGGCGCGTCTGGTGGCTGGGCTGTCGCGCGTGCCTCCGCTGGGCTGGGTGCTGGCTCGGCTGCCGCGTACGCTGTCCGTGCTCGCGGGTATCGCGCTCCTGTTGACGGCGCTGGTGCTCATCCGCTTCTGGGCCATCTTCCAGTTCTTGCCCTGGGCGGTCATCCTGCCGCTCGGTGCGGCGGCCGTGCTGACGCTCGCGCTCACCTGGCTCGCCCGTCGCGCCCGCCCGCTGGTGGTGGTCGAGGGTGGCGTCTTCATGCTCGCGCTCGTGGCCGGCGTGCTCGCGCTGTCGCTGCTCGACGGCCGCAGCGCCGACGGCCGTCGCGTGACGCGCCGGACGCTCGGCGCCCAGGCGGGTCACAAGCTCGCGCTGGCGGTGCTCGACTTCGATCGCGACGGCCACATGCACGTGCTCGGCGGCCGCGACTGCGCACCCTTCGACGCCGCCATCAGCCCCGTAGCAGTGGACATCCCCGACAACGGCGTCGATGAGGACTGCGACGGGGCCGATCTCGATCCGTCGCGGCTGGCCGCGTCCGTGCGGCGCGACTGGCCCCTGCCGCGGGGCTACCCGAAGAACCCTCCCGTGGTGCTGATCACGGTCGACGCCTTCGCCGCCAATCGCATGGCGGTTCTGGGCGGCCGGCGCGACAACACGCCACACATCGACGCGCTGGCCCGGCAGGGCACGCTCTTCACCGCGTGCTTCAGCCAGGGGCCGTCCACGCGGCTGTCCTTCCCCTCGATCATGACGTCGCGCTGGGACACCCAGATCGGCCGGCGCCTCGAGGGGCGGCACCCCTTTCCGATCGAGGCCCGGGAGCAGATGCTGGCCGAGGTCCTCGCGCAGGCGGGCTACCAGACCGCCGCCATCGTCTCGGACCGCTACTTCACCCGCAAGCGCTGGAGCAGCATCACCGACGGCTTCCAGCGCGTGGTGGAATCGCCGGCCATGGTCGGCAAGACGGGGCGGCACAACAGCAAGCAGGTGACCGACACGGCGCTGGCCGCACTGGCGCGCCACAGCGCTGACGAACCCCTCTTCCTGTGGGCGCACTACTACGACGCCCACTCGCCCCATCGCCAGCCCGAGCAGGGGCCGCGCTATGGCACCTCGCGCGAGGACATCTACGACGCCGAGCTGGGGCTGGTCGACGCCGAGGTCGGGCGCCTAGTGCGCGGCATCCGCAAGCGCTTCGGCACGCAGGTGCTGATCGCCCTGACCGCGGACCACGGCATCGCCTTCGACGCGCCGCGCCACCGCAAGTTCAACTACGGCTACGACCTCTACAGCGTGGTGCTGCACGTGCCGCTGATCTTCGTCGGGCCCGAGATCGCGCGCGGCACCCAGGACGCGGCCGTCAGCACGATGGACGTGGCGCCGACCATCACCAACCTGCTCGGGATCACGCGCAAGCTTCCGTTCGAGGGCGCCAGCCTGGTGCCGGAGCTGCTCGAGGGCCGCGCTTCTCGGCCGCAGCGGCTGGTGCATCAGTTCTACATTACCGAGCGCCTGCGCAAGCGGGAGGACCCGCTCGAGATCATGAGCCTGCGCACCGAGCGCTACCACCTGATCCACGACCGCCGCGTCGACGCCTACGAGCTCTACGACTGGCGCGAGGACTACCTGGAGCGCGAGGATCTCTCGGGCTCGGCGGGCGCGGCGCGCACCTTCGACGCCCTGCGCCAGCAACTTGCGCTCTACACCTATCGCCTCCATGGTCGCAGCCAGGGGCACGGGCAGGGTCCCGGCCAGGTGCCGGCGAAGAAATGACGGAGCCCAGCGAACAGAAGGCCCAGGCGGCCAGCACCGCGCCGCCGCCGGCCAGTCGCCTCGCACGCCTGCGCGCACGCGGGCCCGCCCTGCTCGCCCTGCTCATGGCGGTGGTCGGTGTGCTGCTGTCCGCCCAGCCCACGCCCCTGTGGTGGTTCGGCAGCACGCTGCTCGTGGTGAGCATGGTGCTGGCAGCGCGCATCTATCGGGACGGCCTGCTCGAGCGCTACCGCGCCCTGGAGCGGCCGCGCAACGTTTTCGGCATCACGGTCAAGCCCACGCGGGCCTTCTACGACGTGCTCTACGTCTCGCTGCTCGTGTTCGTAGGGACCGTAATGATGGCCGACATCGTGGGTGGCGAGCGGCCGGTCAGCCACGACCACACGGTCCACTACTTCAAGGCGTGGCAGCTCCACGAGCACTTCCTGTCCGAGGGGCGCCTGCTGGGATGGAGTCACCGCTGGTTCGCGGGCTACCCGGCCCAGTACCTCTATCCGATCGGCGCCGACCTCTGGGTCAACGCGGTGCACGCCCTCTTCATGGGCGCGCTCAGCTTCAGCCAGGCCTACGCCGTCGCCTTCTGGTTCTTCCACCTCTTCACCGGGCTGGCGGCCTACCGCTTCGGGCGCATGATCGGCGGCCCCCACGTGGGCGCCATCGCCGGCCTGCTGATGTTGACCGACCTGTCCGAGTTCCGGATGGGTGGCTGGGCCTACACGATCGAGTACGGCGTCTGGCCCCAGGCCCTGTCGCTGAGCTTTGCGCTCATGGCCCTGAGCTCGATGCCGGCGATCGCGCGCGAGCGCAGGCTGGCGCCGGTCGGCGTCTTCGCCCTCTGGATGGGGCTGGCCATCCTGACGCACCCCGCCCAGCTGATCTTCATCGTGCTGCTGCTGGTGGTGACGGCCCTGGCGGCGGGCTTCGCGGACGGCGTGCGCGCGCCTTCGGCCATGCTGCGCCTGGTGCTCGGGTCGGTGCTGGCGCTGCCGGTGGCGGCGGCCTGGCTGCTGCCGTTCCTGAGCGCGCGCGAGGAGACCAGCGTGATGGGCGTGTGGTGGGCGACCACCTACGAGCTCGCGCAGGGGCTGATCGACCTGGGCGCCTTCCCCGGCACCCTCGGCTGGGTGCTGGCGGCCGGCTGCTTCGCGCTGGTCGTGATGCTGCGCACCCGCCAGTTCCGGCTGCTGCTGTGCGCGCTCATGGCGCTGCTGATCCCGGCGGTGTGCAACAGCACCTTCGTCGACGAGTTCCACCTCGCCGACGTCAGCACCGCCTTCAGCCGCGTGCAGTTCCTGCGCATGTCCACCATGGCCAAGCCCTTCTGGTTCGTGCTGGCCGGCTACTTCGTGGTGGCGGCGCTGGCGCGCGCGCGCCAGCTGGCCCTGTCGGCGCGCGCCCACCGCCCGCGGCACGAGTCCCTGGCGCGGGCGGGCGCCCTGGCCGCGGTGGTGGCGCTCTTGACCGCGCCCGTCGTGGTCGAGATGGGCGGCGCCTTCTGGACGCGGCACGTGCGCAAGTCGATGGTGACCGAGAGCGACCGCGAGTATGTCGATGACCGCCGCGAGCTGGTCGCTTGGCTGAAGAAGAACCTGCCGCGCGACGGCTTCTACCGCCTCGGTGTTTTCACCGGCCACAACCACGACCTGATGGACCTGGGTGCGATCCTGGACATCCCGATCTTCAAGCGCGGCTTCACGCCATGCTCGAACTTCGTCTACAAGATGCGCGACAAGGACCGCGCGATCCTGGAAGCGGTAAACCTGCGCTTCGCGATCGCGAAGAAGCACCTGTCGGGCTCCAACTTCGAGCTGGTCAAGCGTTTCGGCAAGTACCGCCTCTACCGCTTCAAGCACTACCGCCCGGAGCCCTACTCGATCATCGAGGGCGACGGCCAGGTCTCCGTCCAGCGCTGGGACGACGAGGACATCCGCTTCACGGCGGGGGCGGGCTCGACGGGCAGGATTCGGCTCAACGTCAGCTACTTCTCGCGCTGGCAGGCATACCGGGATGGCGAGCCTCTGGAGATGGGCATCACCTACCTGAGCGAGGCGCCCGACGACACCGGCTTCATCACCTTGCCCCTGTCCCCGGGGCAGTACCGGCTGGTGTTCGAGCGCACGGCGGCCGACCGGTTGGCGCTGCCCATCACGGTAGCAGGGCTCTTCCTGTGCGCGCTGCTGGTGGTGGGCGACCGCCGCCGTCGCGGGATCGCGATGCTATGGCGCGCGATCGACTCGCTGTGCGACAGGCTCGACCTGGTCTCCTCGGCGCGCTTCGCGGGCCTGCGGCGGGTTGCGCTGGGGGTGCTCGCCGTGACCGTCCTCGCGTTGGGCGTGGCGCTGGCCATCTGGCGTCCGGTGATCGAGGCCGACGAGCTCTCCACCTTGAACGTGCGCCGTGTGCGCTACGACCTGCTCGAGAACCTGTGGAAGGCCAGCGCCAACATCGAGTACCGGCACCGCAACCAGCCCTGCCTGCGAGTCGGCGAGCGCCTGGTCTGCCGCGATGCGGAGGGCAACCTGGACAACCAGCGCTACATCGCGAGCACGCCGGCCACGATCAAGGAGTACACCATGGTGCGCTGCATTCGCGCGCGGCCGGAGCGCGATGCGCTGCTCTCGGTGACCTTTCCCAACGTGCCTGTCGGCGACGCCATCATCGGCTACTACGGCATCGAGCGGGCCGGGCGCCTGATGACGAAGCGGCGGCCGGTGGAGGTCCAGGTGCTGATCAACGGCGAGCCCCGGTACAAGGACGAGACCAAGGGCGACAACCGCATGCACTACTACCAGATCCCGCTCCACCGGGTGCCCGGCCGACGCATGAACGTCTCGTTCTCGGTCCGCGCGGACAACGTGCGAAAGCGATTTTTCTGCTTCCACGGTCAAGTCGTGGACCTCGAGTAGCCGGACCCGTTATCCTTAATTCGAGGTCTGGATTTCTTGACGAACTTTGCGCTCATCGGCGCGGCTGGCTACATCGCGCCGCGTCATCTGAAGGCCATCCACGCGGTGGGTGGCAAGCTGATCGCGGCCGCCGACCCGAAGGACTCGGTCGGCGTGCTCGACCAGTACTTCCCGACCGCCAGCTTCTTCACCGAGATCGAGCGTTTCGATCGCTTCCTGGAGCGGCTGCGCCGCGAGGGCAGCTCCGATCGCATCGACTACCTCTCGGTCTGCTCGCCCAACTACCTGCACGACGCCCACACCCGGCTGGGCCTGCGCGTGCGGGCCCACGTGGTGTGCGAGAAGCCGCTGACGATCACCCCCTGGAACATCGACGCCCTGGCCGAGCTGGAGGCGGAGTACGAGCGCCGCGTCTACACGGTGCTGCAGCTGCGCCTCTTGCCGTCCCTGCGCGAGCTGAAGGAGCGCATCGCGGCCTCGCCACCCGACAAGCGGCCCCAGGTCCAGCTCTCCTACGTGACCCGGCGTGGGCCCTGGTATCAGATCTCGTGGAAGGGCGACGCCGCCAAGTCCGGCGGGGTGGCGATGAACATCGGCATCCACTTCTTCGATCTGCTCCTGTGGATCTTCGGCGGCTGCCGGCGCTACGAGCTTCACCTCTCCGAGCCGACCAAGATGGCCGGCATGCTCGAGCTGGAGCACGCGGACGTGACGTGGCTCCTGTCGATCGACTCCGACGACCTGCCCGCGGGCTACATGGACAGCGGGCGCC
Organism: Myxococcales bacterium; assembly: GCA_028817855.1. Lineage (GTDB taxonomy): Bacteria > Myxococcota_A > Polyangia > Polyangiales > JAFGIB01 > JAOUOP01. The sequence goes on from JAPPOT010000372.1 coordinate 13,489, forward strand.
CCGCCTTCCGCAGCCTGACCATGGACGGCGAGGAGCTCGAGTTCAGCTCCGGCTTCACGGAGCTCCATACCGAGGTCTACCGCGACATCCTGGCCGGGGGCGGCTACGGGCTCGACGATGCGCGCCCGTCGGTGGAGCTGGTGCACAACATCCGGACCAGCGAGGTCGTGGTCAGCCCGGCCCTCGCCCATCCCGCCCTGGCCAGGACGCGCAAGGGCGGCCCGCAGGTGGTGCCGAGCTGGCCGCCGCCCGAGGAATGAGCAGGACCCGAGCAGGACTCAGGAGCATCCGAGAGGAGCTGCCATGAAGCTTTCCGTCGTCATCCCGGTCTACGACGAGGTCGCGACGCTGGACGAGATCGTGGCGCGCGTCCGCGCCGCGCCGGTCGGCGAGGGCAACACGCTCGAGATGGTCATGGTCAACGACTGCTCCAGCGACGGCTCCGGCGAGAAGCTGGACGAGCTGGCCCAGGCGCCTGATGTGCGCGCCTTCCATCACGAGGTCAACCAGGGCAAGGGCGCGGCCCTGCGCACGGGCTTCGCTAACGTGACCGGCGACATCGTGCTGATCCAGGACGCCGACCTGGAGTACGACCCGCGCGAGTACCCGCGCCTGCTGCAGCCGATCCTCGACGGGAAGGCCGACGTGGTCTACGGCTCGCGCTTCGCCGGTGGAGACTCCCACCGGGTGCTCTACTACTGGCACTCGGTCGGCAATCGCTTCCTGACCGAGATGTCGAACATGTTCACCAACCTGAACCTGACCGATATGGAGACCTGCTACAAGGTCTTCACCCGGGACGTGATCGATCGCCTCCAACTGCAGGAGTCGCGCTTCGGCATCGAACCCGAGATCACGGCCAAGGTGGCGCGCATGGGCTGCCGGATCTACGAGGTCGGCATCTCCTACTCCGGCCGCACCTACGACGAGGGCAAGAAGATCGGCTGGAAGGACGGCGTGCGTGCGCTCTACTGCATCGTGAAGTACAACGCCGGACGCTAGCGCGTAGCGAGGCGCGCCTCCGACCCACGAGTCATGTAGCACTGCCGCGCAGCCTGGGCCTCGCTACCCTTTCTGTACGCGGGATGGT
>JAPPOT010000079.1:0-8553 GCA_028817855.1 Myxococcales bacterium
CAGCGCTACGTCGAGGATTGGCCCGAGGACGAAAGCCGCTCCTGGGCGAACCTCGACGATTCCCTCTCGGTGAAATTCCAGACCTACTCAGCGGCACTGGGGGCAGCCGATGCAGTCCCCGGCGCACAGGGCCCCGCCGCAGCCGTCGCAGATGTCGGTGCTGCCGCCGGTGCTGGCGGGCGTCACGTGCACCCGGCACAGGCCGCCGCTGCAGCTCCAGACCTCGCTCTCGACGCTGTGGCCGTTGGCCCCCGCGAAGTCGATCCCGCTGCACCCCTCGTCGCCATCGCAGCGCCGCGTGCAGATCGTGCCCTCGACCGCCTCCGCATCCCATCCGTAGGAGACGCCGCCCATCGACGAGGTCCCGCTGACCACGTCCTCGCACACGCGCTCGGGGCAGTCGTTTGGGAAGTCGGTCGCGCATTGCTCGCCCATCAACAGGATCGCGTTGGGATTGGGACCGCTCCCGTCGTCGTCGCCCCCGCAGCCCGCGGCCACGCACAGCAGCACCAGGATCGTCCACATGCGCTTCATGCAGGCCACGCTAGCCGTCGGGCCGCCCGCTGGCCAGCCCGGACATTCATCGGGGCGTGCGAAGATCGCGCAGGTGATCGGCTTCGCAGGGGGTTCGATGAGTGGAGCGCATACGGTGTGTATTCGCGACCGAGGCGAGAGCTGCGGAGTCGAGCGGTTGTGCGAGCGCGATCGCATCGGTGAAATATTCGGGCTCGCGCCGTCGGCGCTGTGCACAATGCGCGGGTGGTCAGCGACCCGCCTCGCGGCCCCGCCTCGCTGACGGGCGTGGTCGATGCCTTCTCCGCGCTCGCGCTGCTCGGCGCCGCCCTGTCCGCGCTGCCGGCGCTGCTGCCGAGCGCGCACTTCATGCTCGACAACCTCAACGCCTTCGCGCCGCAGCTGCTGCTCGCGCTGCTGCCGCTGCTGGGGCTCTCGCTGTGGAAGAAGCGCTGGAAGACTGCGGCCGTCACCGCCCTGGTGGCCGCGCTGCAGCTCGTGCAGCTGGTGCCGCACCGCGCGCCCGCGCTGGCCCCAGCGTCGGGCCCGACCGTGCGCTGGCTGGTGGCCAACGTTCAGATCGACAATCCGGACCGCGCTCGCCTCGCGGCGCTGATCGCCCGCGAGCGCCCCGAGCTGGTGGGCCTGCTCGAGCCCGATCGCCGCTGGCTCGAGGCGCTCGCCCCCGCGCTCACCGACTACCCGTACCGCGTCGAGCATCCGCTGCCCAACCACTTCGGCGTCGCGCTCTACTCGCGCCTGCCGTTGCAGGACGCCGGCCTGGGCGAGCTCGGCCGCAGCCCGACGATCATCGCGCACGTGCGACTCGGCGACCGACCCCTGCGCCTCGCGCTCGTCCACCCCGTGCCCCCGGTCAACGCCACGTGGGCCGCCGCGCGCGACGACCAGCTGGCGCGCATCGCCGCCCTGCGCCCGCCCGCCGGCGGCGGCCTGGTCGTGGCTGGCGCCCTCAACGCGACCGCCTACTCGGCCGCTTATCGCGGCAGCTTCGGTGCCGCGCCCTTCACCCGCGCGGGCGGGCTGACCGGCACCTTCCCCGCCGCGCTGCCCGCGCCCCTGCGCATCGCCATCGACCACGCCCTCTCGGCGGGCCCGGTCGCGCTCGAGCAGCGTGTCGGTCCGCCGATCGGCTCCGACCACCTGCCGCTGCTCTTGCGCGCCGGCTTCCGCTAGCCCGTTTCCTCCGACAGGCCAAGGCACGCAAGAATGCGATGTTGGCGAAGGTTGCGCGTCACATCGGCAGGCTGCGGAAGCCCGGGAAGCCCGAGCTGCTCTTGCCTCCGACCATGATGATCGCGGTGTCGACCTGCTTCGCCAGATCCAGCGCCAGCTGGCCGAAGGTGTTGCGTCCCTCGACCCGCTGCAGCCCGAGCACCAGCAGCCCGCAGCGCGCTGTCCGCTCCGCGATCGTTCCGCTCACGTCGTCGCTGCGCACCACCTCGGCGCTGTGGGCACACTGGACCTCCTCGGCGGCCAGCCGGGCCAGGCTGCGCTCGAGCGCGCTCACCTCGCTGTCGCTGGTCGCCTCGGCGACGACGCGCAGGAAGTGCACCTGGCGGCCCTCCGCCCGTCCCAGGCTCGCGAGCAGGCGCGCCCGCAGCTCGTCGTGGTTGCCGCGCCCTCCCACCGGCACCAGGATCCGCCGCACCTCGTCCAGGTCCCAGCGATCCGGTGCGCGCAGCACCGAGACGTCGCAGGACAGCCGCCCCATCAGCTGCTCCACGTCGTGCGCCGCGCCGCGCTGCCCCAGGTCGCTGAGCCCGATCAACACGCGCTCGCACTGGCGGTCCTCGGCCACGCGCTGGATCTCCTTCCAGGGATCGTCGGCCACCGTGATGGTCGCCTCCGGCTTGTGGCCGATCTCGAAGGCCCGCGTCATGCCCGCCTGCACGGCTTGCTGGGTGCTCGCGATCGCGCCGCCGCTGTCCTCGCCGTCGGTGCGTACGACCGACAGCAGCAGCACCTTGCCGATGCGCGGCGGCGCCAGCGCCGAGGCTACCTGTATCATGGCCGGCGCGTTGTCCGGGTTGCCCACGGGTACCAGCACCAGGGGTGAGCGCCCACGCAGCTGCGCGAGCATGGTGTCGCGGGACTCGTTGGCCGCGTCCACCGCCTCGGCTCGCTCCGAGAACAGCGCCAGGTAGAGCAGCACCCCGAGCCCGAGCCAGACCAGCGCGATCGCGCCCGCGCTGGGCTCCACCACCGCCTGGAAGACCGCCAGCGACAGGCACGCCACGCCGCCCACGATCGGCACGAGCGGGAACAGGGGTGCCCGGTAGCCCTCGCGCACCACCGGCATGCGTCGTCGCGCGAGGTAGGCCGTGTAATGTGCCAGCGCGAAGGACACCAGGAAGATCAAGCTCGCGGTGGCGCCCGCGGCCGCCAGGTCCGGCAGCATGAAGAGCAACGCCGCCATCGCCAGGGCGCTGGCGTAGATCGCGACCACAGGCGTCCCGCGGCTCTCGTGCGAGATCCCGAGCACCCACGGCAGCGTACGGTCGGCCGCCATCGTGTGCGCCACCCGCGAGGCGGCCAGCAGGTTGGCGTGCAGCGCCGACAGCGTCGAGAGCACGGCCGCGATCAGCACCAGCCAGTAGCCAACCGGGCCCATGAAGTGTCCGACCGCCGCCGCCATCAGCGTGTCCGGGTCCTGCTTCGCCAGGCCCTGGATGTCCTGGCCCTCGCTGACACCCACCGCCGCGACCAGGATGAGCAGCGGCAGGTAGATCACCAGCGCCATCGCCAGCGACAGGAACATCGCGCGCGGGATCGTGCGCGCCGGCGACTTCACCTCGCCCGCTACCGCCGCGATCAGATCGAAGCCCTGCAGCGCGATGAAGGTGAAGCCCATCGCAGACAGCAGGCCGGTCGCGCCGCCGGGGAAGAAGGGCGAGAGCGTCCGGCTCGCGGTGCCCGACGGGCTCGCGATGAACGCCCACAGGGCGGCCAGCACCAGCGCGCTGAGCACCACCACCTTGCCGTAGGTCGACAGCTCACCTCCGCCAGCGGCCTTGCGGATGAGCGTGAGCGCGTAGAGCGCGATCGCGAGCGTGGCGGCGCCCACCGCGGCCCCGTGTCCGGTCAGCCAGTCGGGCGGCGGACCTCCGCCGAGCTTCCACAGCTCGGCCACCATGGTCACGCCGTAGACCCCGAAGCCCAGCGCGTAGAGCACACCGGCCACGATGTAGGCGGCCCACAGCACCCAGCCAGCCGTGAAGGCCGCCCGCACCGACAGCACGCGCCGCGCGAAGGCGTAGGCGCCGCCCGAGTCGGGAAAGGCGCTGGCCATCTCCGCGAAGCTCATGGCGGTCAGCACCGCCAGCGCTCCGTTGATCGCGAAGGCCAGCACCGTGCTCGGGCCGGTGTAGGCGTAGCCCGTGCCCGCCAGCACCAGGATGCCGCCACCCACGATCGCGCCGATGCCGATCCGCGTCGCGCCGAGCAGTCCGAGATTGCGTGCCGGGGGCGCGGTGGTCATGGCCCGCAGCATGGTAGCAGGGTTCTCGAACCGTCATGATTTCGCGCACGATACGCGGCCTCGCGCAGCGGCCCGTGCTACGCTGCCCGCTCCGAAGGCGACTGTTGGGGGGCTCGGCGTGCGTGGCTTGGTTGTGTTTCTGTTGAGCTGGCTGCTCCCCGCTTCGCTCGCCCTCGCACAGGACTTCGCGATCGATCGCGCGCCGGTCGAACGCTATCAGCTCGACAACGGGCTGCGCGTGGTGCTTCAGCGCGATGCCCGACAGCCGCGCGTCGCCGGGGTGGTCGCCTACGGCGTGGGCTCCCGTGACGACCCAGCCGGGTACCGCGGGCTCGCCCACCTGGTCGAGCACATGACCTTCCGCGGCTCGCGCCACCTGAAGGACGGCGAGGCCTTCGGCACCCTCGAGGCGCTCGGTGCGCACGTCAACGCGGTCACCGCGCCCGATCACACCTTCTACTACGCCAGCGTGCCGGCCCACCACCTGCCGCGATTGCTGTGGGTCGAGAGCGAGCGCATGGCCTTCACCCTCGAGGCGATGGACGACAAGACCTTCGAGATCGAGCGCGAGGTCGTGATCAACGAGTGGCGCCAGCGTCGCTACGGGGTCGGCGGGCGCATCGACGAGTTCATCGCCCACGCGAGCCTGCCCGAGGGCCATCCCTACCGTCACGTGTCGGACTACGAGCAGGACCTCTCGCGCATGCGCTTCGACGACGTGCGCGGCTTCTACCAGCGCCACTACCGACCCGACAACGCGGTGCTCGTGCTGGTCGGCAACTTCGAGCTCGAGGCCGCGCGCGCGCTGATCGAGCGCTACTTCGGCCCCGTGCGCGCCCTGCCGCCCGAGCACCCGCGCCGGCCCGCGCCGGCCGTTCGCCTCGGCGGCGAGCAGCGCATGGTGGTGCGCTCGCGCGTGCCGCGGCCCCAGCTGCAGGTCCACTGGCAGGTCCCGTGCCGCAACCCGCGCTGCGCCGCGACCTTGCAGCTCGTGCGCTCGCTGCTGGTCGGCGACATGGAGTCGAGCCTGCGCCGCTGGCTGGTGCAGGAAGGGCTGGGGACGGGCGCGCGGATGGGTACCGGCGCCTACGCGCATCACCTGCACGTGAGCGTGCACGCCACGCTGCAGCGCCAAGCCGATCCCCTCGCCGTGCTGGCCGGCATCGATCGCGAGCTGGGCCTGGTCCGCATGGGCCGCGTGAAGCCCGAGGACCTGCGCAACGCCCAGCTCGGCTACGCCGCCCGCGCCCTGCGCACCCAGGACGACCCGGTCTTCCGCGCCCTGGACCTGGCGATGTACGCCGACATGGAGGAGCTCGACGTGCTCGAGGCGGTCATGGCGATGACGCCCGAGAGCCTGGGTCAGGCCGTGCGGGAGCTGTTGCCGCGCGATCGACGCCTGGTGGTCGAGGTGCAACGCGCGCCGGGCGCGCCGCTGGGGGGCGCGATCGAGTCGATCGACGGCGAGCTCGCGCCCAAGGCGCTCGCGATCGACGCGGCGACGCGCGACGCCGCTGCGCAAGCCGGCGCGGAGGCGTCGCCATGAGGCTCGCCTGCGCGCTCATGCTGGGGCTCGCTACCGGCTGTGCGGCGGGCTCGACCCTGCCGCCGCCGCGCGAGCCGCTGACCCCCACGCCAGACGCGGACTTCCGTGCTCGGGCACCAGCGCCCCTGTCGGGCGTGGCGAGCTGGCAGCCGCCGCAGGTGCATGTGCGCACACTCGCAAACGGCATGCAGCTGTATGTGGTCGAGCGTCCAGGCCTGCCCATCGCCAGCGTGCGCTACGTCAACCGCGCGGCGGTCTCGCGCTACCCGGGTGAGAAGCCCGGCCTGTCGGTGCTGGTCGGCGATGCCCTGCTCGAGGGCACGCGGATGGCTGACAATCAAGTAGCGGCCGGGCTGCGCATCGCGGGCAGCAGGCCCTCGGTCTGGACCGGCGATGGGGGCTCCTGGGTCGAGATCGACCTGCTTGCGGGCGCGCTGCCAGCGGCCATCGAGACCCTCGCGCGCGTCGTGCAGCACCCGGCCTTCCACCCCCAGGCGGTCGCCAAGTCGCGGCAGCAGCAGCACGACTGGCTGTTCGACGCGAGCAAGCGCGGCTCGATGGTGCAGAAGCTGGTGATGGGCGTGCTCTATGGCGACGACCATCCGTGGGCCATGCAAGGGCGCCGGATCCAGCGCGGCCTGGCCTCGATCACGACGGCAGACGTGCGCCGCTTCCATGCCGACGTCTACACGCCCGCTCAGAGCGCGCTGGTGGTGGCGGGCGACGTGCGGGCCGACCAGGTCTTCGCCATCGCAGAGCGACACTTCGGCCCATGGCAGGCCCGGGAGCGCAAGCACCCGCAGGTCTTGCTGCCGCGCAAGGGACAGCAGCGGCGGGTGCACGCGATCTACGACGGCGGCGATCAGACGCGGCTGCTGATCGTGCAGCCCGCCGTCGGCATCGCCCACCCAGACCGCCACGCCCTCGAGCTGCTCTCCCAGATCCTGGGCGGCTCCTTTCGCTCGCGTGCGGACGTGGCGCTACGCCACCACCAGGGCGCGACCTACGGCGTCAACGCGCGCGTGCTGACCACGGCCAGCGGCGGCCACATGGAGATCCGCATGGCGGTCGACAACCGCGCCGTCTTCGGTGCGGTCGAGACCATCCGCAGCGAGATCGCGCGCATCCAGGCCTCCGGTGTGAGCGAGGCCGAGCTCGCCGCCGCGCGCGAGGCCTACCTCTCCGGCTTCGAGCTCACGACCACGCGCCAGCTCACCGGCACGCTGATGCGCATGTACATGTACGGCCTGCCGCTGTCGTGGCTCGAGGGCGCCGAGTCCAGCGTGCGCGAGATCCGCCCCGAGCACGTCCAGAAGGTCGCCCGCGACTACCTCGACGCCAACAACCACGAGATCATCGCCATGGGCGACTACCACCAGACCCGCAACGCCCTCGAGCGCCTGGGGAAGGTCCAGTACTACCAGATCACCCCCGGCGGGTAATCGCGTGCAGTCGGGCGAGGTTCGCCCGAGGAGCGGCTCACGGGTGCCGTCGGGCTACGCCCGACCCGGGAAAGGATCGAAGGCCGCCTTCCCGAAAGGCCAACTCCGGTATCGGACCAGTCTTGCGGTAATACCGGAATCTCACCACAAGGCTGGCGACGGATTCAGGTCGGGTACTCCGTACGTTTGGACCACATCTGTGGCCAGTTGCCTGTCTGGTAACGTGGCCGGCATGAGCCACGACGTGATCATCGTGGGCGCTCGCTGCGCCGGGGCCAGCCTGGCCGCGCTGCTCGCGCGCCGGGGTCTGCAGGTGTTGGTGCTCGAGGGCGGCGACCTCGGCACCGACATGCCCATGTCCACCCACTTCATGCAGCCGCCGTGCATGGACGTGCTCGACGAGATCGGGCTGGGCGAGAAAGTGCGCGCGTGCACGCCTGCGTCCCGAGTGGGCCGCTATCGCATGGGTACGCACGACGTCTACGGCCCCTTTCCCGAGGGCCGCCCTGGCTACTGCATCCGGCGCAGCACGATCGACCCGATGCTCCAGGAGGCCGCCCGGGAGGCTGGCGCGGAGCTGCGCGACCGCCACCGCGTGGTGGACTTGCTGAAGGACCGCGAGCGCGTGACCGGCGTCGTGGTGGAGACCCCTGTCGGTCGCGAGCAGCTGCGTGCGCGTCTGGTCGTGGGCGCCGACGGCCGCAAGTCCACCGTCGCGCGCCTGGCCGGCGTCGAGGAGTACCTGACCTTCCCGATGCCACGCGCGCCCCACTGGTTCTACATCGAGACGCCGAAGATTTGGAGCGAGGACGAGCGCTTCGCCGGCTGGGACGGCGGTGTGCTCTGGGAAGGGCAGGACCTGCGCTACGTCTTCCAGTGCGACGGCGACACGATGATCCTGGCCGCCGCGCCCCCGCTCGCGTTGGGCAACAGCTGGGGCAAGGACGCCACACAGAAGACAATCGAGTACCTGCGCGGCTCCGAGGTGACGCGCCCGCTGATGGACGCGGGCAAGCCGCTCGGCAAGACGGTCGGCCTGGTCAAGGCCAACTTCTTCTACCGTCGCCCGGTCGGCCCCGGCTTCGCCCTCGTCGGTGATGCCGGCAATTTCAAGGACTACGTCACGGGGCACGGCATGGCCGACGCATTCCTCAGCGCGCGGCGCATGAGCAAGGCGATCCTGCTCGACACCGAGACGGCCTACGAGCGGTACTGGCGCGAGCGCGACGTCGAGACCCTGCCGCTCTACTTCGACGCCATCCGCATGGGCGAGGTCGAGTTCAACGACCCGTTCACGCGCGAGCTCTTCGCGGTGGTGAAGGGTTCCGAGGAGCTGAGCACACGCTTCGGCGAAGTCGCCAACCGCACCCTCCATCCCTTCGAGGCCTTCTCCATGAAGGAGATGATGAGCGTGCTGCTGCACGGCCTGCTGCGCGGTCGCTTCGGCGCGCTCGGCGCCTTCATGGCCACCGGCAAGCGCATGCAGGGCTTTGCCGAGGAGCTGCGCCGGCGAAAGGATCTGCTCGACGCGTGCCCGCGTCTGGCGGCTACGG
>JAPPOT010000079.1:8563-14510 GCA_028817855.1 Myxococcales bacterium
CTTCAGTGCACGATGCGCGCGTCGCAGGCGACCTCGACCGGGAGGATTCGTCGCACTCACTTGAGGGTGGCGACGTGGAGCTCGGCCAGCTGTTCAGCATCCACGGGCGCGGGCGCGCCGGTCATCACGTCGTTGCCTTTCTGGTTCTTGGGGAAGGCGATCACGTCGCGGATGGTCTCGCCCTCGGTCAGCAGCATGGCGAGCCGATCGAGGCCCATCGCGATGCCGCCGTGGGGCGGCGCGCCGTGCTGCAGGGCCTCGAGCAGGAAGCCGAATTTCTCGCTGGCCTCTTGGTCGCTGATGTCGATCGCCTTGAACACGCGGCTCTGCACTTCGGGATCGTGCAAGCGGATCGAGCCGCCGCCGATCTCGAAGCCGTTGAGCACCACGTCGTAGCGATGGCACAGCACCTTGCCCGGGTCGGTCTCGAGCAGCGATAGGCACTCGTCATGCGGGCGCGTAAAGGGATGGTGCGCGGCGACCCAGCCCTTGCCGTCCTCGCCGCGCTCGAACAGCGGCGGGTCCACGATCCACAGCAGGTTCCAGTCGCCGCTGCTACCGCTGTCCGGGATCAGGCCGAGCTTCTTGGCGATGTGCACGCGCAGGTTGGCCATCACCGTGTGCACGCGGTCGGTCGGCCCGAACTGGAAGCACAGGATGTCACCCGGCTTGGCGTCGCAGGCGGCGTTGATCGCGAGGCGCGCTTCGTCGGTGACCATCTTGGTCAGCGGGCTCTGGGTCCAGGCGCCGTCCTCACCCACCTTGGCGCGCGCCAGTCCGCCCGCGCCCATGCTCTTGACGTACTTCTCGAGCTTGTCGCCGTCGGCGCGGCTCATGTTCGCGCTGGCGGGGATCACCAGCGCCTTGACGATCTCCTCCGGCAGGTCTTTGCGATACTCGCCGGAGTTGAACTTGTTGGCGATGCCGCCGAAGAAGGAGATGCCGCAGCCCTCGTGCTCGCACACCAGCTCGGTGAGATCGATGTGCTCGAGGCCGAAGCGCATGTCGGGCTTGTCGTTGCCGAAGCGGCGCATGCTCTCCTCGAAGGTCATGCGCGGGAAGCCGTCGGGGTACTTCTCCTTCAGGTCGATGCCGGCGACGTCCTCGAAGCACCGCATCAGCATGCGCTCGATGGTGCCGAAGATGTCGTCCTCGCTGACGAAGCTCATCTCCACGTCGATCTGGGTGAACTCCGGCTGCCGATCGATGCGCGGGTCCTCGTCGCGGAAGCACTTGACGATCTGGAAGTAGCGGTCGTAGCCGGCCACCATCAGCAGCTGCTTGAAGAGCTGCGGGCTCTCGGCCAGGGCGTAGAAGCTGCCGGGGTGCAGCCGTGCTGGCACCAGGAAGTTGCGCGCGCCGCCCGGCGTGTACTTGAGCATGAACGGCGTCTCCACCTCGACGAAATCCTCGCCGTGGAAGTGGGTGCGCACGGCGCCCATCAGCCGGCTGCGGGCCAGGATCGACTTCTGGACGACGGGCCTGCGCAGGTCCAGGTAGCGGTACTCGAGGCGCTTGTCCTCGCCGGTGTCGATGTCGTCCTCGATCTCGAAAGGCGGCGTCTTGCTCTTGTTGAAGACGGTGGCCTCGATCGCGACCACCTCGATCGCGCCGGTGTCCATGCGGTCGTTGCGCATCTCGCCGCGGTCGCGAACCTTGCCCCGGATGCCGAGCACCCACTCCGGGCGGGCGGCGTCGGCCAGCTCGAAGGAGGTCTGGTCTTCCGAGGGGTCGAAAACCACCTGGACCAGCCCGGTGCGGTCGCGCAGGTCGATGAAGATGCAGCCGCCGTGATCGCGCCGATTCTGCACCCAGCCGAAGAGCACCACCTCGTCCTCGATGTGGTTGTCGCGTAGCTCGCCACATCGGTGGGTTCGCTTCAGCTCGTCGATGAATCGCGCCACGGTTCCCTACTCCTGTCTCGGGCACCGGCCTTTGGGGGGCCCGGTTTCTCTCGCCGGCCGACGGGCCGGTCTTCCGCGCCGGCCGACGGGCCGGTCTTCCGCGCCGGCCGACGGGCCGGTCTTCCGCGCCGGCCGACGGGCCGACGATGGGCCCCTTAGTAAACCGGAGAGCGGTGAAGTCAAATCGGTGGCCCATGCCCGGTCCTCCGCCACCGGTCGCTTGCCCTGGTGCCCCGCTGTGGAGACAATGGAGCAAGTAGCGACGCCCGGGGGCGCGGTCCCACCCCCCCACGGCTCGGAACGAGGCGATGGCCAGCGCGACCGAAGAAATCATCTGTCCGATGTGCGGGTTCAAGAACCCGGGCGAGCAGGAGCGCTGCCGCTCCTGCGGGGCCCGCGTCGAGGCCCTGACGGCCGACTACTCCGCGGAGCAGGAGCGGGCGCGGCGCTACCAGCAAGACGACTTCCAGTGGAAGTGGGCGTTGATCGCCGCTGCGTTGCTCGTGGTGCTGCAGGGCATCCTGCTCGGGGCCCTGCCGCGGGTGATCGCCAGCTACGACCCCCAGGGCATCGATGGCCTGATGCTGAGCGTGCCGATGGCCTTCGTCGGCGGCCTGATGGTGGGCCTGATGTCGCCAGGCAAGACCTTCGTCGAGCCCGCCGTCGGCGCCGCCATCGCCGCGGTTCCCACCCTGAGCCTGGTCTCGATGATCACCCCCGAGGGCTTCCAGCCCACCATGCTCGCCTACGTGGTCTGCGCCGCCATGGGCGTAATGACAGCGCTTTTTGGGGCCTTCCTAGGCGAGCGCCTCCAAATGCCCGGCTGATTGGGCTGAGGTTCGCCCAGGGCCGGCTTACGTCCTCGCAGAAATCCTCGACGTACTTCCAGTACGCCTCCGGTTTCTGCTCCGGGCGCGCTCGCCCCTGAACAAACCTCAGCCCAATCAGACGCCGAGGCATCCCGCGATGCTCGCCGCATCCAGAGCACGCGTGAGCGGAGCGAACCTCGGGCGCTTTGCGCCCGGCGGCTCGCGTAGCGAGCCAAGACAAGGAAGCGTGGGTCGCAGACCCACGCTGACGCGGGGGCGACTTCGGGTGAGCCGAGCGAAGCCGAGCGGGGGCGGAGCCCCCCAATAACAAAGCTCACCCGGTTACGGTCGCCAATCCCGATGCAGTCAGACACCACCCATCCGCGATGGGCACCAGTCCTAGGCTGCGAAGGACGCCGCTGGGCGGTCCTCGACCGATTCAGCCTTCGTTCCTGAAGCGGGAGGGGAAGTCGTCTTTCTCGGCGCGGGCCTTGAGCTCGCCGTCGTCGGGGTGGAGCTCCAGGGCGCGGGTGAGCAGGAGCTTCTCCTCCTCGCGGCGCTCGGGGTCGGGCAGGCAGCACTCGACGGGGCACACGGCCTGGCAGGCTTCGTGGTCGTAGAAGCCGACGCACTCGGTGCACAGCTTGGGATCGATCACGTAGATCTCGTCGCCCTCGCTGATCGCTTGGTTGGGGCACTCGGGCTCGCAGGCGCCGCAGTTGATGCAATCCTCGGTGATGTGCGTGGCCATCGGTGTATCTCTCTGAAAAGCCTTGGAGAATTCCCTTTCCCGGACGGCCGCGTCCGGGTTTGGGTGCGGGGAATGTAGTGCCGGCACTGTGCTCCGTCAACTCGTGCGCACCTGATCTCCATATTTCCGATGGACAAATGCGTAAATCAGCCGATTCGGTCCTTGCGTAACCGCGCCGGGGGCAGCAAAGACTGCTCTTCCAGGTGTATCGGACGAGCCCAGTGGCGCATACGCCCGACGTCGGAGCGGTCGACGTCATCATCCCCGCCCTCGACGAGGAGCAGGCGCTGCCCCACGTGTTGGCGGAGATCCCGCGCTGGGTCCGGCGTGTCGTCGTCGCGGACAATGGCTCGCGCGATGGCACCGCGGACGTCGCGCGTGCGGCCGGTGCCGAGGTCGTGCACGAGCCCCGCCGCGGCTACGGCGCGGCCTGCCTCAAGGCCCTGAGCCACCTGGCGGCCGACCCGCCCGCGGTCGTCGTCTTCCTCGACGGTGATCACTCCGATCACCCCGAGGAGATGGGGGCGCTGCTCGAGCCCATCGCGCGCGGCGCCGCCGAGCTGGTGATCGGCTCGCGGGCACGGGGCAACGCAGAGTCCGGCTCACTCACCCCTCAGCAGCGCGTCGGCAACGCGATCGCCTGCGTCGCCCTGCGTGCCTTCTATGGTGTCAGCTACACGGACCTCGGCCCCTTTCGCGCGATTCGCTACGATGCCCTCGAGCGTCTGGGCATGCGCGATCGGGACTATGGCTGGACGGTGGAGATGCAGATCAAGGCGGCTCGCCGTGGCGTGCGCCACAGCGAGGTCCCTGTCTCCTATCGCCGTCGCATCGGTGTCTCGAAGGTCAGCGGTACGCTGCGTGGCACGCTCGGCGCCTCGCGCAAGATCATCACCGTGTTGTTGCGGCACGCCTGGGCGACCCCGTGAGCACGGAGATCTGCGCGTTGTCGATCTTTGCGCGGCCGGTGGTCGCGGGTGTCACCAAGACGCGCCTGTCTCCGGTGCTCGGGCCCGAGGGCTCGGCCACGCTCTACCGCGCCTTCGTCGCCGACACGCTCGCTACGGTGGGCGGGCTGCCGGAGCTCGCGCCCACGCTCTGGGTCGCGGGTGATCCAGAGCATGCGACCCTGGGCGCCTATGGTTTGCCCCGCGAAGCACAGCCCGAGCTGGACCTGGGTGCTCGCATTCGTCGCGCCCTCGAGCACGGCCTCTCGCGCCATCGCTGCGCGCTCGCCTGCGGTACCGATGCGCCGACTCTACCCGCCAGTCACCTCAGGCGCGCCGCGCGCGCGCTCGAGCATGCCGAGGTGGTGCTCGGACCGAGCGCGGACGGGGGCTACTACCTGATCGGGCTGCGGCGCCCGGCCGGCGCGCTGCCCGACCTCTTCAGCCGCGTGCGCTGGTCGACGCGGCATACCCTCGCCGACACACTCGCCCTGACCGCGTGCGCAGGGCTGTCGGTCGCGATGCTACCGCCCTGGTACGACGTCGACGAGCCCGCTGACCTGGAGTTGCTGCGCATGCACCTCGCGCTCGATCCCGGTGTGGCCCCGGCCACACGTGCCGCGCTGACCACCCTGGTCTGACCAGGCGTGGGGGCCGGTTTTGACCCCGCGCACGGCAGCCTGATACGATCACGACGCAGTCGCGTCACGCGATTGCGTAGCTGCCAGAGCCCTATGCGCACGTCCACGAGGCCCCGGTACTGACATGGATTTCAAGGTCCTCGGGTGTCATGGCGGCGAGTCACCGAAGCACCAGTGTCCGGCCTTCCTGTTGAACGGGCGCATCTGCCTGGACGCGGGCTCGATCACCAACATGCTGACCCTCGAGGAGCAGCAGAAGATCGAGACCGTGGTCGTCAGCCACGCCCACATCGACCACGTGCGCGACCTGGCGATGCTCGCCGACACCCGCACCCAGCAGGGTGGGCCTCCGCTGACGATCGCCTCGACGCCGGGCACGATCGCGGTGCTCAAGGAGCACTTCTTCAACGACAAGCTCTGGCCTGACTTCAGCAAGATCCCCGATGTCGACAACCGCACCGTGATCTACCGCGAGCTCGAGCCCGAGCAGGACAACGCCCTGTCGGGCTTCACGGTGAAGCCGGTGCTGGTCGATCACACGGTCGAGGCGGCTGCGCTGATCGTTGGCGACGGTACCAGCCAGCTCGCCTACAGTGGCGACACCGGTCCGACCGATCGCCTGTGGGAGGTGCTCTCCCAGCAGCCTAACCTGAGCGCGCTCGTGATGGAGGTCGCCTTCCCCGACGAGCAGCACAAGCTGGCCTGCGACTCCGGGCACCACACGCCCGCAACCCTCGAGCGGGAGCTCCAGAAGCTCGGCCCCAGGTACCGCGACCTGCCGGTGCTGCTCTTCCACATCAAGCCCGTCTACCAACGGATGGTCGAAAGGGAGCTCGCCCGCATCAAGGCGCGCAACAACACCATCCTACAAATCGGCGACGAATACGTGTTGTAG
>JAPPOT010000842.1 GCA_028817855.1 Myxococcales bacterium
AATCAAAGCGCGATCACCGAGCGGTAGGCCAACATGAACGTCAACGGTCCGCGGAAGACCGCCATGCCGTAGACGTCGGTGTTGTCGTAGCCGCCGCCGAAGATCTCTCCGGAGTGGAACATCATCTGCCACAGCAGGATGTCGTCGCGCTGCACCAGGCCGGCGCGTACCACGTACATGAAGCCGTAGTTGTATTGGGTGCGCCAGTTGTCCTCGAGAGGGAAGTTGAGGATCTCGAAGGTCGGCGCCAGCGCCCCGAAGAGCTTGTGCTTGAAGAAGAGCTGGAACTGGGTGCGCACGAAGCGACCGTCGTGCACGACGTTGGTGATGTTGTCGAAGCTGCGGCGTCGCGCGTCGGTCACGCGCCACGCTGTCAGGTGGTTGAAGACCACGTAGTCGTTGAGCAGGAACGGCAGTGACGCGCGGGCCTCCCAGAAGGGGAAGCGGTCGACGTTGAACTCGCCGCCGGCGTCACGCTCGCGCCGCTCCTTGCGGTCCATGAACGCGCCCTGCTCGAAGGTCTGATTGCGCCACACGTTGGCGTAGCCCCCGCTCAGGCCCAGCGTCAGGTTGAGCACGCGCAGGTCGACGTCCGCCTGGGTCGAGGCGAAGGGGAAGGCCGCGAGCGCACTGCCGCGCACGGTCAGCGTGTTGGTGCCGTAGTAGATCGGCTCGCGGTGCTCGATGCTCGACTGCAGGCCGCCAAACGTGAAGTCCAGGTTCACGTAGGAGCCCTCTTCCGCCGGCCCCACCATCCAGTCCAGCGGCTGATCCGCAGCCGCGCTCGCCGGAGCGAGCAGGGCGAGCAGCCCGAGGATTCTGGCAAAGGCCTTCATCGAGGCCGAAAACTAGACGGCTTTCCACACCAAGGCAACACACACCTGTGACACCCCTGGGGACAACTCCACCGCGGATGGCCCAGGAGGCACAGCCGTTTTCGGTCGAGGCTCGCCTAGTACCAAAGCCCCGCACAGCGTCTGATTTTGGCGAGGCTCGTTCAGGGGCGAGCGCGCCCACAGGGCCCCGGCACAACGCGTCTCTGGTCGAGGTTCGTTCAGGGGCGAGGGCCCCCACAGCGGGAACCGGAGGCGTGGCAGCGCCACGTCGAGGATTCCCGCGAGGAGGTGAGCCGGCCCTGGGCGAACTTCGACCGAAGACCCCTAGTTGGAGTCGCCGCCGACCAGGGTGAGCCTGGCCTGCGCCCAGTCGTACGCCCTTTGGGCTTCCTGGTAGGCGACGTCGTCGGTGGTGCCCTCGATGTTCTTGAGCCGGCCCTCGGCCTCCTCGAGGTCGCTCTGGGCGTCCTCGACGTCCACGTCCTCGGCGCGCTCGAAGAACTCGGTGATCAGCAGCACGCGCTGGGCGCCCGCCTCGACGTAGCCGCCGCCGACGGCGACCTTCACCATCTCGCTGCCATCGCGGTACTGCAGGATGCCCGGCTTGACCGCGGCCAACAGCGGCAGGTGGCCCGGCAGCACGCCGAACTCGCCCGACACGCTCGGCACCTGGACCGAGTCGGTCTTGGTGTCCAGCGCCATCCCTAGAGGGGTGGCCACGGTCAGCGCGACCTCGTTCGGCAAGTCCGCCATCTCAGCCCTCCGCCAGCTTCTTGGCCTTGGCCTTGGCGCCCTCGATGTTGCCCACCAGGTGGAAGGCCTGCTCGGGCAGGTCGTCCAGGGCGCCGCTGAGGATCTCCTCGAAGGAGGCGATCGTCTCCTCCAGCGGGACGTACTCGCCCGGGATGTTGGTGAAGGTCTCGGCCACGAAGAAGGGCTGGCTGAGGAACTTCTCCACCTTGCGCGCGCGCTCGACGGTCAGCTTGTCGTCTTCCGACAGCTCGTCCATTCCGAGAATCGCGATGATGTCCTGCAGGTCCTTGTAGCGCTGCAGGGTCTGCTGCACGGCGCGGGCGCAGGCGTAGTGGCGCTCACCCAGGATCTGCGGGTCGAGCATCGTCGACGTGGAGGACAGGGGGTCGACCGCGGGGTAGATGCCCTTTTCGGAGATGGCGCGCGACAGCTCGGTGGTCGCGTCCAGGTGGGCGAAGGTCGTCGCCGGCGCCGGGTCGGTGTAGTCATCCGCCGGCACGTAGATGGCCTGCACCGAGGTGATCGAGCCCTTGGTGGTGGAGGTGATGCGCTCCTGCAGGGCGCCCATCTCGGTGCCGAGCGTGGGCTGGTAGCCGACCGCGCTGGGGATACGACCGAGCAGCGCCGACACCTCGGAGCCCGCCTGGGTGAAGCGGAAGATGTTGTCGACGAAGAGCAGCACGTCCTGGCCCTCCTCGTCGCGGAAGTGCTCCGCCACGGTCAGGGCCGACAGGGCCACGCGGGCGCGGGCGCCGGGCGGCTCGTTCATCTGGCCGTAGATCAGGGCGGCCTTGGAGATGACCGGCTCGCCGCTGGCCAGCTTGGACTCGTTCATCTCCTTGAACAGGTCGTTGCCCTCGCGCGTGCGCTCGCCGACGCCGGCGAAGCAGCTCACACCACCGTGGGCCTTGGCCACGTTGTTGATGAGCTCCATGATCAGCACGGTCTTGCCCACGCCGGCGCCGCCGAAGAGCCCGATCTTGCCGCCCTTGCGGTACGGGGCCAGCAGGTCGATGACCTTGATGCCGGTCTCGAAGATCTCGACGTTGACGCTCTGGTCGGTGAAGTTGGGTGGGTCGCGGTGGATCGGCGAGAACTTGGTCGCGCCGACCGGGCCGGCGCCATCCACGGGCGCACCGACCACGTTGAGGATGCGGCCGAGGCACTCGTTGCCGACCGGCATGGCGATCGGGTTGCCCGTGTTCTCCACGTCCATCCCGCGCACCAGACCCTCGGTGGAGTCCATCGCGACCGTGCGCACCGAGCTCTCACCCAGGTGCTGAGCGACCTCGAGCACCAGGTTGCCCGTCTCCCCGCTGATCGACGGGTTGGTGGTCTTGAGGGCGCTCATCAGCGCTGGCAGCTGGCCGGGGGGAAAGTCCACATCCACGACCGGTCCGATGACCTGGGAGATCTTGCCGCTTTGAAGGTCTGACATTTGGATTCCTCTTCGTCCTAAAATCTTGCAGCCGGCGACTCTTCTTGAAC
>JAPPOT010000157.1:0-8781 GCA_028817855.1 Myxococcales bacterium
GATGGGCAGGGGCAGGGGCAGGGGCAAAGGGCGGGGGCAGGCCTGGCTGGTGCGCTGCGGGGAGCTACGGGAGCTCCGGGGCGTCCAAGCGCATGCTGGGATCGGCTTCCGCGGCGATCGTGAAGCTCCCGCCGACCGGCGGCAGCGCGGTGCGGCGGTAGCGCGCCTCGGGGCTGTGCCAGTGCACCCAGACGAAGTCGCCCGAGCCCATGCGCGGCAGGTGGCAGCGGATGCGCCGCGGGCGGCCGTCGGGCTCGAGCTCGATCACCTCGATCCACATGTCCGCGATGCGCACCCGATAGCCCAGCGCAAAGGGCTCGTCCGCGCGCCGCACCATCGTGCTCCAGGGCTCGAGCATGTAGCCGCCCTCCGGGGCGAGCACGAGCGTGTCCTCGGACTCCCGCGTGACCACCACCGCGTGCATGCTGGCGCCCAGGATGTGCGCGGATTTGGGCGGCGGCCCCTGCACGTAGGCCCAGGCAAAGGTGGTGACGAAGTAGTTGGGCGTGTTGAGCACGAAGAGCGTCTTGCCGGCCAGGTCGTCGCCCCAGGGAAAGCTCTTGCTCGCGCTCTGGATGAGCTCGTCGTACGCCACCAATCGCAGGGACGCCCTCGGGCTCAGGGCGGCAGCGAGCGGCACGTGCAGGACGAAGAAGAGCAGGGCCGCGCCGATTAGCGCGCGCCGCCCGGTGCCACCGCCCGGCTGCTGCCAGGCCCCGTGGGCACGGGCCACAAGCTCACCGAGCAGTCCGAATGCGCCCACGGCGGTGACGAAGAGCAGGCGCGGCGTGGCGCCGATCGCGCAGATCGGGATGGCGCTCGCAACCGCACCGAAGGCCCAGAAGGCCATCGTCGGGTGCCTGCGTAGCAGCGGGACCAACACGCCGAGCAGCAACACGGCGGCCGCGATGGCAGCGCCATTCATGACGCCGTGCCAGGTCGGGGGCGCGTCGTCGAAGACCATCAGCGGAAGCACGAGCTGGTCGCGCAGCACCACCGGCAGCCGCTCCGGCAGCGCCGTGAGGAAGTGCACCAGATCGTCGCCCGGATCGCGGTAGAGGCCGCTCCCGTAGATGCCGTAGCCGAGCTTGCGGTAGACCGCCTGCCACACCCCTGCGACCGCGAACATGGGAAGCAGGGACAGCGCACGCGACAGGACGGGCCCGCGATCGAGAAAGAGGGCGTAGGGGACGAGATAGGCAAAGGCCGCGGTGCCACCCTCGCTGCACAGCAGCGCCACGACCAGCGACACGGGCGCCAGCACGGCCGCGGCGCGCGAGCCATCGCGGCGGGCGCGGTCGTGCAGCACGAGCGTCAGCACGACGAAGACCGCGGTCATCATGGTGTTGCGACTGGCGATCCAAGACGCCCCCTCGGCGTGGGCCTCGTCGACCGCGTACATCAACACCGCGAGCCCCGCGGCAAGGCCGACGCCCATGATGCGCCGGTAGAGCAGGCCGACGAGCAACACCAGGCCGCCATACCAGAGCAGGTTGTGGACGTGCATGAGCCAGGGCAGCTCGGGCCACAGGCCATAGTCCAGGTAGTGGGAGGCGACACCGAGGGGCCGCAGGAAGGCCATCGAGAGCTCGGGCGAGGTCCACCACGGCAGCACACCGGAATAGATTCGTGCGATCAGATCCCAGCCACCAGCTCGGCCGGCGATGTCGAACATGTCCCACCACGCGACGTGGGCCGCCTCGGGCGCGCCCGCGAGCTGCTGGCGGACGAACTTCAGGTGCACGTGGTCGTCCACCACCAGGCCCGTGCCCACCCCCGGCGCGGCCAAAACCAGCGCCAGCAGCGCGCAGACGCGCCCCGCGCCCGGTCGCGCGAGGCGCTCGAGCCACGGCGAGAGCACGCCCCGCACCCGACCGGCGTCGGGCCCGGGAGCGCCCGCCTCGCCGGTGCTCGATGGCATGCCCCACTGTCACGAAAGCAGCGCGAATCACAAGAGGTTTTCGACCTCGGGCGGGGGCATCGACTATCCTTCGGCGGGCGAGGCCCACGCGCGATGGAGACACCCAAACCAGGCTCCCAGGCCCCCGCTCCGGCCACCTCCCCGCGCGCCGGCCGGCTGGCTGAGTGGACGCGAAGCCCGGCGGCGCTCGTGACGCTGGCGGCGCTCGGCGTGCGGTGGGCGGCGCCGACGATCGGCCTCGGGCTGCTGCTCGACGATCGCATGCATCGCGACTTCGTGCAGCTACACCTGATGGTGGGCGAGCTGCAGGCGGATGCCTTCGACATGTTCGGCATCGCGCGCAACCAGAGCACCGGCGACGTGCGCATGAAGGCCTACGTGGGGCTCCTTCCCTGGTGGAGCTCCGACGACTTCTCGGTCTCGTTCCTGCGGCCGCTGGCGGTCGCGACGCACTACCTGGACTACGGCCTGTGGCCCGAGCTCCCCTGGCTCATGCACGTCCACAACCTGCTCTGGTACGGGGCGATGCTGCTGCTCGTCGGTGCGCTCTACCGCAGGCTGCTCGGCCCGGGGGTGGCCGCGCTCGCGCTGCTGATCTTCGCGCTCGACGAAGCCCACGTGGACGGAGTCGCGTGGCTCGCGGGCCGCAACACGGTGATGACCTCGGTCTTCATCGCCGCGACGCTGCTCGTGCACGACCGCGGCTGTCGCGGCGGGCTCGCGCGGGCAATCTGGCTGTCGCCGCTCCTGCTGCTACTGGGCTTCCTCAGCAGCGAGGGCGCGATCGCGACCTGGGCCTACCTGCTGCCCCACGCGTGGCTGATCGATCGTCGCCCGGTCGCGGAGCGCGTCAACAGCCTGATGCCGCTGGCGGCGGTCACCCTCGCCTGGCAGATGCTCTACCGCGGGATGGGCTACGGCGCCCGCGGCAGCGAGCTCTTCGTGGACCCGGGCGCGAGCCCGCTGCGCTTCGCCCTTGCGCTGATCGAGCGCTATCCGATCGTATTGCAGGGGCAGCTGGGCATTCCCCACCTCGCGGGGCTCGTGGGAATGGCGACCGCCCTGCTGGTGTTGGGGGTGGTCATCGGGACGGTGGTCTCGACGGCCCGGGGCGTGTCCCCCTGCGCTCCCGAGCCAGGGCGGCCCGCGGCGGGGCGCGCGCTCGCGTTTCTGCTGGTCGGCATGCTGCTCGCCGCGGTGCCCGTGTGCGCTGTGGAGGTCTCCCCGCGGCTGCTCTTCCCGGTGTCGATCGGCGCCTGCGGCCTGCTCGGCCATGGCGTGGTCGCCGGGGTCGGCCTGGTGCGCGCGGGCACGCCGGGACTGCGCGCGCTCGGTGCACTGACCGCGGTGACGGTGGGGCTGGTGCACCTGGCGGTCCCGCTGCTCGTCGCGCCCCTCGTGCCCGGACAACTGCGCGGCATCGACGAGCGCATCGCGAAGAGCGCCTCCACGCTGCCTTGGGACGAACGCGTGCAGGGCTCGGTCCTGGCGGTGCTCAACGCACCCAACTTCTTCATCGCCTCGCTCGAGCTCCAGGACCGCGTGCAGAAGGACGGCGCAGTCCCACGCGTGGCGTACCTGCTCGGCACCAGCGAGACGCCCGTGAAGCTCTCGCGGCCCGGCCCCAATCACCTGATGCTCGAGCCTGTGGGTGGCTACCTGAGCGAGCGCTGGGCCACGATGGTGCGCGCCGCCGACGACCCCTTCGAGAAGCACGACATGCGGCGGCTGGCGGGGATGCTCGTGGGCAGCGACGAGGTCACACCCGACGGGCGGCCCGCGCGAATCCTGATCGCCCACCACGACCGCGACGGCCCGATCCACTGGGTCATCTGGAACGGTGAGCGCCGCCGCTACGAGCTCTTCGAGCTGCCACCGGTGGGCTCCGAGGTGCTGCTGACCTCGGGGATTCCACTCAGGTGACGCGCTTGGCCAGGTGGCTCAGGACGTCGATGTAGGAGACGATGCCGACGAGCTTGTCGTCGCCGCCGACGACGGGGATGGCGCCGAAGCGGTCGGTCAGCAGCGCGTCCAGCACGACCGAGAGAGGTTGGTCGGCGGTCACGCTCCGGGGCTGTGGTGTCATCACGTCGACCACGCGAAGCGCTGCCAGCCGCTCCGAGGGCTCGGCGGTGGAGAGGGCCCGCGCGGGATCGCCAACTGCGGAACGAACGTCGCGGTCGGAAACGATGCCGATCAGCCGGCCGTCCGCGTCCACCACGCACATGTGTCGCACGCCTCCCGCCACCATCTTGGCGGCCGCGGAGAGCAGGAAGTCGTCCTCGAAGACCGTGATCGGCTCCCCGCGCATCAGCTCCTGCACGCTCGCGCCATCGCCCGAGGCGGGCTGCGCCTGTGGCTGGCTGCGCCCGGTCGGGTACTGGGCGATGGTCGCCAGCAGGTCGCTGACGGTCACGATCCCGACCAGCTCGCCGCCGTCGATGACAGGCAGGCATCCATGCTTGCGCGTGCTGAGATCGGCGGCCGCGTCAGCCGCGTCGGCATTCGGGTGGATGTGCTCCACCGGGCTGATCATGAAGTCGCGCACCTGCCGCTCCATCACGTCGTCATCGGCCTGACCCGCGCGGGCGCGAAGCAGGTCCCGCTCCGAGATCAGGCCGGTAACCCGACCGTCGGCGGCGCGGACCACGGGCAGGTGCCGGATGTCGTTCCACAGCATCAGCTGGAGCGCCAGCGCCAGCGTCTCGTCTTCCGCAACGCTCGTGACGTTGCGCTGCATCACGTCCTTGACCTTCACGTCATCCTCCGGGGGCGTCGATTGAGCACCCCTGACGTAGGCACACCACAAGACACGGCAAACGCCGCGAAATCAGCACGCTCTGTGGACCTGGTAGAGCGCCTCGGCGATCGCGAAGTCGGACTCGTCGTCAATGTCCCAGGCCTCGATGGGGTCCATCTCGAACGTCAGCGGAGACGCCCCCACGCGGCTGCCCGTCTCCAGGATGAGCCGGCGCGGGAAGATGTAGATGCAGGAGTTCTCCTCGAGGAGCGGCGGCAGGTCCTGCGTGCGCAGCAGCACGGATGGGTCGTGGTTGAGGGGATCGCCCGCCGCGGTCCAGAAGCGCTTTCGGACCGGCGTCACCGACAGCAGGCTATCGTGCCGCCCCGCGCGGGTCTGGAAGCGCTCGATCGCGGCGGCGAGCGTGGCGCTGCGCAGCAGTGGATTGGTTGCGTGGGTCTGCAGGTAGAGCTCCGCCTCGACGAGGCGCGCGTCGTGGACGAGCACCTCGTTCATGGGTACGTCTCCACCGCACAGCTCGGCCGGGCGCTCGATCAGCTGCACCGCCGGAAAGTGCTGGCGGACGCCGGCGGCGACGTCCGGGCAATCGGTGTCGACCACCACGTGACCGATCGGGGCACAGTCGACCAGGGCCGACAGCGCGTGATGAAAGAGCGGCCGCCCACACAGGGGCCGGGTGTTCTTGCCCACCACGCGCTCGCTGCCGCGACGCATCGGCATCAACCCCACGATGGACGTCACGCGCTACTCCCTGACGCCCGACGAGGGCACGCGGGGTGGCTGTGCGGATCGCGCGCAGGGATGACGGCTGACGAGCGCGGCATGGTGAGCGGTCAGTATACGCTGCGCCGTCCGCCGCCCGCTAACCACGCACGAGCGCCTCGTACTCGACCTTGACGAAAACCGGGCAGTGCCCCCCGACCGTGGCGTCGAGCACGCGACCGCCCGCCGCCGCGAAGGCATCGCGCGCGAGCGCGTAGGCCTGCTCCGAGCGCCGCAAGTCAGGCAACTGCCAGCGGGAGCCCGCGGGGAAGTAGTCCGGGTGACAGTGGTCCTGGTCCCGCTCCGCCGTGCGCACCTCCACACGATTGGGCGTGCCCTGGCCCGCGAAGCGGTGGTCGAGGCCGATCAGGATCACCTCCCGAAAGCCCATGTAGTACGCGAGCTGGAGCGCGACGAAGGTGATGGTGCCGCCACTGCAGAGCGTGCCGGTCGCGTCCGTGCCGAAGTAGTCCACCAGGGACAGGCCAGTGCGGATGAACATCAGGTCATCCTGCGGCGCGAAGTGCTGTCGCCCGTTCCAGGAGAGGAAGCGCGGCATCGGCAGGCGCGCGATGTCGGCGTGGTACTGCTCGAGCACCAGCGCGTTCGTGCTCGTGTAGTAGGTCGGCGTGAAGCCCATCTGCTCGAACATCAGGTACAGCCGGTTGGTTCCGAAGGTCACCTCGTCACGCAGGGGGGCGAGGTCCATGTGGGCGAGGCTGGGCCCGTTGCCGAGCACGAAGCAGCGCTCACCACGGTGCCGACCGCGGAACCTCTCGAGGCGCTCACGATTCTCGGCAGCCCGTGAGGAGCCACGCCAGGCCAGCAGGTGGGGAATCTCCGCCACCCGGCGGGCCGCAGCGGCCGAGATCCGGCCCGCCGTCAGCTCTCTCCAGGCGAAGCGCATCGGCGGCAGGCTCGCATAGGCCGGAATCACTTCAAATTATCGCACAGCGGGTAGCGAGGGGCGGTACGGGATCGACAGGGTCGGAGCGACGGGATACTTCGCTGTCACTGTATAATTGCAACTATGATGCGCTTTGAGGTACGCTGGGCTCCTCTTTGATGTCGTTTGCGGGGCCATCGATCGGGGCCGGCTAGTCGGCACGTATCTTGCATTTGGTTTTGAAATGGTCATCCGACCTGACATTTTTGTGTTCATTCCCATGAGGCCATAGATGACAAAGTCCACGAAGCGATCGCATGAGCTAGCGTCGAAGAACGACCGGGCACTCGATGGTGCCGGGCCCACCGGGGGACACGCTGAGTCGGCTGCCAAGGGAGCACGCAGGCCGTATAGCCGGCCGAAGGTTCAGAAGCGTCGTTCGGTGAACTACGCGACGCTGGTCTCTGGCGGCGGCACATCCGGCGCGCTGACGACCGGGTGAAGGAGGAGAGCCGCCTAGCGGAAGGATTCCTCCATGGCCCTGCAGCGACTCAACTTCCACATCACCGACCGGTGCCAACTGAACTGCGATCACTGCCTACGTGATCCACTGTCCAAGGCGATCGATCTCGATCTCGGACTGATCAAGTCGATCCTGGATCAGGGGCAGTCGATGTTCGCAGTTCGGCACGTCGGTCTGACCGGTGGCGAGCCGACGCTGCACCCCAAGTTCTACGAGATCATCGACGCCATCGTCGACCGCGACATCACCTGGCACATGGTGTCGAACGGTGAGCGCTTCGATCGGGTGTTGCAGCGCCTGGCGGAACGACCGCAGCGTCTCGAGAACCTGGCCATGTTCAACTTCAGCCTGGACGGGGCCACCGAGGAAACCCACGACTCGATCCGCGAGAAGGGGAGCTTCCGCTCCGTGATGCAGGCCGCTTCGCTGTGCCGCGCGCGCGGCCTGAAGTTCCTCTTCCAGATCACGCTCAACGCGCGCAACGTGGACGAGATCGAGGAGATCGCCTTGCTCGCGAGCCAGCTCGGTGCGGTCAAGATGGCCTACAACTTCACGCAGCCGACCGGCACGTTCCTCGACTCCTCGCTGTACCTGCCGGCGGGCGAGTGGCGGCGCGCGGTCGATCGCATTCAGCGGGCCGCAGATGCCTTCAAGATAGAGATCTTCTACGCGGACACCGGCCCGCACGAGGAGCCCTTCCAGGTCTGTGAGATGTGGCGTCACGCGAGCATGCACGTGGACTACCGCGGACGCCTCAACCTCTGCTGCCAGCACGCGGGCGTGCCCAGCGAGGGCGCGGAGCTCAGCGACGTCGCGGGCGACCTGAACGACGTCTCACTCGCAGACGCGCATGGGCGCTTCACGGAGATCGTCAATCACACCGTGAAGGCGCGACTCGAGACACTGCAGCGGGACGACCTCGGCGAGTGGGATCGCCATTTCTCCTGCAACTGGTGCCTGAAGCAATTCGGCCGCCCCCACTGGGTGGAGGACGGCATCGATGGCCCGAAGGCTTCGCGCGCGCGCTGGCGCGGACGCTGGGCCCCGGGCTACAAGGACAGCCACGTGGAGGCCGACCCCGGCCTCGTGCAGCTTCGCGTCGGCCGCACAGCCAGCGCCGAGTAGGTTCAGCGTCATGCGCTCGGCCGCGATCATCGAGGCATTCGGCATTCGCGCAGCGCTCCCGGTACTGCTGCGCGCGCTGCCGCTCGATCGCGTGCTCGACACGCTCACCCCTCCACCCGCCGAACGCGAGCCCGACCCTCGGGCGCTACGCGCGATCGAGGACGCCACGGACATGGTGACGCGGCGCTTCCGGCCTACCCGCACCGCGTGTCTGAAGCGCGCACTGATGCGCTACCGCATGCTGCGGCGTGAGGGCTACGACGCCAGCTTCGTGATCGGGGTGCGGTCCGGCGGAGAGGACGGATTCGAGGCCCACGCCTGGGTCACGATCGATGACGCACCGCTGATGGAGAGGGAGCCGATCAACTACCGGCCGACCTTCATCTGGCCCCCGCGACCGGTGACGCAAAGTGTTACCAGCGCCCCCTGAGCGATCAAAAATTGTCTCCAGACAGGGGTGTGTCACGTGGGAGGATGTACGGCGCTATACCCCCCAAATTGGGGGCTCGCGATCGCATCATTGGAGGCACCGGAAAGCGCGTATATCATGGGAATTGACTCCTCTGCCCGCACGGACATATAGTATTCTTACAATCTTAACGAAACAGGTCGCTCCATGACTGATTCTGCCAGAACCTCCATTTTCCGATCCTTTCTACTGATTCTTGCGCTCATCGCCCTCCCGCTCGCCGGCTGCGGCGACGACAGCGCGGGAACGTTCGCGAACACCGGCGGAGGAGGTGAAGGCGACGGCGACGGCTACGGCGACGGCGACTGCGACTCCAGCGGCGACGGTTCCGGTG
>JAPPOT010000157.1:8791-14491 GCA_028817855.1 Myxococcales bacterium
GGCGATGGCGACACGGGTGATGGCGACACGGGTGATGGCGACGGCGACACCGGCGACGGCGACACCGGCGATGGCGACACCGGCGATGGCGACACCGGCGATGGCGACACCGGCGACGGCGACACCGGCGATGGCGACACCGGCGATGGCGACACCGGCGATGGCGACACCGGCGACGGCGACACCGGCGATGGCGACACCGGCGATGGCGACACCGGCGATGGCGACACGACCGTGACGCTCCCCGACTCCCCTGACAATCCATGGATCGCCTTCGTTCAGATCGACGGCGCGGGCTTCGGCCAGCTCTTCTTCATCAAGGCTGACGGCACGGGCCAGCACGAGTACAGCGGCAGCTCCTTCAGCGAGAGCTCGCCGGCCTGGTCGCCCGACGGCGACCGCCTGGCGTTCACCGCGGGCGCCGACCTGGTCGTCCTCGACTTCACCGACGACTCGGAGAGCACCATCGACACCGGTGACCTCGAGAGGCTCACCCGCCCCAAGTGGGTCGACGACGACACCATCATCGTGTCGGGCAACGAGGCGGACGGCGACTCGGCGCTGTGGAGTGTGGACGTGGCCAACGGCGGCGTCACCCAGATCACCTCGTCGGCGAGCGGTGACGGCGGCCACGACGTGGCCCACGACGGCACGGTCTACTTCGTGCGCAACGACGGCTCGTTCGAGGTGTGGTCGATCGACGCCGGCGCCTCGACCTCCGACGATCCCACCAAGATCACCGATGGCTCGAACATCATCGGCGGCGTCACCGTGCACCCCGACGGTAGCAAGCTGCTCTTCGCGGCGTCCGCGGGCGACACCACCGACCTCACCGAGTACACCCTCTCCGACGACTCCGAGGCCGTGATCGGCGAAAAGGGTGACGAGCAGGGTGCCTACTTCGCGGGCGGCGATGGCCTCGTGGTCAACCGCGACACCTTCGACGCGGACTCCGAGATCGTCGTGACCGACGGTAGCGGCACGCTCGTCACGCGCGTGACGGACGACTCGTCGCTCAACACCAGCCCGGCCGTCAACTCGAAGGAGAGCGACGGCATGGACCCGACGGTATTCTGATTCAGCCCGGTATGGCGGAAGCACCGCGATATCGCGCGAGCGAGCGCGCCCTGCTCACCGAGTTGGGCGACGGCACCGGGGTGTTGTTGGACATGGACTCCAAGTTCTACTTCACCCTGAACGAGACGGCGATCTTCGTCTGGAAGCAACTCGCTGCCCCCGCGACCCTGAACCGCGACGAGCTCGCGGCTCGGGTGTCCGGGGAGTTCGATGTCGATGCCGCAGCAGCCGCCGACGACATCGATGCCGTGCTCGAGATGCTGCAGCGCGAACGTCTCGTGACCGTCAGCGCAGACGGTCCCTGATCGCGATGACGACCGCGGGCTGCAGCTTCGGCCCGCCGCGTCGAACACTCTGGCAGAGCCGTCCGCAGGGGCGTCTTGGGGGTGCCGCGCTGCAGAGCCCGCGAACGGCCGCGGGGCGATGTCAAGTGAGCCGCCCCCCGACGGCCTCGGTACCCGGAAGCGTTGCGGGGTCGCAGTGGCACCTCAGCCGATGCGCTGCCGGATCACCTCGACCACGGCGTCAGGCTCGGTGAGCACACGACTGCCGACGGCCACGTCAAAAGCCCGCGCCGTGTCCACCAGGCGGCCGAGCAGCTCGAGTTGTTGCGCGCGCCCCGGCAGGTGCTCGGAGGCCACCCAGGCACAGGCGTGCAGGATGCGGCCGAATGCCTCGGCGCGGTCCAGCTCGCTCACGCGCGTGTGGGGCTCCCCCGCGATGCGGGGAAAGACCAGCGTCAGCGGTGGGCCACCCGCGACCAGAGCCCGCCCGCTGAACGCCTCGCGGGGGTCCACCTCGTAGTCCCGGTCACTGCCTGCGGCGCAGCGGACCAGCATCGGTTGAAGGTGCGGGAAGGCCGCGGCGGTCGCGGTGGTCATCCGGATCGGACGCGCCCAGCCCACGGCCTCGACGCCCTCTCGCTCTGGCCGAAGCAACAGGGCATCGTCGCTGAGCCAGCTCGCTCCGGCCGCGAAGAGGGAGAGCGCCAGCGTGCTCTTTCCCGAGCTGGACTCACCGGGCACGAGCCAGGTCTGTCCATCGGACCAGCGCGCGCCGGCCGCGTGCAGGTGGAAGTAGCCGTGGCTGCGCAGCGCGAGCAGCACCGCCATCATCACGGTGACCGAAGAGAAGTGAAAGGGCTGCTCGATCGATGATGCGTGCACATGCGCGAGAATGTGCTGGCCATCACCCCCGATCGTGAGCGTGGAGGCGCGGTCCCATAGGATCAGCTCCTGCCCGCGGCGGAAGCACTGCGTGGAGCCGTGGTAGAGCACGGGCTCTGCGCCATGCTCTGCGGGGCTCGGAGTCGCCTGCGAGACCGCCCTGCCCTCGATCACGATGTCGGCCGGAGTCTCGTGGTCGCTCGCTGGCGGCCGCTCGACCTCGAGCGGGAGGATGGGACCGAAGGGATCGAGCGCCAGATCGCCGCGATCCCACTCGATCGTCAGGTCCGCGAACCGACGTCGGCCGCTGCCACTCATCGCTTCGGCCACAATGGCTTGAACGCGGCCCTCATCAGGCGCGTCAGGTAGAGGGGATAGATGCGCGCGGAGCTGGGATCGACGCCGTAGCGCTGTCCCAGGTACACGCGGGTCGGAAACCAGGTGCGCAGGGCATAGCCCGGTCGGTGAAGCAGGTCGAGATAGATGCGACGCGCGTGGCCACGCAGGTTGCTGATCTGGGCGAGCGGCACGCGCACGCTGGGGTCGCCGGTCGCCACCCGTCGCAGCAAGCCCGCCATCGGATCGCGCGACGGCTCCGGCCCGAAGGCGGCATCGAAGAGGCGCCGCGCCACGGCCACGGCGACCCGCTGGCGCGCCGGGCCGTCCGAGAGCTGCTCCCACGCAGGACACTCGGGAAAGAGCGCACGCAGGTCGGCCAGCAGCCGGGGCGCGTCCTGGGGATCGCCGTAGTTCTGGAGCGCGAAGTGCTCGCACAGATGCACCGCGAGGTCCTGCGGATCGCACATGCGCACCGGCACGCCCGAGATCTCGACGGACCGCGCGCGGGCGTGCCACCCGCGGAAGCCGCCACGCTCGAAGCCCGCGGCGGGAACCCGGTGGTGCAGGTCCACGTTGACGCCACTGGGCCCTCGCAGGGGAGCGCACGCATGGGCGACTGTGCGCGGCGACGCGGCCAGCGCTTCGCCATCCGGTCCCATGGCCGGGGCCGGCTCGGCGTCGGCGAATCCCGCAGCGCGGAGCGCATCGAGCCCGGTGTGGAAGCGCTCCGGGTCGATCACCAGATCGAAGTCCACCGCGTGTCGCATCACCGGGCGTGGGTAGTGCGAGTGCATGAGCACGGCGCCCTTGAGCACGACGTGATCGACCGCCGCCGAGCTCAACACCGACACGGCGCGGGACAGCTCCCCGCGCAGACGCGTGTTGTAGACCGCGGTCTCGTGCAGGCTCTCGCGCAGGCGATCCGCCACCGCGGGCTCGAGACGTTCCTCGCAACCCGCGAGGGCCCGGTCGGCGAGCAGCGGAAGGACCTTGCACTCGCTGGCGACGCGCATGATCGCAGCCCAGTCGAGCGCTCCCTCAGGCGCGCGCACAGGAGCGTGGACGTCGAGCACGGAGAGCAGGAAGCGCTGCTCCTCGGCGCCCAACGGACCGCGTCCATGGTCGGCATCCAGAGTTTGCACGGAAGGTCGTAGTTTATCAGAGGGTGCGTGGCTGGCGCACGAGGGTGGCATGGCGACACCCCATTCGTGCATGGGCCCTGAAAAGGCCAGAGCGCATCGGGCCCTATTGCCGCGATGCGCTCCAGCGAGTGTGTGTCATTCCCTCTACGGAACTATGCGAAGGCTTTCATTCACCGTGTCGTCAGGGCGCGTAGCGCAACATGATGTGGTCGTCATCGGTGAATGCGGCTTTGCCAGCCGCCATGATCTGCCCGGCGCTGCCATCGATCCCCATCGCAAAGATGGTCTCGAACCCGCCTGCCAGATCGGCCCAGGACTCGCCCGCAGCACCGAAGCTGGTGTCGGGGCTGCCGTCGGCCGCCAGCAGGCGGGTGACGAAGACACCGCCGCTCTGGTTTCCGCCCGCGACCGGGTCGCCGGCAGAGTCGAGCACGACCGCGTATAGCGGGCTGCCGGTGACGTGCCGCACGCCGTCGGTGTCGAAGCTCGTGTCGAGCACGCCGGTGGGGGTCACCAGCGCCACGAAGCCGTCCAGGCTGGAGTTGTCCTTGCCGGCCAGGAGAACGTCGCCGAGGCTGTTGACCTCGACGTCTTCCGCGATCTCGGTCAATCCGGCGAGCACCAGGTAGCCATTGCCGGCGTTGAAGCCGGTGGTGTCGAGCGCGCCATCGGACCCGAAGCGTGCGACGAAGGCTTCATTGGTGGAGACGGTACCCGCGACGACGATGTCGCCGTTGTCGGCGATGTCCATGGCCAGGCCCACCTCGCCGATGCCGGTGTCGAAGACGATGCTGCCACCGACCGCATCCTCGACGAGGAAGCCAGGGTCGAGGACCGACTCGAGCAGAGCCGTGGTCCCGGCGCCCGTGTGGGTGAAGATCACCTGGTCCACGTCGGCGAGCACCGTCACGTTGGTGGGCATCAAGGGCGCGATCGTACCCGCCATCGTGATCGCGACATCTTCCGCGGCCACGTCGCCCGAGATGTCGACCGCATTGCCGGCGCCGACGCCGTCCGGCACCGTGTCGAACTCGAAGAGCACGCCCCCGACCGTGAACTGATCGCCGTCGGCGATCTGGGCCTTCGGGACCGTGGTGAAGGTGCCCACGCCCGATGCGCCGGGCTGGCCGACGCCCCAGCTGGTGTCCACATCGCCATCGGTCGTGAACATCACCAGTCGCACGTCCTCGTCGGCGCCGTTGTGCGTGTAGCCGGCCACCAGGATGCGGTCGTCCCCGAGGACCACGCAGTCGTTGGCCGCGTCCGTGGCGGAGAAATCGATGACCTTGGCGCCGGCGCTTCCGAATGTCGGATCGAGCGCGCCGCCGGTCGTCAGGCGCACGATCGCGAAGTCGACCACGCTTCCGGCGGTACCGGCCGCGATGATCTTGCCGTCGGACTGGAGGCCGATGCAGTTCACGCGCTCATTGCTGCCGCCGAGACCGAAGTCGAGCGCGGTCAGCCCCGACGTGCCGAAGCCGGTGTCCAGGTTGCCATCGGCCTGGGTCTTGTAGATGACCCAGTCGTCGTCGCCGGCGGAGAACTCGAAGCTCCCGCCCATCACCCAGATGTCGTCCGCTTCCTGCGCCATCGCGTAGGTGGCGTCGAGGGGCGCCACGTCGAGCGCGTTGGGCCCCCACGACAGGTCGATGGTGCCCGACTCCCACTGACAGTTGGAGTCGCAGCCGTCGCCCGGCGCGACGTCACCGTAGTCGCACTCCTCGCCCACCTCGATGACACCGTCGCCGCAGGTCGCAGCGCAGCTGCCGGCGATGTCGTCGGCCAGCGAGCTGCTGCCCGGCACGGCGGCGGCGCCCAGCAGGCTGTTGATCGTCTCGCCGTTGCACACGCCGCTGCTGCAGTCATCGTCGTGGTAGCAGCTCGCACCGGCCGCCTGGTCGAAGCAGCCGTTGTCGTTGACGCCGTCGCAGTCGTCGTCGTCGTTGTCGCCGCAGTCCTCGACGATCTCGCCGAGG
>JAPPOT010000169.1 GCA_028817855.1 Myxococcales bacterium
CTGACCGCCACCTTGCTGACCGCCACCTTGTTGGCCGCCACCTTGTTGGCCGCCACCTTGTTGGCCGCCCCCCTGCTGGGCGCCGCCTTGCTGACCGCCCTGTTGGCCGCCGCCCTGCTGACCGCCGCCCTGCTGGCCGCCCGTGTTGGGTCCGCTCTGACCTCCGCTCGGATTGCCCGAGCCGATCTTGCCGCCCTGCCCGGACTTGTAGGTGGTGCCGCCCTGCTCGCCCTTGCCCGCCTTGGGGCCTTCCTTGCCGCCCGCCTTCGGATCGCCCGCGCTGCCCCCCTTGGGCTCGTCATCCGGCCAGGGCAGCGAAGGCCCCGCGCGCGGGCCGGTCGACTCCTGGGCCCACGCCGGCGCCGCCATCAGGACGGCCACCACGCTCACGATCCAAGCACCGGTTCGCATCATCGCCGTCCCCAGTTCTCGCGTCCGCCGCCGCGCGCTCAGTCGTCCGCCTCGCCCCACGTGAAGCTGTCGTCGCAGAGCGGGAGGAACATCAGGAGCGTGTCGCCGATCTGCACGCGGTCGCCCTTCTTCAGCTCCACCGGCGCCATCACCGTCTCGTCGTTGACGTAGTTCAGGTTCTGGTTCTGCTCGCCGTCCTTGAAGTGGAAGCGGGTGCTCTTGTCGTCGTAGAAGATGAAGGCCTGGGCCTCCCGGCTGATGCTCTGATCGCCGGTGATCTGGATCGCGTTCTGGGGCTCGCGGCCGATCGAGTTCTTACCGGCCTTGATGCGGTAGTCGCGCCCACGGTTCGAGCCCTTGGTGCAGACCAGCCAGCCGACCACCGGCTGCACGCCCTCCATGCCGTCGGGGCTGATGCGCCGGGTCTCGTCGCCGCCACCGCGCGGCGCGTTCTCCGCGACGATGCGGGTGACGCCCTTCGGCGCCGCAGCCGGCTGCTCGGGCGCGCGCCGGGTCTCACCCACGTCGACCGGGACCTTGCGGCAGTAGGGGCAGCTGGAGTGCTGCTCGGGGTTGTAGTGATGTAGGCCAGCGTCGCATCGCACCATCTTCGCCATGTCTATCTTCCTCTCGAGGGAGCGACCCTCCGAATCACTTTCTCACGACCGAGATGTTTCGCACCTGACCCTCCTTCATCTCCCAGATGAAGTTCTCTTTCCTGCCGTCGTTGCAGGGGTCGATCACCAGCGTGGCCGTATTCGGTGAGCTGCGGCCCTCGTTGAGCGCCTTGACCACCAGGTAGTTGACGCCGCGCTTGAGCTTGATCGACTTGCTGGTCGGCTGGTTGCGGATCACCATGCTCTTCGACAGCGTCTTCTTGTTGAGCTTGAGGTGCACGCGGTCGTCGTCCTCGGAGCCGTGGTCGTAGATGCTGATCTTGACCTTGGCCTTCTTGACCTCGCACATGCCGATCGCCATGCCCGGGCCAGCCCCCTGGGCCTTCTTCTGGGCGGCGGCCAGCCGCTTGGCCTGGGACGAGATGGTCTTCTGCTGCGCCTGCATCGTCTCTTGCTGGGACACGAGCTCCTGTTGCTGGGCCTGCATCGCCTCCTGCTGGGCTTGCACCTTCTCCTCCAGCGTCTGGTACTTCTGCTGCCAGTCCTCGGCCTTGGCCTGGGACTTCTCCTGGGCCTCGAGCGCGATGATGAAGAGGATCAGGATGGCGCCCAGCGCAGAGCAGATCACGTCCAGCATGGACATGTTGAAGACGTTGATCTCGCGATTGGGCCGGCGCATGGCCGCTCACTTCTCCGGCACGTAGAGGCGCCCGATCAGGTTGCGCAGGCAGTAGTCGGCGTCCTTGTTGACGCCGGTCTCCTCGAGCTGCTGGGTGACCTGGATGAAGCCGACCAGGATGGCGCTCTGGATCAGGGCCATCATCGTGGTGGTGAAGGACATGGCCAGGGCGCCCGCGAGGGCGGGGATGTCGGAGGCGATGCTGTCGGTCGCCTCGCCGAGCATCTGCAGCGTCAGCCAGA
Source organism: Myxococcales bacterium (assembly GCA_028817855.1). GTDB lineage: Bacteria > Myxococcota_A > Polyangia > Polyangiales > JAFGIB01 > JAOUOP01. The sequence continues at coordinate 1,950 of JAPPOT010000169.1, forward strand.
TGCCGACCACCGTGCCGACGAAGCCGACCGTCGGCAGCAGCCACGCCAGATAGCGCAGCAGCGTGTAGCGCAGGTCGACCTTGTGCATCTGCAGGTCCACCAGGGAGCTGAGCACGTTGTGGGTCTGATCGATCGCGCCTGAGGACTGGAAGCGCAGCACGCAGTCGTTGATCAGGCTGGGCAGGAAGGCCTGCGACTTGGCCGCGTGGCCGAGGGCGGCCTTGCGGATCGAGGCCAGGTCCTCCGGCATCAGCACGGTGCGCTCGTCCTCCGGCAGCAGCTTGAGAGTGACCAGCCGCGCGTGGCCGCGCGCCTCGGTGAAGCGATGGAGCACGTCGCCGAGCCCGATGCACAGCAGCAGGGTCATCAGGTTCTGGATCGTGAAGGGATAGGGGAAGGGGGAGTCCTTCGGATCCTTGGGCATGTCCAGCACGACCTGGGCCAGCGTGCTGCCGCCCTCCAGGACCGCGCTCAGAGCGGCGATCAGGACCACCCCCGCCGCCGCGCCGATCAGCAGGAGTTGAAAGCGCTTGCTCATGCTCAGCCCCTCCTCGTGCGCGAGGCGCAGCGCGGACAGCTCTGGCCCTGGACCTTGACGAAGCCGCACTCGGCGCAGCGGATGCGCTTGGCCTTGTCGTCGGGCGCCGGAACCAGGCGCTTGGGTGCCGCGGGCTCTGGGCTGCGCGCCCGGACGTCGGCGATCAGCTCGGCGACCTCGAACTGACAGCTTCCGAACACGACGGTGTCGGCCGGGCCTGCGACGGCGCGCGTGATGCGCTCCTGCTGCCCGCCGCGGACCAGGAACGTGCCGTTGGAGGAGCCGCGGTCCGTGATCGCGAGCTTGCCATCGGCGGTGAGCTCGATCTCCGCGTGCACGCGTGACATGGAGTCGTCGGCCACTGGGATGTCGCACCCGGGATCCCGTCCGATCCGGAAGACTGTCTTCTTCAAGCGGAACCCCTCCGTCGGGCGGCCCCCGGGGCCGCACCGGGCGGCCGCAGGGCCTCCCGTTTCGGGGCATTTCTACCATTTCCGGGCCACCGGACGCCAGCGACCCCGCCCTAGCTTCAGGGGTTGTTCGCCCGCTCGGGGCGAGGCGGGGCGGGGCGGGTGCCGTGCAT
>JAPPOT010000305.1 GCA_028817855.1 Myxococcales bacterium
CATACGCGACAGGTGTGCCCGCGACCTCGGTGGTGACGCCGCCGACACTAGCGGCGAGCCCGAGGACCCCCGCAGCGAACGCCTGGGCACCGGGGTCTGGATCGCCGGCGGGGCGACCGCAGCGCTGCTGGTCGGCGCCACAGTCACGGGCATGATGGCGCTGAGCGCCGAGGACGACTTCCGCGCCCCGCGCGCCACCATCTTCGACGCCAACGCCGCGACCACCACCTTCGAGCGCATCGACGCCTACAACGAGGCACGCGACGCGGCCGACCGCGCCAACGCGCTCGCCCTCACCACCGACATCCTGCTGGGCGGCGCCCTGATCGCCGGCGCCCTGACCACCTACCTGATCTTCAACAAGCCCAGCCCCGACCAGCGCACCCAGCTCACCCCCATCCTCGGCCCCACCACCGCCGGCGTGAGCATCGGCGGCTCCCTCTAGAATCCTCGTACCGAGGATTCTAGGGCCTACACGCTGAAGTCGGCTTCTTCGAGTATCTCGCCGACCCGATAGAGGAAGCCGTTGGCGGCGACGCCATCCACGATGCGGTGGTCGTAGGAGAGCGCCATGTGCATGACGGGGTGGATCGCCATCACGTCCTCGCCCGCGCGCTCCACCACCACGACGCGCTTCTTGATCTCGCCCGTGCGCAGGATGCCTACGTTGGGCTGTGAGATGATCGCGCCACCCACCAGGTTGCCCTTGCGGCCCGGGTTGCTGATCGTGAAGCTCTTGCCGGCCAGGTCATCCGGCGTCAGGTTGCCGTCGCGGGCGCGCGTGGCGACCGCGTCGATCGCACGCGCGATGCCGCGCACCGTCAGCTCATCCGCGTTGCGCACCACCGGGACCACCAGGCCCTGCTCGGTGTCCACCGCGATGCCGAGGTTGATCTCGCCCAGCAGCACGTAGCTGTCGTCGAGCATCCGCGCGTTCATCGAGCGGTACTCGCGCAGGGCACGCGCCGCGGCGGCCGCCACGAAGGAGAGCATCGTCAGGTTCACGCCCTCGGCCTTGAGCCGCGCCTTGTGCTCCTTGCGCAGCTTGCTGGTCGCGTCCAGGTCGCACTCGGCAAAGGTGACGACGTGGGGAGCGGTCAGCTTCGAGTAGACCATGTGGTCGGCGATGATCCGCCGCCGACGCGACATCGGGACCAGCTCGTCGCCCGGACGCTCCACGTAGGGCGGCACACGGAACGCTCCAAGGCCACCTCTGCTGAGCACCGCCGGTGCGGCCGCCGGGGCCGCCGGGGCCGCGGCCGCGCGCGGCGCAGGCGCAGGCGCAGCTGCGGGTGTAGCCGCGGCCGGCGCCGGGCTCGCCGCACGCACCACGTCCTCGCGCGTGATACGCCCGCCCTCGCCACTGCCGGTGAGGGCGGCGAGGTCGACACCCTGCTCGCGCGCGAAACGGCGCACCGACGGCGAGGCCGGCAGCGCGCTCAGGCCGCCCGCGCTGGAGGCCTCGGTCGGCGCCGCGACCGTGCCCACGCTGCTCACGCCCGGGCTGGTGACCCCGGCCGCGCTGGGCGACGCCACCGCACCGGCACTGGAGGCGGCCGGAGCTGCGGCGGGCGCCGGAGCCGGCGCACCCACCACCGATGGGCTTGCGCTCTCATCCACCTCGCAGAGCACGTCCCCGACCGAGACCACATCCCCCTCCTGGACCATGATCGCGGTCACCACGCCCCCCTCGGGCGCGGGCACCTCGCTGTCGGCCTTGTCGGTCAGGATCTCGACCACGGCCTGGTCGCGCTCGACGCGCTGGCCGACCTGCACCAGCCACTTGCCTACGGTTCCTTCGACGACGCTCTCGCCGAGCTGGGGCATCTTGATCGTGCTTGACATCGACTCCTCGGGGGCGATGGCTTCCTCTTACTCTCGCTGTACGCCTTACTCTCGCTGTACGCCAAGTGCAACGTCGCGCAAAGGCGTTTCAATTGCCGCAGCCCGGGGGAGCGTGCATGATGCCGGCGACCCCCCAATGGCCGACCTGGAAAAGCTCGCAGTGAAACGGGACCGGGGCTACCTGGTTCGCCTGATTCTGATGCTCGCCGTCGGCGCGGTCGCCGGCGCCTTCCTGTGGCAGGCCCTGACCCGCGACCGCACCAAGGGCTGCGTGGCCGACACGCTCTTCGGCGCCGAGGCCGCCCCCGAGCCCGAGTCACCCGCCGAGTAGAGCCCACGTGGTTGCGGTTGATCGGATGTGCCAGGTGTGGGCCCCGGTTTGAGATCCACACATCGCACGTGTGGCGCAGTAGGTGGAGGTACCCGTGGGCGCGCCCACAGGCACGCTCGATGGAGGCCCACGATGGGGGGCTCGGTTGCCTCGAAGCTGGAAAGCCCGACACAATGTGGAGGTTGGGCGCGAGTGACACATTCGACGTCGTCATCCTCGCGTTCGACACCGACCGCGAGACGTCGCCGGCTACCGAGCTGCAGCGGGTCTTCGGGATCGACCAGAACGCAGCGTGGCGGCTGGTCGACAACCTGCCCATGACGGTCCAGCGTGGGGTTCCCCCGGTGCGCGCGGAGTACTTCCGGCGCGCCCTGAGCACGATCGGCGCCACCGTCGAGGTGCGCGACGGGGACGGCAATCTGGTGGAGGCGCCACCCGAGCCGCAGATGCCCACGCCCGCCGCCGCGCCCCCTGCCGACGAGGCGACGGCCGCGACCTTGGACGGCACGGTCGCCACGCAAGGCTTCGACCAGGCGAGCGCCCACGCCGCGCTGCGACAGACCATCCACAGCAACACCTCACCCGGCACGCCCGTGGCCGAGGCCGCGCCGAAGGTGGCGGCGCCAGCGATCCGCCAAGCTGCAAACGAGACCCTGCGTGAGGCGGTGCCCGCGCCCGTCGTCGTTGGCGGCGCGGCGCCCGCAACCGCCGCGGCAGCCAGACCCGCGGTGGCCGCGGCGCCCACCGCCTTCGGCGCCGCGGCGCCTGCAGCCGGGCCCCCGGCCCCCGTTCCGGCGGCGACTTCGGCAGGCTCCGAGACGACCCACCTCGCGGGGGGGGGACCCCGGTGGCGCGGGCGACGGGGAGGGAGGGGTGGGGGTGGGGGGGGGG
>JAPPOT010000736.1 GCA_028817855.1 Myxococcales bacterium
CCAACGCTGCGAGTTGCTTGCCAGCGCGTTGGCACGGCAAAGCACCCCGGTCCGGACTTCCCACCCCGACAGCCTCACGTCGTGCCACGGGGTGAGGGAATGCGCAGCGCTCTCTTTGTGACAGCCGCGTGCCGCTCACGCGGCCCGCTGCGCTACCGCGCGGAAATCGGCCGAGGTTCGCCCAGGGCCGGCTTTCGTCCTCGGCCCAATCCTCGACGTAGCTCCGCTACGCCTCCGGTGTGGTCCTCCGGGCGCGCTCGCCCCTGAACGAACCTCGACCGATTTCTGCCTCAGCGGCGACTGGTGCTCGTGCTGGTGCACGAACAACCGCGGCGGCTCGCGCAGCGGGCCAAGACAAGGAAGTGTGGGTCGCAGACCCACGCTGACGCGGGGGCGACCTCGAGTGCCGCTATCGGCACTCGAGCGGGGGCGGAGCCCCCCCACAAACCAAGCACGTTCGGGTTCAGAAGCGTCCAGGGGCGAGCGCGCCCGCAGGGAAAACCGGAGGCGTAGCAGAGCTACGTCGAGGATTTTCCCGAGGACGTAAGCCGGCCCTGGGCGGTTCTGGGCCCGAACTAGAGGCCTTCGAGCTCTTTGAGCTCTTCCTCCGTGAGCCCGAAGTCCTCTTCGTCGTCGGTGCCGGCGTCGCCATCGTCGCCCCAGAAGTCGTCCATGCCGGCGTCCGGGGGTTGGATGGCGCCGAGGCCATCGGGATCGGGCTCATCGTCGAGCGCGTCGTCGGCCAGGTAGCCGCCGCCGAGGCTGCGGAACTCCTCCTCGACCTCGAGCTGGTCGGGCAGCCAGGTGGTGATGATCGGGATGTAGGTCACGATCAGCAGCGTGATCAGCAGGATGCCGATGAACGGCAGCACCGCCCTGTATAGATAGGTGACCGGCTTGCCGAAGCGGATCGAGGAGATGAAGAGGTTGATGCCGACCGGCGGCGTCAGGTAGCCGATCTCCAGGTTCAGCAGGAAGATGATCGCCAGGTGGTAGGGATCGATGCCGTAGGCGTAGGCCATCGGCAGGATGAGGGGCACCACGACCACGACGGCCGTGAAGATGTCCATCAGCATGCCCACCACGAGTAGGAACACGTTGAGCGTGAGCAGGAAGATCACCTTCGAGCTGACGATGGACTCCATCCACTCCAGCAGCTGCATCGGGATCTGCGCCTGGATCATCCAGCTGTTGAACCCGATGGCGGTGGCCATGATCGCCAGGATCGCGCCGACCAGGGTCATCGACTCCACCACGATGCGCGGCAGGTCCTTCGTGATCTTGATGTCGCGGTAGACGAAGACCTCGATGAAGAGAACGTAGACCGCGGTGAAGGCCGAGGCCTCGTGGATGCGCAGGATGCCGAGCACGAAGCCGCCGATCAGCACGAGCGGGATCGCGACCTCCCACTTGGCCACCCACAGCGTGCGCAACGCTTCGTTCGCGTCGAAGCCCTGGCGCGCGACGCCCGAGCGAATGCCGACGTAGGCGCTGTAGATCGCCAGCACCGCCACCACGACGATCCCCGGCAGGATGCCGGCCACCAGCACCTTGTCGACCACCAGGCCGGCCACGATGCCGTAGAGGATCAGCGGAATGCTGGGCGGGAAGAGCAGGCCCAGGGAGCCACCGGTGGTGACCAGGCCCATCGAGAAGTTCTCGGGATACTTCTCGCTGACCAGGGCGGGCAACAGCAGGCCGCCGACCGCCACGATGGTGATGCCGCTGCCGCCGGTGAAGGTGGTGAAGAAGGCCGAGGCCATCAGGCACACCACCGCCAGACCGCCGGGCATCCAGCCCAGCCAGGCGCGCGACAGCTCCACCAGACGCCGCGGCGTCCCCGCCTCCGCCAGCAGGTAGCCGGCGAAGGTGAACAGCGGAATCGTCATCAGGTTCGGGCTCTCGGCGAAGTTCGCGCTGAAGACGTCGATGGCCACCGAGGCCCAGGTGCCCTCCGGCATGTCCAGGAAGAGCGCGATCGAGGCGCCGCCGAACAGGCTGAAGAGTGGGGCGCCGATCAGCGCCAGCAGGATCAGGGCGATGAAGACGATCACGAGTCGCCCCCTTCCTGCAGCTCGGGCACCTGCTGGGCCATCCGCAGCCTGCGTTCCTCGTCCTCGGCTCGGGCTATCGCCTCGTTGCCTCCCATCAGGATCACGATCGCCCCGACACCCTGCGCGATCAGGCGCATGGCCATCGCGGCGAACATCAGCGGCACGATCAACTGGAAGGCCGCGCCGGGTGTCTCCGCCGGGATTCCGAGCACGCCAAGCACCGTGCGGAAGCCGCAGAAGGTGCTCGGCTTCTCGAAGTCCTCGAGCGCTGCCACGGCCTCGTCGGTCGCGTCGCAGACGTGCATCGAGCCATCCTCACCGAGCATCTCGTACTCGATCGGGCGCTCGGTCAGGTTCAGGTAGATGGCGGCCGAGAACGAATAGGTCAGGCCGACCGTGATAATGCCGGCCAGGACACCGCTCATGGCGAGCATCACGTACTTTGCCCGCGGCGGCGCGATGCGGTGCAGGATGTCGATGCCGATGTGCTTGCGCTTGTGGGTCGCGAGCGAGGCGCCGAGGAAGGCGAGCCACAGCGTGCCCTTGCGGAGCAGCGAGTCGGCCCACTCCATGTCGGTCAGCAGGTTGTTCGCCCACTGAATGTCCCAGCGCGTGAGGTTGCGGACGGCGGCCTGAAAGCCGGCGACCAGGACCATCAGGATCAGCACCCCGACGGTCAACCAACCCTCACCGCGGGCCCAGGCGCGGTCCAAGCGGCGTAAATTGTCGATCATCTCTTTTGTTCTCATTCAGCCCGCTGGAGTCCGGGCCCAACCTACGGGGGAACATCCCCCTACCCTGAACGCACCCAACCGGGCCTACGCCGCTGCGACGACGCCTGGCCTAGTCGTAGAAAAATTCGTCGATCTGCTGCAGCAGCCGCTCGGCCTGGTGACGGGCGAGCTTGTTCGGCAGGCGGTACTCCTCGTTGTCACCAGCCTCGATCACCTCCATCAGGAGGCTATGAAACATCTTGCGATCCTGCAGCGCGACCGCGCAGCGCTCGGCCATCGAGACCAGGACGCCGTGGTTCTGGCGGTCCTCGATCGCCGCGGCCTGCTCCATGAGCTTGAGACCGACGCGCGGGCGTCCGCCGAGCATCTCCGGCATCGTGCACTCCATGACGCCGATCAGCATCAGCCCGGTGCCACCGTTGAGCTCGCGGTCGAGCTCGATCGAGCGCTCGATCATGTAGCGCGCGTACGGCAAGTCGACCGCGGCCGCCAGGCCCTCCTCCGACTCGATCATCGACACCAGGTAGGCCATGCCGGCGGTCAGCAGGACCTCGGCGTCGTCCTTCTCGTAGAAGTTCTCGTCGACCCAGTCCTGGAAGACGTCGACCCCGCCGGCAACCGCCGCGTCGAAGTCGTCGTCGCGCAGACGCAGCATGCGCTTGGCGTGGTAGAGGGCGCGCGCGAAGAGCAAGCCGGCGCGAAGGTTGATCTGCTCGGCCTTGTCGAACTCGCCGTCGATCTCGGCCTGGTGCGACTCCGCGAGCAGCCAGCCCACGCCGTAGGCCACGTTCGAGAAGATCGTGCCCATCAGCAGCGGCTCGTAGTCGTCCACGAAGTAGAGCAGGCCCTCGCTCGTGACGGTGGAGCCCGCGAGGATCGGACCGAGCAGCTCCGGGTCGGCGAAGGCCGTGCCCTTCTCCTCGGTGAACTCCGCGGTGCTGTCCACGGTGCCGCGGATCAGCAGCGCCTGGAGGTTGCAGCCACCCAGCAGAGTGCACAGAGCCAGAAACGCGGCCGCAGCCGGGATCGTACGGAATGTCGGGGCCGTCATCGCCCGCCTTTGATAATGGTCTGCCATGGCACTGTCAACGCAGCTCAACTCGCCACAAAAACCTGCGAGAAAGCTCTGTTTTCCCCGCGAGGACGCCGGAGCGGGCGCAGCGCGGGTGGCGCGGTCTGCTAGAGTGAGCGCGGCTCGTCCCCCAGGTGCAGCGTGGCCCCGATTCCAGCTCAACTGCTGAAGATCTGCGCAGTCTCGGCCGTGGGAAGCCTCGTGCTGCTGGCCCTCCATGGCCTGCCCGGCCCCGCACAGCAGGGCGGCGAGGCCCAGGCCGCGGCCTGCGGAGTCGAGCCGGGGGCGCCTGGGACCGTGGCGGTAGCCTGGATCAGCCAGCACGAAGCGCGCGCGCTGGTGGCCGCCGAGGGCGTGGCCTTCGTCGATTGCCGCCCGCGGGAGGACTTCGAGGCAGGCCACGTGAGCGGCTCGGTGCACCTGCCGGAGCACGCGGACCACCCGCTCGAGGCGCTGCTGCAGCGGCTGGGTGCCGTCAGCACGGTGATCACCTACTGCAACGACGCCTGTGAGCACTCCTCGGAGATCGCGGCGCGGCTGCTCGCGGCGGGCCTGCCCGACGTGCGCGTGCTGGAGGGCGGGATGCCGGCCTGGCTGGACAACGGCTTTCCGGCCCAGTCGGGCGCCTGCATCGACTGCGGGAGGCACAATTGAGCGAATCCTCGCGCCGCGCGGCCGCCGCCAAGGCGCTGCTGTTGCTGCTGGCCCGGCTCGGCATCGCCGGTCTCTTCCTCTACGCCGGGGTGATGAAGGCCCTGGACCCGGCGGCCTTCGCCCAGGAGATCGCGAACTTCAGGATCCTGCCAGAGCCCCTGATCGGGCCCCTGGCCCTCTTCCTGCCCGCAATCGAGGTCTTCGCCGGCCTGGCGTTGCTGTTGCCGGGGTATCGGGCGGGGGGCGCCCTGCTCACGGGCGCGATGCTGCTGGGCTTTTCAATCGCCATGGCCCAGGCGCGGATGCGCGGAATCGACGTGGAATGCGGCTGCTTTGGCGCCAGCAGCGCGTCCCAGGTGTCTTGGGAGAAGGTGGCGCAGGACCTGGCACTGGCTATGCTTTCATTCTGGATCCTGCGGGAGGAGCTCCCGAAGCTGCGGGCGACCGCGGCGAGCCCCGCGCCCGAGCAGGCCTGAAGGACGTCGATGCGCACACTGTTCCCGATCTTGCTGACCGCCGCCCTCGCCCTGCCGCTGGCCCTGCCGGCGCCCGCTGCCCAGGGCAGCGTCGTGCGCGCCCTCTCCATGGAGCAGCTCGTGCAGCGCGCCGACCATATCGTGCTGGCGGTGGCCGAGGAAAAGCAGAGCCGGCGCCATCACGATGGCCGGATGATCGTGACCGACGTGAGCCTGCGCGTGGAGCAGGTGCTCAAGGGCAAGGCCAAGGCGGGCTCGGTGCTGATCGCCACCTGCCTGGGCGGCAAGTTGGAGACGGTCGCGCTTCAGGTGCCGGGGGAGGCGACCTTCGCGCTCGGTGAGCGGGCCGTGGTCTTCCTGCGCACGCAGGACGACGGGCAGCTGCGCGTCGTCGGCATGAGCCAGGGCATGATGCCGGTGGCGCAGCAGGCGCAGACCACGATGGTGATCCCGGGCGGCAGCCACGCGGCGCTGGTCGAGCAGGACGCCGAGACCGGCAAGCTCGAGCCTGCCAAGCCCGCGCTGGTCGCGCCGACGCCGCTGACGAGCGTGCTGAGCGAAATCGCGGCGCTGGTGGCGCGCCAGCAGGGAGCACGCTGAGGCTTGCGCCGACCGCACGCACGCCGATGGCGAGCACGGCCTCGTGTGCTCTGGACCGCGGCGGTGCTGGTAGCCCTGTCCGGTGCGGCGATGCCGAGCGAGGCCGCAGCCTATTGCCGGCTCACCACCGAGTCGCCATCTCCCAACGAGCTGTGCTCGGGTGAAGGCACACCCCTGGCCTGGGGAGAGCGCTGCATCAGCTACTCCCTGGTGCAGCGCACGCAGACCGAGCCGCCCTTCGAGGAGGTGCGCGCCGCGGCCGACCGCGCCTTCGGGAGCTGGGCTGCGGTGGGCTGCGAGCAGGGACCGATCGATCTCTCGCTGCGCCAGACCGACGCGCTCTCGCGCTGCACGGTGCCGGAGCACAATCCGCGCGGCGGCAACATCCACTCGGTGATCTTCCTCGACGACTGGGAGGAGCAGGGCCTGCCCGGGGACGCCTTCGGGCTGACCTTGATCTGGCACTCGCCAGAGAGCGGCGAGATCTTCGACGCCGACATGCTGCTCAACGAGACCATGGGGCGCTTCAGCGTGTGCGCCGAGAGCTGCGAGCCCGGGCAGGTGGATCTGGAGAACGTGATCACGCACGAAGCGGGGCACTTCCTCGGGCTCGGCCACAGCCGACTGCCGAGCGCGGCGATGTACGGCGAGTCGCGGGTGGGCGAGGTGAGCAAGCGGAACCTGACGGACGACGACGTGGCGGGGATCTGCGAGGTCTTCGGCGCAGCGGAGGGGGGCGGAAGCTGTCAGACCGACGACCACGCCCCGCGCGGGGGCCTCGCGACGGGCTGCTACGAGCCCGATGACGGCTGCGCGGTCGGCACCCCAGGCGACACGGGCGTGGGAGCAGGTGGGAGCGGCGCGCTGCTGATCCTCGTGGCCCTCGGGCTCGCACGCCGCCGACGCTTGCGACGCGGGCTGGCCTAGGCGGGGCGGTAGGCGCGTGGGGGCTCGGGCGCGGCCACCACGATCGTGTCGGCGATCATATCGTGCAGGCACTGGCGGCCGGGGCCGAAGATGAAGAGGGGATCGGCGATCACGAAGAAGGTGCCGAGCACCGGGATCATGCCGACCGCCATCGGGAACAGGATACGCTTGAACACGATCCCCGGCGCCCCGATGCGGGTGCCGTCCTTGGCCACGATACGCACGCCGATCAGGCGCTTGCCAATGGTCTGGCCGTAGCGGTGGAGCCAGATCAGGTTCACGGCGAGCACCCCGAGCAGCAGCGCCGCGCCGAGGGCGGCCACGGCGATCGCGACCAGGTCGGAGGTCATCATCAGGCCGACCAGCAACGTCAGGCCGGGCGCAGTCTGGATCACCGCATCGAGCACGTAGGCCGCCAGGCGCTTGGCGGGGTCGGCCAGGGGCGAGGCCAGGTCGAGGCAGGCCGCACAGTGACGCTCGCCGTCGCGCAGCCGCGTGCAGGGCTCGCAGGCGAAGCCACCGCAGCGATGGCAGACGGTCGCCGCCGCGTCCTCGGGGTGCTCGGCACAACGGGCGCCGTCCGGGATCTCGTGCGCGCTCATCGTGGCACCGTGAAGGCGCGTTCGCCGTCGGCCTCCGAGTAGTAGATGCGCATCACGCGTCCCTTGAGCTTGCTCAGCGGCACCGGACCCATGGCGGGGTTGCGGCTGTCGTTGCTGTAGTGGCGATTGTCGCCCATCACGTAGACCGCGCCCTCGGGCACCTCGACCGCGGCCGGCGCCGCCGCTCCGTGGGTGTGCACGACCACGTAGCTGCGGCCCGCGTTGGTCTCCAGCACGCAGCGCGGGTCGCCGAAGCGCTTCACGCTGTCCGGGCACTGGACCGGCTCGTGCGGCAGGAGCTGACCGTTGCGCAACACCCGGTCGCCGTCGAAGGCGATGCGGTCGCCGCCGACGCCGATCACGCGCTTGTTGATATCCACGCCGTCGGACGGGCTCTTCATGATCACGATGTCGCCCGGCGCGGGCCCGCCCCAACCGACGGCCTGCGCGTTCTGAAAGGGAAGGAAGATCCCGTAGGCGTACTTCGCCACGGCGACCCGGTCGCCGCTCAGGAGCGCTGGCGCCATCGACGGTCCCTCGATCTCGAAGGCCTCCACCACGAAGACCCGCAGCACCAGCGGCACGCCCAGGATGAAGAGCAGCAACAACGGCAGCAGCCCGGCGATCAGGCCCACGCGCATCGGCTCACGGGCGCGGGCCCCTGGCTGCACGGCGGTGGTCATCGAGTCCCCCCTCGAAGAGCTCGCGCGGGTCGGCCGAGCCGCCCCCGAACATCGCCTTCAGCTTCGAAAGCACCCCCACGCGGGAGAGCGTACACAGGCTACTTCGCCGACGAGCCCACGTAACCGAGCGCGCGTAGCTGCTTCTCGGTCTCGGGGTCGATGACCGTCTTCTCCTGCTTGTGCTGCTTCTTCTTGGCCTTCTTCGGGCCGCCCTTGCGCTTGCCGCTGGCGACTGCAGCGGGCGTGTGGGAGCCGTCCTGCTGGGCGAGGCTCAGCCCGAGCAGGCCGCGCGCGTAGCGCAGCGCGATCGGGCGCTCCTTGGCCAGGTCTTCGGTCTCGCCTGGGTCCTCGGCCACGTCGTAGAGCCAGGTGCCGCTGAGCGTGCGCTGGATGTACTTGAGGTCGCCGACGGCGAGCGTGCGCCAGCCCTTCATGAAGCCGGCCACGGCCGTGCGCGGTGCGGTCGCGGTATCGCCGCGCAGCTCGGGCAGGAAGGAGCGGCCGGAGAGGTCCTCCGGGATCTCCTGACCCAGCGCGTCGAGGATGGTGGGCATGATGTCGACCAGGCCGACCGCGCTCTCGATGCGCTGCTTGCCCTCGGTCACACCCGGAATGCGCACGATCAGCGGGATGTGCAGCAGCTCGTCGTAGACGCTGTGGCCGTGACCGACCGAGCCGTGGTCCCAGAACTCCTCGCCGTGGTCGGAGGTGATCACCACCATCGTCTCGTCGGCGATGCCGCGCTTCTCGAGCCCCTCCATCACGGCCGCGAAGTGCACGTCGTGGTAGCTGATCTCGGCGTCGTAGAGCGCCTCCAGGTAGCGCTTGTCCTTCTTGCGCGGCTTGAAAGACCCGACCTTGATCTTCTCCAGCAGCTTCGCCGTCTGGCCCGGCTCGACCTTGCCGTTGTAGCCGGGGTCGGCGTACTGGGAGACGAAGGACTTGGGCGGCCGGTAGGGCACGTGCGGGTCGATCGTGTGCATGTAGAGCAGGAACGGCTTGTCCTGCGGGCGCTTGTCGAGCCAGTCGAGCACGTCGGCGGCCACGTACTGGGCCTTGGTGCGGCGACCCTCGCGGATGTAGTTGCGGTAGGTGTGCCAGCCCTGCTTGAAGCCGAACTTGTCGGAGACGTAGCCGTTGGCGATGAAGGAGCCGGGGCAGCAGCCGCGGTCGCGCAGCAGCTCCGGCAGCAGCTCCACCGAGCGCGGCACCTTGGCGTCGCCGGTGACCGCCTTGTGCGCCCCCGGCAGCAGCGAGGACAGCAGCGTCGCGACCGAGGGCTTGGTCCAGTTCTCCTGGGTGCGCGCGTTCGTCATCACGGCCGCGGTCTTCAGGAAGGTGCTCAGGCCGGGCGTCTGCACGCGCGTGTCGGCGGCGTAGGGGCTGAGCTTGTCGGCGCGCAGGGTGTCGATCAGCACCACGATCACGTTCTTGATCGGGCGCTCATCACCCAGGGCCACGTCGACCGGCGGCACCACGACGGCCGGGCGCACCAGCACCACGTCGCCACCGCGGGCGCGCAGGTCCAGGCGCAGGACCTGATCGACCAGCCCGCCCAGGTCCACGCGCAGGGGCTGGGGCTTGCCGCTGGCGGTGAGGCTCGCCAGCGGCTCGGCCGGACCGCCGTCGCGCACCGCGACCACCTCGAGCCTGGTGCCGGCCTCGGCACGCACGACCGCCTGCAGCTTCGCGCTCGGCGGGACCTGCAGGGAATAGCCGAGCGCGTGCTCGGCCGGAACGCGCAGGCGACCCTGACCGGGGGCGCCATCGAGCAGGGCGGTGCTGGAGGGCGGGGCGCCGGCCGCGGGCGTGCCGGGGGGAGAGATGCGCGCCCAGTCGAGCGCCATCGAGGCCTTGGGCACACCCCGCACGCTGCCCGTGCGGTGGGCGCGCAGCTGCAGCAGGTTCTCGCCGCGCTTGACGTGCTTGGCGGGCAGCTCGAGCTCGAGCGTCTGGAAGTCGTCGCCCTCGAGCTTGAGGTTCGCGACCGTCTCACCGTTGAGGTGCACGGTCAGCGGCCCCTCGCGCAGCCCGCGCATCCGCAGGGTGAGCTGGGCCGCGCCGGCCTCGTCGATCGGGAGCGGGAGCTTGGCGACCTTTCCCGGAATGATCAGGGAGGTGACGCCATCGCCCTCGCCCTCGGCGGGGAAGGTGTGGTCATCCCCGGTGCCGCTCATCCAGCCGCCCCAGGTGTACTTGGCGGCGCCCGGCTCGCCGAAGTCGATCACCAGGCTGCGGCCATCGCGCAGCTCCGCGCGCTCGAGGTGCGCGGCCAGGTCGTAGTGGACCTGCACCGGCTCGGGCTCGGCCGCGGGCGCGACGGGCGCGTGCTCACCGTGGGTGGGCGAGGCGGCCTCGGCCAGCGCCTCGGGCGGCTGGTTGGCGGCCGCAGCGGCCGGTTCCCCGGGGCTGGCGTGACGGCAGGCGACGAGCAGCCCGAAGGTCGTGACAAGGACGTACGGAAGACGGACCAGGCGCATGGCGCGACCCTAACAAACAAGCTCCACCACTGCACAAAAGGGGGGCAGTCCCCGGAGTCGAGCATGCAAAGGCCCCAGGAATCATTTATAAACATCGCGTGGCTCGCTCTTCTTCACGCCGCGCCCTCGGTGCCCTCTTGCTATGCGCCGGGCTGATCGTGGCGCCGGCCATGGCGGCGGCCCAGGCCCAGGTGCAGGTCGTGCTGAAGGACAAGGCGGGCAAGGCCGCCGAAGGCGAGGTCACGCTCAAGGACGCGGACGGCAAGGCGGTCGCCAGCTGCACGGCGGGCGCGGACGGGCGCTGCGAGATGTCATCGGTTCCGGGGGGAAGTTACAAGGTGCACGTCAAGCCCAAGGGCGGGGAGCCGCCCAAACCCAAGTCCGCGATGATCCCGCCGGAGGGCAAGGTGACCCTCCACGTAAGCACCGGGAGCTGAGCGCGATGACGACAGCGCACAGGCGCCTGCTCGGGCTCGCACTGCTGGTGGGTCTGACGGCGGCGGCCAGCACGGGCACGGCCCAGGTCGAGGCCGAGTTCGCGGACGAGTTCGATGCGCCGGCGCAGCCCAAGCCGCAGCCGCAGCCCCAGCCGCAGCCCACGGCCCAACCGGCGCCGGCCCCGCAGCCTCAGCCGAAGCACGAGACCGAAGTGGTCTACGTGCAAACCAACGAGCACACCCACGACGCGGAGCAGGTCGAGCTCGCGCCGCCGGAGGATCCCGCGGCGCGCGCGCTGCGCGCCAGCAACAGCTGGAAGGGCCCCGTCGGCGGCATCCACGTGATCGATGCGGGCTCGGGACGCCCGGGCACCTTTCGATTGCAGCTGGGCGTGGACTTCTTCTCGAGCAGCGACTTCCTGATCCTGGGCGACGAGAACGACTACTTCGGCGGCACCCTGTCGCTGAGCTGGACGGTGAGCGACTTCCTCGAGCTCTACGCGTCGCTCGACAACCACGCCAACGAGAACACGCTGGAGCGCCCTGCCCTGCTGCAGGTGCTCGGCGACACGCGCCTGGGCACCAAGCTCTTTCACCGCGCGCTGCCGTGGCTGAACCTGGCGGGCGATGTGCGGCTGGTGGTGCTCAACGCCGTGGGCGACATCGGCCCGGTGCTCGAGGGCACCAGTGTCGGCTTTCGCGCCAGCGTGAGCGCGGATCTACGCGAGCTCAACGAGCCGGTGCCGTTGATCCTGCGCGGCAACCTGGGCTACTTCTTCGACAACTCGGCGCAGCTGATCGAGGGCGTGGAGGACGCGCGCTACGAGGCGCTCGGCGCCGACCGGCGCGATCGCATCGACGAGGATCGCCACCTGGTGCGGCGCGTGGAGCGCTTCGCGCTCGGCATCAACCGCATCGACGCGCTGACCCCCGCGCTCGGGCTGGAGGCGCCGCTGCGGGCGGGCGACGACTTCTACATCCATCCCATCCTGGAGTGGTGGGTGTCGGTGCCGGTCAACCGGCAGGACTACAGCTGCCTGCTGCTGCCGACCGCCGCCGGACCGGGCGACCCGGACGGCTGCCTCGAGGAGGAGGGCTTCTCCGCGATGTCGTCGACGCTGACGATCGCGGCGCGGGCCTTTCCGCCGGTGCGCGGGCTGTCCTTCGCGGCGGGCGTGGACATCGGCGTGAGCGGCACCTCCACCTTCGTGCGCGAGCTGGCGCCGAACCGGCCCTACGCCGTGCTGCTGGCGATGTCCTACGCGGTCGACCCGGCGGTCGGGCCGGCCGGGCCGCCCGAGGTGCGCGAGGTGGTCAAGGAGGTGGTCAAGGAGCCACCACCCAAGCCGCGCATCGCGGGCACCGTCGCGGACCGCGCGACCGGCGGGCCGATCGCGGGTGCCGCGGTGCGCTACGTGGACCTCGGGCTGACGACCCAGCAGACCGACGCCGCCGGGCTCTTCACCAGCTACGAGATGGACCCGGGCCAGGTGGTACTCGAGGTCTCGCACCCGGACTACGAGTCGAGCCGCTGTGCGGTGCTCGTGCCGGAGCCGACGCCCGAAGCGGATGAGCCCGGTGCTGCGGCGCCAGCGGCACCCACACCTCCCGCGCCCGTGGGCCCGATGGCGGCGCCACCGCCGGCCGAGCCCGCCGCGAGCGAGGCGACCGCAGCGTCGGGCGGGTCCGCGGAAGGCCTGCTGCTGACGCTGCGCTGCGAGCTGACCGCCCTGCCCAAGCGCGGCCAGGTCCGCGGCCTGGTGAGCGACCAGGCCGGCAAGCCCGTGATGGGCGCACGCGTGCAGATCCGCGGCGTCGCCGACCACGACGTGGTCAGCGACGCTGCCGGCCAGTTCCTGCTGAGCGACGTGCCGGCGGGCAACTACACCGCTCAGGCCGAGGCGGACGGCTACCTGATCAAGCTGATCACCTTCCAGGTCCCCCCGCGCGGCCTGGCGGCGCCGCAGCTTCAGCTGCTCGAGAAGCCGAAGAAGGCGTCGGTGCAGCTGACCAAGCAGGAAGTGCGCATCCGCAAGCAGATCCACTTCATGACCAACAGCGCCGAGATCAGCGCGCGCAGCCATACCCTGCTGAGCGAGATCGCCGACGTGCTGCTGCGCAACCCCCACGTCAAACGCGTGGAGGTCCAGGGCCACACCGACAACCGCGGCGCCACCGACCTCAACGCCCGCCTCTCCCAGGCCCGCGCCGAGGCCGTGCGCGACTGGCTCGTGAGCGCCGGCATCGCCCCCGACCGCCTGACCGCAAAGGGCTACGGCGACACCCGGCCACTCGTGCCGAACATCACCGACCGCAACCGCGCCAAGAACCGCCGCGTGCAGTTCATCATCCGCGAAAAGGAGTGAGCGGACCGCGCGGCTACCGCGATCACGGCAGGGGCCGCACCACCCTGCCCGCCTCCCCGACGCACGGAATTGCGCCATGACCGCGGGACGATAGCCGCGCCACGGCAGGCCCGATCACGCGTGCGTGCGACGGGAAATGAATACCGCGCGTTTACCCCGCGTCGCTGCTGGGGAATAGTTCGCCCATGGGAATGCGACCGTCCACTTATCTTGCGCTCGCCCTGATCGCAGCTGCCAGCGGCTGCAAGTTCGAGGCCAGCACCGAGTACTCCGCCAGCACCCGCGGCAGCGCCAGCGCGGGCAGCACGAGCGGCGGCGAAGCCCGGACGCGGGCCAAGCCCAAGGCCAAGGCGAAGTCCGAGGCCAAGGCCAAGGTCGACAGCAAGGCGCGCGCGAAGACCAAGGCCAAGGTGAAGGCGCGCACGTCGGCCAGCGGCGCCAAGCACTCGGTGGCGATCCGCCGCGCCAAGAAGCCGCTCGCACCGATCGGTCTGAAGGGCTCCCTGGCGGGCCGGCTCGGAACGGCAGGCAAGCTCAAGGGCAAATTGCAGGGCCGCGTGAAGGCCGCCGCCGATGCGCGCGCCGAGGCCGAGGACCAGGACACGGGCCGCGAGGGCGGCCAGGAGGGTGCGGGCCGCGACCGCCTGAAGCTCGGCCGAAAGCCCGATCAGGTCGGCACGACAGGCGGCAGCGGCGACGGCCGTAGCAAGCTCGCGCCCAAGCCGGGACAGGTGGGCACCCACGCGCAGACGGGAGGCCCGAGCACGTTGCCGAAGCCGAGCCAGGTCGGCCCCGAGGGGGGCACTGCGGCCAAGCCGGGGCTGCACCGCGCGCCCACGCAGGTCAAGCCGGTGCCGCCCCCGGAGGCGCCGCCGACCAACGAGTTCGGTTACGAGGATCCGGTGCTCGGTTGCTTCGAGGGCCACGTCTTCTTCATCCCCGAGCGCTCCAAGGCCCTGCCGGTCAGCTACCAGGGCGCCGAGCCCAAGTCGGTGCTCTACGCCTGCGAGTGGGACATCCCCACGCGCAAGTGGAAGAAGGGCTTCCCCGGCGTGGAGGATCGCTTCGAGTGGTTCGCGATCCGCTACGCGGGCGCCTTCCACGTGGCCGAGGGCGGTGAGTACACCTTCCGCATCTCGAGCGACGATGGCTCCAAGCTCTACATCGACGGCAAGCTGGTCATCGACAACGACGGCACCCACGGGCCCAAGTCGAAGAAGGGCAAGGTCACCCTGACCCCCGGCGACCACGAGATGGTGCTCGAGTACTTCCAGGGGCCGCGCTACTCGATCAACCTGCAGGTCTTCGTGACGCCCCCGGGCGGCGAAGAGGGCCTCTTCTCGGTGCGGGACTGAAACAGACCTTGCC
>JAPPOT010000233.1 GCA_028817855.1 Myxococcales bacterium
CGAGTGACCTTGCGCCGCGCATCTTCGACCCGCTCGATCCGGCCCGCGGTCCGCGCGACTGGCGCGTCGGGGCACCGCGCTGGTTCGTCTCCGGAATCTTCGACACCGGCTACCTCTACGTGCGCCCGCGCTTCTCGGCCGGCTACGGCCGTCCCCACTACGCCTGGGCCGGCTTCGAAGCCAACCCGCTGGTCTCGGGCGAGGGAGCGGGCGGCTACTTCGGGCTGCGTGGCGCGCTGCCCAGGATCGACCTGCGCGTCGGCGCCCGCTACTTCCACACCTTCGACCGGGCCTTCCTCTGTCCCACGATCGGTTTCGACCGGGCCGACCGCTGCCAGACCCAACCCGCGCTCGAGTTCTACGACCGCGAGGACATCGAGTCGCGCATCGGCCCCCAGTCGATCTACCTGACCTTCGAGAGCGAGCTGACCGTCAACCTGCCGCTGGGCCCCGGCAAGGTCGTCTCCGAGCTGGCGCTGAGCGCGGTCACGGGTGTGCCCGACGGCTACTTCGTCTTCGAGGAGACTATCAAGATCGCAATCGAGCCGCCCTGGGTGTGGCGCGGGCGCCTCGGCTACGCCTTCCCCGTAGACCGCGAGAAGACCACCCAGATCGGCGTCGTGGGCGAGGTGGTGCACGCGGTCGAGCGGGAGGTGGTCGCGATCCGCGGTGGCATCACCGGCCGCGTCCGCCTCTACGCCAACCTCGAAGCCCGCGGCATCTTCGTCCCCCTGCTCCACAGCAAAGACGAGATCGGCGCCGCCGGCGCAGATACCTTTCTACTGGGCATCCGCTACCGCTGGGCCTCAGACTAGAACCCGTCCACCGACGGGTTCTAATCCTCGATGATCTCGAACTCCTCGTCGTCGATGTCGATCTCTTCGATGTCGTCCTCGTCGACCAGGAGCTCGAAGTCATCGTCATCATCCGCTGCGGGCGCGGCGGCGGCTGGTGGTACCGCAACCGCGGGCGGCGGCTGTGAGGTGCGCGTCTGGGGGAAGTCGCTCGGGTCGATCTCCTCACGCAGGAGCGCCTTGAGATCCGAGCGGCGCTCGTCCGAGATCTCCTTGCGCGCAGGCGGGAAAGACGAGCGCCCCGGGGGCTCGTCCTTCCCGGGCTCCTCGAGCTCCGCGTCCCGCGTCTCCGGTGCCTCGGGCGCACCGACGACCGGCTCGGCATCCTCGAGCGTGTCGAAGAGCCCGTCGGTCGCCGCCTCCAGGTCTGCTGCGTCGACATCACCGTCGCCGCCCTCGAAGCTCACCTCCACGTCGTCTTCCTCGTCAGCCTCGCCGTCCGGCGCGCTGCTGAAGAGCGCGTCGACCGCCGGCGCCGCCTTGAAGTCGTCCTCGATCGCCACCGGCTCCGAGGGATGGTCGACCATCGTGTCGCGCGTGGGCGCCGACTCGCCCGCCTTGGGCGCCGGCGGTGGCTCGCGCTCCACGCCGAGCGCCTCCACCTCCGGTGGCTCCACGCCCTGGCTGAGACTGTCGAGCAGGCTGTCGATGTGGTCGCCGCCGAGGTCGTCCTCACCGTAACGGGCGAGAAGCTCCTCGACGTCGTCGGGCTGGGGCCCGAGCGCCTCGAGCTGCTGATCGATGTCCGCCAGATCGGTCATCCAGGCAGTATCGCACGCCCCGCGCCGCCCTGGAAATCGCACCGCGCTCAGGCGCCCGAGACCAGCTCGTACACGCGCTCGACCGCCGCGCCCAGCTTGCTCGGGTCGTTGCCGCCGGCCTGGGCGAAGTCCGGCCGGCCGCCACCCCCACCGCCGACCACACTGGCCAGCTCCTTGATCAGCTTGCCCGCCTGGAAGCGCTTGGTCAGGTCGCTCGAGACGGTGCACACCAGCAGCGCCTTGCCACCCTTGCCCGGTGAGCCCAGCGCCACGACCGCCGGCGCCAGCTTGTCGCGCAGCTGATCGGCCAGCTCGCGCAGCGCGCCCGGGTCGCCCACGTCCACCAGAGCGCCCAGCACCTTCACGCCGTCGATCTCGCGGGCGTCCGCAGTCAGATCCCCGCTGCCCCCCGAGATCAGCTTCTTCTTCAGATCGTCGATCTGCCGCGCCAGCTCCTTCTGGCGCTCGATCATCTTCTGGACCTTCTCCGCCACGTCGGTCGAGCTGCCCCTGAGCAGCGCCGCCGCGCGCCCCAGCTCCTGCTCGAGGGAGCGCGTGTATTGCAGCGCGTTGTCGCCGGTGGCCGCCTCGATGCGCCGCACGCCCGCCGCGATACCGCTGTCGCTCAGGATCTTGAAGGCGCCGATGTCGCCGGTGCGCTGCACGTGGGTGCCGCCGCACAGCTCGATCGAGTCGGCGATGGTCAGCATGCGCACCACGTCGCCGTACTTCTCCTCGAAGATGCCGATCGCGCCGCGCTCCTTGGCCGCGTCCATCGGCAGCACGTCGGTGGTAACCTCGACGTTGTCCATCACGCGCTCGACGACCATGTCCTCGATGCGCGCGATCTGCTCCTCGCTCAGGGGCGTCGAGGCGGAGTAGTCGAAGCGCAGGCGGTCGGGCCCGACGAGTGAGCCCTTCTGCATCGCCTGCGGCCCCACCACCTCGCGCAGGGCCAGGTGCATCAGGTGGGTGGCGCTGTGATTGCGCCGCGTGGCCGAGCGCGCGCTCCCATCCACCTCGAGCTGCGCCCTGTCGCCGACCTTCAGCGTGCCATCCTCCAGCTTGCCGCGGTGCACCCAGAGGCCGTCGCGCGGCTTGAGCGTGTCCTCTACGAGGAAGCGCGCGTCGCCGACCGCGATCTGGCCGCAATCACCGACCTGACCACCGCTCTCCGCGTAGAAAGGCGAGCTGCCGACGACCACGGCCCCGGCGGCGCCCGCCTCGAGCTGCTCGACGCGCGCGCGGTCATGGATCAGCGCCAGCACTTCGCTCTCGGCCTGCTCGGTCTCGTAGCCCACGAACTCGGTCGCCGGCAGGCTATCGGCCAGCTCCTTGTAGACCGCGTCGACGGCCTGCTCGCCGACCTTGGAGCCCTGGCTGCGCGCGCGCGCGGCGTTGATCGAGGACATCACCCGGCAGGAGGAGGAGCGCTTCCGCGCC
>JAPPOT010000512.1 GCA_028817855.1 Myxococcales bacterium
ACGCAGTCCTGGTAGTCGGGCTGGCCCACCGCCGCGGCGAAGGTGTCGCCACCGAGGCCGCCGGCCGCCGAGATGGCCGCTCCGTCACCGATCGCGACCTGCTCGCCGACCACCAGCACGGTGCCGCCGGCGCCGCCACCGCCGGAGGCGTTGCCGATGCCGCAGCCGCGGTGGCCGGCCGCGTCGATCTCGCCGTCGATGCGCACCTCGCCGGGCGACAGCCCCAGGCCGCAGGTGGCATCGCCGGCGGAGGTCAGGTGGGAGAGGCCGACCAGCACCACGCGACCGCCGCCGGCGCCCCCGGTGACGGGCGTGTAGCCGTGGTTGTCGCGACAGCCCTTGTCACCGCCGGCCGCGCCGAACTCCGGATCGTAGATGTTGTGCCAGAAGGGCTGGCCCGCGACGGTGGGGCCGATCTTGCAGATGCGGCCGCCGCGCCCGCCGGGACAGGGGTTGTCGTCGACGCCGCAGGCTGCGCTGGAGTCACAGGCGTTGGCGCCCTCGTTCCAGGTGTGCGTGCAGGTCCCGCCGCTGCAGTCGTCGCAGTTGTCCTCGAAGTGGGTCGGATAGTCGGTGGGGCCGTCGATCGTGCCGCGCCCGCCGCCACCGAAGTGCGCACCGCCACCGCCCGAGTCCGCCACGCCACAGCCGCCGCGCCCGCCAGCGTCCTGGGTCGGGCCGTCGCCGTGATAGCACTTGCGCGGCTGGTAGCCGGAGCCGCGCGCGTCGATGCGCGAGCTCGCGTCGACATAGACGCTGCCTGCGATCAGCTCCAGATTGCCGAGCAGCGCCTTGTCACCCGCGCCGTCGTAAGACTCGACGGTAACCGTGCCGCCGTTGATGACGCAGACGTGGTCGTAGCGCCGCTGGGCGCTGTCATCGATGTGGAAGCTCGTCGGCCCGAGCGACCCGCTCCCGTCGACGACCAGCTCCTGGCCACTCGCAGGTAACGTCCAGACGAGCACGACCAGGCATCCGAGCAAGCAAGCGCGAACCGATACCTCAGGCACTCCCAAATGGTAGCAACTCGGAAGGGCGCGTCAGCAACGTCAGCAAAATTTTGCATACCACGCACAGTGTACGTGCCGAACCTTCTGCGGCTACTGGAGCGGGAGAATGTAGTCGCGATGTGCAAACGCGCCCTGGTCGAGTGAGAGGTCGGCGTAGGGATCGATGAGACGTTGGGGAGGGCGGCCGTTGAGCGCGGCCCAGGCGTCGGCGTGGACGCGCACGGGGGTACCGAGCTCGGCTTCGAAGCGCTGGCCCACGTGGCGCGCGTACTGGGCGATCATGTCGGGCTGCGTGGCCATCATGCGCACCTGCACCGGCGTGAGCTCGGCAGCGGGCAAGACGGTCCAGCTGCGCGAGTCGTCCAGGGCGTGCACGCGCAACTCCACGTGGCCGGTCTTCTCGATCAGCATGACGCGCCAGGCAAAGCGGAAGCCCTCCTCAGTCCAGTTCACCTCGCCCGGATAGAGCATGTGGCGCAGCGGCAACAGCAGCTGCAGCGCGAGGTAGGCGATCAGCAGGGCCGCGGGAGCGGGTGCGAGCGGCGCGCAGGACGGGCGCCTCGGCAAGCCCCCGGCCGACTCTTGTCCCTCAGGGCGGGAGGCCCTCGCGGTCGCGTGCGACAGCGCGCGAGGCCAGCCGGGTGGAAAGAAGATGGTGGTCAGGGCGACCATCACCCAGGGGAAGACGCCGATCGGGAAGAGTATGCCCGTGAGGCCGTGGAAGACGATCACCGCGAGGTATGCCCACGATCGCGTACGCCGCCAAAGTAGCAGCGGCCCGATGCTCAGGTCGAAGAGCGCCCCAGCCCACGCCATCGCGAAGGCGACGGCAGGCACGGCCAGGTACGGCCCGACCCACGGCACGTCGGCATGCACCTGCAGCCACGTTTGCAGGGGCTCGGCGCGCAGCAGCCAGTCGGTGTCGAGCTTGGCGAGGCCCGCGTAGAAGTAGACGATGGCCAACTGCGCGCGCAGCAGGTTGGGCACCCAGGCGGGCACGGTGTCGCCCGCGACGGCGCCGCGGAGGCGGTCGAGGGAGGCGACCCGATGCAGCGGCATCGCGCAGCACAGCAGGGCGATCAGGCTGACGAGATAGTAGTGGTTCAGGTAGTAGGTCCTGTCGAAAAACTCGAGGCAGATGAAGGCGAGCAGGAAGATCAGCGCGCT
Organism: Myxococcales bacterium; assembly: GCA_028817855.1. Lineage (GTDB taxonomy): Bacteria > Myxococcota_A > Polyangia > Polyangiales > JAFGIB01 > JAOUOP01. The sequence continues at coordinate 2,178 of JAPPOT010000512.1, forward strand.
GACGCGGTAGAAAAGACCGAGCATGACACCGGCCGCGGCGACGGCCAGCACGGCCATGTGCAGGTAGAGGCCCCACGCCGGCCAGGGCTCGAGCCACTGGAAGCCCGGCCAACCGAAGTGAAAGCTGGGTGCCACGTAGAGCTCCTGCACCCAGCCACGTGCGACGAAGCGCCCGCTCGACAGCAGCATCACGGCGCCGAAGAGGATGCGGAAGGCAGCGGCGCTGGCACCGTCGACCGGTTGCGCGAGCGCGCGGCGTATGTGCTCAGTCCCCATCACTGCCCCCAAACGTCACGGTGACTGCCAGGGCCTGGGTCAGATCGACCTGCAAGAAGATGTGCAGCTCGCGCAGCGCATCGAGGGCCGACTGCACGCCTTCCGGGTCATCGGACAGCGCCTGCTCGAGCGAGCCCTCGATCGCCCGCAACGCCGCGACACTGGCATCCATGTGGCGCTGGAAGGTCACGTCCTTCGGACGGTTGCCCAAACGCAGGAGCTCGGCGAGGCCGCCGGTGCGGTGGTCCCCGTAGCGCCCGGTGAAGACCGCCTCGACGCCCGCGAGGGTATCGAGGATGTCCTCGGTCGAGCGCGGCGCGTAGCGCGACTCGAGCTTGTCGGGCTGCAGCTCGCCCCCGCTCTTCTCGCCGAAGGGCCTTCCGATCTTCTCCGCGCGAATGATGTCCAGGGTGGCGCCCAGCCCGTTGGCCACCTCGCCGAATGACTCGCCGATGGTCTCGTAGCGACCGCCCTCCCCCTCGATGCGCAGCGCCGGGATGAACTCCTGGCGCCAGACCGCCTCCAGCTCGGCCGCCTGCAGCTCGAGATCCGCGGTGAGGGCGCGCAGGTAGTCACAGCGGCGCGACTCCGTCTCGAAGCTGGCTGTGCCGACGCCCGGCCCATGGAGCAGGTACTCGATCGCCGGCAAGCCCTTGGTCGAGGCGCCCAGCGCGAAGGCGCCCGCGTCGCCGCCGTATAGCACCTGGTCGCCGCCGAGCACGTCCTCGATGCTGTCGGGGCGCACGGGCCAGAAGTCGAACTGGGCGTCGAGCCGCCACGGCGGCAGTGTATGCGGGCCAAAGGCCACCACCTCGAGCTGCTTGACCGGCGTGCGAGCGCGCTGCCAGGCCGAGCGCGCCTGCTCCAGCGTGTCGTCGCCTGGAGCTGCGCACAGGGCCTCGGCGCGCTCGGACAGGGTCGCGGCCGCTGCACCGAAGTCGCCCATCATGGGCAGGAAGACGTGCTCGATCAGCCCGTCCAGGGCTGCCCGGCGGGGGCTCACCCCCGCGCCGCTGTCACAGGCGAGCAGCAGACACCCGGCAAGCAGCACCCACGGCGACACCCTTCCCCGCATCAGAGCGACTCCAGGAAGCGGATCAGGGCAGCCCGGTCCTCCGCGTCGAGGGCGCGGAAGGCCTCGGCCGAGGCTTCACCCTCCCCGCCGTGCCACAGAATGGCCTCGGCGAAGCCCCGTGCCCGGCCGTCGTGCAACAGGAAGAGGTGATCGTTGACGTCCTCGATCAGCCCGATGCCCCACAGCGGCGGTGTGCGCCACTCGGCCCCCTCCGCGTCGAAGCTGGGGCGCCCGTCCGAGAGCGCCTCGCCCATGTCGTGCAGCAGCAGATCCGTATAGGGCCAGATGAGCTGGCCGGAGAGCGCTTCGATGCTGGACTCGCCGGTTGTGTGAGACGGCGTGTGGCAGTCGACGCAGCCGGTCTCGCCGAAGAGCAGCTTGCCGCGTAGCACCGCGGGGTCATCCGAGTCGCGGCGCACGGGCACCGCCAAGGTCGCGGTGTACAGCCCGACCTTGTCGAGCGTGTCGTCCTCGATCTCCGGCTCGCCCGCGGACGGAGCCGAGGCGCAGTCGAGCTGGGGCGCCGGACAGTTGTTGGATGGAAAGAGTCGCGAGGTGATGCCCATGTCGCCCAGGAAGGCGCCCGCGCTTTGCTGCAGCACGGTGGGTTGCTCCGCCTTCCAGCCGAAGCGCCCCACCGCCATCGCCTCGAGCTGCACGTCCCAGACGCGGTTGAGGCGCCCGGAGATGCCGTCGCGGTCGGCGTCATCCGGGTCGGCCAGCTCCGCGAGGCGGCTGTCCTCGATCGCCTCGAGCAGCCCCATGCCGATCACGGCCGGCGCCACCCGCGGAGACATCCTGAGGTCATCCGGCAGCGCGCCGAACGCCGGCGCCTCGATGCGATAGGTCGGCTGGCGCAGCGAGTAGGGCTCACCGTCGTCGTAGCTACCGGGAAGCTCCGCATACTCGATGTGCACCGCGCCCTCGGGTGTCACGCCGGTGATCGCGCGGTCCTGGAGCTGGCCGCCGTAGCGCTCGTCCGCGAGCGGGCCGCCATGGGCGCCCTGCCCGGGCACGCTCAGCCGGATTAGCAGGCCGAGCCCATTGCCCTGCGAGTCGAAGGGCTGGCCGCGACCGTCCTTGAAGTGACAGCCGCTGCAGGAGCGCGCGTTGAAGGTCGGCCCGAGGCCGTCCCGGGCCTCGGTGCTCGAGGGCGCCTCGACCCAGCTCTGGTTGAAGAAGCTGTTGCCCGTGAAGAAGGAGCGCTCGCTTTCCGCATCCAGATTCGCGGCCGGGCGGGTGAAGGCGTTGGCGCCCAGCAGCAGCGTATTGGTGGTCTCGCCGCCGGAGAGGGGCTCTCCCGGCTCGAGCTCGGCGATCGGGCGGCTCACCTCGAGACCGCCATCCACACCATCCTGGTCTTGGCCCGTGTCTTCTTCCCCGGGGGCAGGGGATCGGTCGCCGCCGTCGGCGCCGTGGCGCAGCTGGCCGGTGTCTCCGGTCTCGTCGGATCCACATGCAACCAACAGCAGCAGCGGGGCACAGAACAACCCGCGTCCCATGGCTAGGCCTCGGGTATTTCCACGGAGAGCCCGAACGCCGAGAAGATGTCGAAGAGGTCCTCTTCCTGCAGCAGCAGCGACTCGACCAGTGCCTCCACGCGGGTTCTGCCCTGGGCGTTGTCGAGAGCGATCTCCTGATCGAACGGCGGTACCAGTTCCTCCGCCAGCGACAGGCTCTCGGCGATGCGGGCCTCCACCTTCTCCGCCAGGTCCTCGTCCAGAGCGGCGACGACGTCGATCACGCCGGTACCACTGACCGTGCTGCCGTCGATGCGCTCGTAGCTACCGAGGTAGACGTTTTGGATGCCGCGCACGTCCTGCACCATGTCGCGGTGGGTGTTGTCGCTGAAGCAGGAGTGCTCGTCCTCCTGATCGGCCGTGTCCAGAGCGGTCTGCAGCCGCTCGCCGCCGGTTTCGAAGCCACTGAGCACGATCATGCCGGTCAGGATCCGTTCCAGCGCTTGCGCGGGCTCGAGCGCCTCGAGCTCGGCACGATAGTTGTTCTCGTCTTCGGCCCAGGCGTCCACCAGCTGCTGCAGGTGCGTGATGAGGAGGTCACTGACCACCTCCAGGTACTGGCGACGGCGCTCCTGGTTGTCGGCGCTACCGCCGTCCACGAAGTCGGTAGCCGGCCGAGCACCCGGACCGGCGTCGTCGCCATCCTGGCCCCAGAGCAGGAACTCGATCGCGTGGAAGCCGGTGGCGATGTTCTTCTCGCCACCGTGCTCGTTCAGACCCTCGAGCGACTCGGCATCGATGGTCTGCTCCGGGTCGTTGATGATCCCGGCGCTGTCGTCGCCGTCCACATAGTCGATGAAGTGCTCGTCGAGGGGCCAGGCGTTGAGCAGGCCCTCAGGCCCGTCCTCCTCGTTGTCGATGGGCCCTTCGTAGAAGCGGTAGACCTCGGTCTGCAGGTAGGGCTCGCGCGCGTCGAGCCAGGCCTGCTTCGCGGCGTCGAGGGTGTCCTCGGTCGGATTCGCCAGGAAGGCGTCGATCGCCAGGTCCATGGCTACCGCCGCGTCGAGCGAATCCTCGTAGCTGGCCAGCACGATGCGCGAGTAGGTGGCCACGGTCTCTGCGACGGGGTCGTCGGGATGGCTCTCAACATCGCCGTCGCCAGCGGGAGCGTCCCCATCGCCGGAATCGGCCAGCCTGTCGGCGGCATCGTCACCCTCGTCAGTGTGACCCCCGGGACCTGCATCATCGCCACAGGCACCCGCCAGAAGAGCTAGCACGACAACGCAAAGCTTTTTGATTTCAAACATCTAAAGCAACTCCTTATTGAAAATGATTGTCAATTTCATTTTCGATAAGAGCTTCTAGACGGATTGCAGCCCCAACGCAAGACCCGAGTCATGCGAATCAGGGACGAGGCCAGGGCCAACGAGGACGCGCACGAGCACGAGCCGCGGCGCCTTTGTCAGCGAACCGACTCACCTGGGGCCGCCGGTGACATGAGGAGATGCCTCGACGAAGTAGGTCGGGCCCTACGGGCCCGACGCGGGGACACGTGGCACGCAACTCCTCAACAGCACCCGGAGGAGGAGCGCAGCGACGACGACCTCGCGGGATGGGGGGACCCCGGTGGCTTTGCCGACGGGGGGGAAGGGTCGCGTGACCCTTCCCCGGGTCGCCGAGTCCTACTCGGCGACGATCAAGGTGCTGTCGTGCATCCAGCCGACCGTGCCGTCCTGGATCTTCACCTTGTACCACTCGCCCATGGTCTCGAGGACCTCGACCTTGGCCTTGCGCGGGACGCGCATCTTGCGCTTGTGGCTCTTGCCCGGGCCCAGGCGCAGGGAGGCCCGCTTGGCGGAGACCGTCGCCATCTGCGGCTTGGGCTCCTCGGGCGGCGGGGGCGGCGGCTTCTCCACCACCTTGGGCGGCGGCGGGGGATCGCGCGGCTCGCCCTCGAAGGCGGCCTTCCTGAGCGGCTTGATCAGGCGCCCGAGCAGCGTCGTCACGGTGTTGTCGTAGGTGCCTTCCTGGGCCTGGTAGTCGGCGTAGCGGAAGTTCTCGGCAAGCACCGTGCAGTCGTCGTCGAGCTCGGCCTCCCAGGTGTCCTGGATGACGTCGGCCGAGTTGCTGCGCGCCGAGCCCACCCAGAGCACCGCACCGGTGCGCGTGTCGAGCATCTTGGCCTCGAAGCTCACCTCGTAGTGGGGCAGGCGCACCAGGCACTGCTCGGTCTCGCGCTCGAAGTGCAGGCCATCCTCGTCGGTCACGACGTGGGAGGCCTCGACCTCGCGGTTCTGCACCTCGTCCACCGCGAAGTAGCGCGACTGGCCGCGGACGCTCACGGTCTGCACCAGCATCACCGCATCGGCCTGCGTCTGCTTGCCGAGCACGAGTGCCTTCTCGGCAGCGCTCAGCTTGCCGCTGCCCTTGGACTTGGCGGCGCGCGCGACGACCTCGGAGGAGATCACCTCGAAGCCCTGGGCCAGCATCACCTTCTCGAGCTTGGACATGTAGAAGGAGGACTTCTTCTCCTTCACCGCCGCCACGTCGATGCCCTTGAGCGCGACGCCGCCCTCGGGCGGCAACAGCAGCACCTTCCTGTAGGCATAGGTGCTGAGCTGCGGGGCGGGCAGCAGCTCGGGTGGCTGGGGCTCGCCCGGCTCGACGGTCAGCGTCAGCGCCGAGCCACAGCCGGTCGTGCTCCACGAAAGCGCGATGACCCCGCACAGCGCGAGGATGCTCCTACGAACCTTCATCGGTGGTTCCCCTCCGGGTTGTCCGCGCAGCGTAGACCTGGCCCGGGGCCGAGACAACGGGAAAGTCGTTCAGGGTGCGGGGCGATAGGATTCGCAATAACTGGCGGGCTCGGCCTCCCCGATGGCGGCTTTCCAGCCCTCGTCCGGTAACTCGAAGCGCTCGGTGTGATGGTGGATCACGGCCAGATCCCCGCCCGGGCGTGAGACGTAGTCCCGGGCGACCTGGGTGACCCGAAAGCGCAGTGGACGCTCGAGGGACCAGCAGCCCTGGCCGAAGGCGTCGGTGAGCAGCGCGAAGCTGACCTCGAAGGGGGCATCGGGCGGGAGCGTGTTGCGCACGATCGCCTCGCGGATGTCGGGCTCGGGCGGCTCCGGCACGCCGCCATCGGGCAGCAGCTCCACCCCGGCGTCGTCGTCCTCGATGCCACCATCGAGGGAGGCATCGCCCGCGAGGCGCTCGATCGGCTGCAGCAGATCCAGGCGCTGGTAGTCCGACCCCGCGGCGGCGGGGTAGTCGATGCGCACCCGCTCCTCGTCCTCCTCGAGCTCGACCGCGGTGTCCCCGTCGAGCAGCGCCGACAGGCGCGCTCCCAGCGCATGCTCGGTGCCCTCCAGCTCCAGCTCGCGCAAGCTGCCGTCGAGCTCGACCACGCCCGCATAGGCGCGCACGTCGAAGTCGTTGCTGCTGAGCGTGCGCAGCCAGCGCGTCGCGCCCAGGTCCGAGAGGGAGTCGCCGTCCAGCTCCATCAACGCCCATTCCTCGCCGTCCAGCTCCAGCGTCACCCGCTCCAGCTCGTCGTCTTCCAGCAGCTCGCGCGCGCGCTCGATCCGGCGCTCCTGGGGCGTGTCGAAGACCATCTGGAAGGGGCCGTGGCGCGCCGCGATCGAGCGCAGGTCCTCGAAGCCGATGCCGGCCGCCGGCAGCTCGCCGCGCAGCAGCGTGACCAGCGCGACGCCCGCGGAAGCGTCCTGCTCGATGATCAGCAAGTCTGACAGGGGTCGCGCGTCGGTGTCCACCGGCGACGCGCTCGGGAAGAAGGCGTACTCGCCGTCCTGATCCACCTCCGCGTCGAGCGTGCAGGCGCCCACCACGGCGACTGCGAGGCACAGGGCGAGGACGGCGCGGCGCAGCGTCATCAGAAGCCCCCTCCGACGATCAGGTAGTAGATCGGACCGTGATCCCCGTTGCCGTCGAGGCAGCCGGGATCCTCGCGCACGTCCTCGCCCTCGCACTCGGTCAGCGGGACCAGCCGGTAGGCCACGCGCAGGGTGGTACCGACATTGGTCTCGAGCTCCTGGAAGAAGTTGAGCAGGCGTAGGTCGAAGCCGACGTCGCCGACCACGTGGCGCCCATTGCTGGCGCGGTCGGCGAACGGTACCTGGCGGCCGCCGTCCTCGTCGAAGCCCCAGATGTTGCCCCAGGAGGTGAAGATCTGGGCGTAGATGTCCTCCAGATAGAGCGGTCCCCAGTCCCACTCGATGCGCCGCGCGAGCGGGAAGCGGTAGGTCACACCCAGGTTGAGCAGGGTCTCGCCAGCCAGGGCGAAGGAGCCGTAGCCGACGAAGCCGACCGAGGTGTTGAGCTCGGGCGAGGTCAGGGAGTAGAGGCGGCCACCGCCGAAGAAGGGCAAGAAGCGGATGTCGTCGCTGATGTAGCCCAGGTCCACGTCGAGCTGCAGGGTGTGGTCGAACCAGCCGTTCATCAGGTCCGGCAGCGCCATGTACTCGGTGTGGTGGAACTGGGCGCGTACGTAAGGCGTCACCGTGTCGGTGATGTCGTCGTTGTCGCGCACCAGCAGTGGGTGCACGCGCTCCCGGGCGAGCGAGAGGTTGAGCCGGTACTCGCGGTAGCCGCGCTTGTTGATGTCGCGCTCGCGGAAGGTGGGGTCGCTGCGGTCGAGCCCGGAGTAGACCAGGGCCGAGCCGATCAGATCCCTCGCGAAGCGTGGATTCGCCACCGTGTAGGGCCGGTCGCGTGCGCCGATCGTGGTGCCCACGTCGAGGATCGTCTCGGCCGAGAGGCTGACCGAGTGGAAGAGGTTGAGCGGCAAGGAGGCGACGCCGTAGAGGAAGCCCCAGCCGTAGTCGGTCACGTGGTCGAAGCTCTCGCCGTCTTCTTCGTCGACGAATGTGTAGAGGCTGCGGATGTCGGTCATGCCGAAGCGCAGCTGCAGCGTCACGGGCGACATCATGTTTCGGTAGTTCGTCCACAGGGTGGTGCGGTTGCCCGCCAGCGCACGCAGGAGCAGCGAGTGCTCGCGCAGCTGGTCCTCGACGTAGACCTCGACCCCGGCCTGGGTGCGCAGCGGGTCGCCGAAGGAGCGCTCGGTGTCGAGCTGCACGTCGAGCATCGGCACGAAGGACGGCGCCAGGATGTTATCGGTCGACCAGGGGCTGTAGTCGTCGCCGGTCGGCCGCTCGAACGCCATGAAGGCGCCCTGGCCCGCCTCGGGCTGCTTCGGTATCAGCTCCACGGGCGGCCCATCGGGCCGCCAGTCGTCGCGCTGGTGGTGAATCTGGAAGCCGGTGCCGTAGAGCCGCGAGAAGAAGAGCCCGCCGGCGCCGTGCACGGGGCGGTGGTGGGCGGTGATCGCGCGCGTCACCTGGGTGGAAGCGCGGCCGCCGTAGGCCCGGTGGTAGATCTGCATCGTGCCGCTGCGCGCGGAGACGTAGTAGACGCCGTCCTCGGCGGGCTCGGGATAGAGCTCGAAGCCGTCCTCGGTGGCGAAGGGCACCGCACGATCGAGGCGGAAGTCCCAGTAGAAGATGTCGTGGTCGTTGCCCTCCTGGCGCGAGAAGAAGAGCTTCTCGCAGCCGGGCGCGTAGCGCGGGTGGCGCACCTCGTCGAAGTCGCGCTTGTCGAGGGGGTGGCGGCCGCGGTCGGTGCGGATCGCCACGTCGTCAGTGCCCCAGCCCTCGATCGGGTAGAAGACCAGCTCCAGGTTGCCGTCGCCGTCGTTGTGGACCGTCGCCATCTCCGCGCGCGAGGGGCAGACGTCGAAGTCCATGATCGACGTCTCGTGCAGCAGCACCTTTTCGTCAGGCAGCGCCTCGGCGGCCTCCTCGCGTTCCTCGGCGAGGGCCTCGTCGGCCTCCTCGTCGGCGTCGTCGTCGCTGTCCTGGTCGCCGTCCTGGTCGCCGTCCTGGTCTTCGTCCTTCTTCTCCTTCTCGGGCGCGGGCGGCAGCGAGTGCACCAGCACCAGGCTGGCCGCCTCGTACTCGGGCCGGTACCAGTAGGGGACGATGCTCGGATCGGTGTCGACCGAGCGCAGCACGAAGTAGCTGTCGCCCACGTGGCGCGCGAAGGCGCCGCCCTCGGCGATCGCCTCCGGTGCGCCGAGGGTGCGATCCTCCGGGTCGAAGGAGGCGTGCATGATCACGCCGCCCATGCGGTAGTAGAGGCGGCCGTCGATCACGCGCGAGGGCGAGGCGCGGAAGTCGTTGCGCAGGTCGTCGCGCTGCCCAGCGGTGAGCTCACGGTAGTCCTGCTCCTGGCCCTCGAAGCGGATCGGCTTGCCGTCGTAGAGCCCCTCGGATTGGGCCCCGCGGTGGGCCTCGAAGCGCTTCTTCACGTCGGCGCGGAAGTCCGCCTCGAGCTGATCGAGGGGCACGCCCAGGACGTCCTCGAAGAGGCTGTCGAAGACGTAGTAGTAGGTGCTGCCCGCGTGGCGGAAGAGCCGGTGTGTGGTCCCGTCGCCGAAGCGCTCCTCCAGGTACTTCAGGAAGGCGAAGCCGGTGTTGTACCACTTCTCGCCGCCGAAGAAGGCGAGCTTGCCGAGCGGGAAGAACATGCCGTCCTCCCAGGCCGCGCGCTGGACCGCCGCGCGGTTCTCGTCGAAGGCGTCGCGCTCGAGCAGCTCGGTGTCGAACTGGGCGACGCCCTCCACGAACCAGTGGGGGTGGCTGCGCCCGTAGACCGGCATGCGCAACAGGCCCTGGGCGTCTTGCGTGCGCACCACGCCCGTGCCGAGCACCACCGGCACGCGCGACAGCCAGTGGTTGGCCGTGTTCAGGGAGATGATGTGGCTGAGCTCGTGGGTGAAGACGTTGCGCAGCCACGGCACGCGCGAGCGGTTGGTGAAGCTCGGCGGGGTGGGGAAGATCGTGATGCGGTTGCGGGTCGAGTCGGCGAAGCCGTTGCTGTAGCTGGTGTAGCCGACGATCGTGACGGTGATCTTGTCGGGCGGCTGGTAGCCGTAGAAGCGGTTGAGACGCTCGAAGGTCTCGTCGGCGATCTCCATCAGGTACGCCGTCGTGCGCGGCGTCTCGTCGGTGAAGTAGAAGCGGAAGAACTTGGTCTCCGCCACCTTCCACTCGTCCTGGGGCCGGTTGAAGACGCCGTAGGGCACCGCCCGCGTGACCGGCGGGGCGAGCGCGGCGGCCAGGCACAGGCCGGCCAGGACGAGCAGGATGTGGGTGACGCGCCTCATCGTGCCCGCACCGTCCAGCTGAGGGAGAGGCCGCGGTCGGGGATCGCGACCGGGAAGAAGGGATCCTCGTTCCAGTCCTCGAGGAAGAGGTGGCGATAGCGCAGCGCGATCTCGTGGCCGCGCGCGACCCCGAAGCGCAGCCCGGCCTCGGCGCCGATCTCGTCGCGGTGGGTCTCCGGCAGGAAGGCGAAGACCTCCCCCCGCTGCTTGATCCCCGGCTGCTCGGAGCGCCGGTAGTCGCCGCCCAGCTCGAGCGTGACCGGCTCGTAGAGCTCGATCGCCAGCGCGCCCGACAGACGGTGCTCGATGAAGCGATCGAGGGAGCCGGTGGCGAAGCTCTGGGTGCCGATGCGCCGCACGAGGTAGCTGGCCGGGCTGCCGGGGAAGAAGCCGAAGCGATACTCGAGCGCGGCCTCGAAGCCATCGAGGTGGAGCGAGGGGCCGCCGGCGGCGAAGAGCTCGCTCTGGCCGGTGCCGACGGGCAGCTCGGCGGGAAAGGTGTTGCTCTCGGGGTTGTCGTCGACCGGGATCACGGTGCCGAGCTCGAGGGCCAGCTCGAGCTTGCCGATCACGGGGCGGTAGCCGACCGCGAGGGTCGGGTCGGCCAGGCCGAAGCTGGAGATCTCGCGCATGAGAGGTGGCAGCACCTCGTCCTCGGACACGACGAGCTCGGCCACCTGGGCACGCACGTGGCGCTGGGAGAGGGGCGCTTGGGCGCGCAAGTAGAGCGCCGTGGTCAGGTCGAGGTGGAAGTCGAGCGTGTAGCGCAGCTCGCGCGCCTCGAGCCGGCGCACCGGCTGCTGGAAGAGCAAGACGTGGCGGCTGAAGTCGTCACGCCGCGCCTGGTGCACGGAGAGCGTGAGCGCGATCGCGTAGGAGGGGCGATCGATCGCGGCCGGTCGGGCCGGTGGCGGCTCGTCAACGCCTCCCGGAGGGCCCAGCTGGGCGTACACGGGCGCGCCGATCGACAGCAGCGCGAGCACCACGCAGCGCTGGAGCCAGGAGAACGTCGGCCGCAGCGGGTGCCCGATGATCACGGCGCAAGTCTGCGTTAATTCAACGCAACGCTCAACTGGCGGATGGAGCTGAACGGAGAGGGAGTCGCCGAGGTCCGCCCAGGAGCGGCTTTCGTCCTCGATGAAATCCTCGACGTAGCTCCGCTACGCCTCCGGTTTGTCCTCCGGGCGCGCTCGCTCGTGGACGAAGCTCGACGGTTCGAGTGGCGGGCAGCGGCCGGTGCGTCGGGCGCGCCGGTTCCGGATCGCCCCTAGCCGAAGCATGCGGGGCGCATGCCGGCCCAGGGCCGGGCCTGCTCGAGCTGCTGCGCGACGCTCAGGAGCAAACCTTCGCCGTCGTAGTCGGCCACGAGCTGGATTCCGACGGGCAGCTGGGCGTCGTTCTGGAGGCACGGTAGCGCGATCGCGGGCTGGCCGGAGAGGTTCATCGGCAGCGTGAAGGTGCCGTAGGACGGCGCGCGGAGCATGGCGCGCAGGGGCTCTTCCGGTGTCGAGCTGATGTAGCCGATCTCGGGGGCGGTCTTGGCCTGGGCGGGGGTCAAGAGGAGGTCGAAGCCCTGCTCGCTCCAGAAGCTGCGCAGGCGGCGCCCGTAGGCGTGTACGAACTCCATGACGGCGATCCAGGTCGGCGCGGTCACGGTGCGCCCGTGCTCGGCGAGTGCCCAGGTCAAGGGCTCCACGTCGTCGGCGGTGAGCTCGCGGCCGATCTTCTCCGCGGTCGCATCCAGCGCCCGGGCGGTGTTGCCAGTCACGACCATGAACCAGTTGAGGCCAGCCTCGGGCTCGTCGAGCGCCGGTGGGTAGACCTCCTCGATGTGGTGGCCGAGCTCCCCGAGCGTCTTCGCCATGGCGTCGACCGCGGCGCGGCAGTCGGGGTCGAGCTCTCCGTCGCGCGGTGCCTTGCGCATGACGCCCACGCGCAGGGCTGCCGTCGCGTCGGCAGCCTGCTCCGCAAAGCTGCGCGTGGGGGGTGGCGCGTAGTAGGGGTCGCCGGGCATCGCCCCCGCGATGGCGTCGAGCAGTGCAGCACAGTCGCGCACGCTGCGCGTGATCATGAACTCGCTCGACAGGCCGCTCCAGCGCTCGCCGAGGGCGGGACCAAAAGAGGTGCGCCCGCGGCTGGGCTTGAGCCCGACCAGGCCGCAGATGTTGGCGGGCCCGCGGATCGATCCCCCGCCGTCGCTGGCATGGGCGCCCGGAACGATCCCCGCTGCGACCGCCGCGGCGGCGCCTCCGCTGCTGCCACCG
>JAPPOT010000598.1 GCA_028817855.1 Myxococcales bacterium
CGCGCGGACGCTTCCGCGCGGATCCGCGCAACGCCGACCGGTCGAGTCAGCGACACACGTGCACGCTGCCCGGTGGCCGCCTTCGAGCAGAGCACACATGGCGAACGCGGTCTGATGACGCCAACGCCGTGCAGCGGGTCTCTGTCCATCTGTGGTCGCTCGACGATGACGGCCGCGCCCAGAGCCCAGAGATCGGGTATTGGTCACGTCGAGGCGACGGCACCCGGAGCCCGTGATGCCTCGGCGGGCTGCGGTGCGTCTTGGATCGAGGAACCCCACACCGTGCCACGGTGGTGGGGTGCACGAATTGCGGCCTTGCTCGGTAGTATAGGGGTGTCAGGTCGCCGCATCGCATCGCGGCAACGTCGCAGCACGACGCTTCGACAGCTGCCCGTCGGTGACCTGCGCATTCCGGCGGGTTCGATCACCGAGTCCGGCGCAAACCGGTCACCGAGTCCAGCGCAAAGCGATCACCGGACCGGAGCGAAGCGACGCCGCTCGGGGGGTCATTTCGCCGACTTGGTCTCCTTGGTCAAGTTTGAGCGCTTCTTGCGCATGGAGCCGCCGTTGAGGTCGAGGCGGTGGGCGTTGTGGACGAGGCGGTCGAGGATGGCGTCGGCGATGGTGGGCTCGCCGATGTAGGCGTGCCAGGCGTCGACCGGGAGCTGCGTCGCGATGACGGTGGAGCGAGCGCCGTGGCGGTCCTCGAAGACCTCCAGCAGGTCGCGGCGCTCCTGGTCGGACAGCGGCGCGATCCCCCAGTCGTCGAGCACGAGCACGTCGGTCTTCGCGAAGCGCGCTAGCAGCTTGCTGTAGGAGCCGTCGGCCCGAGCGACCAGCAGCTCGTGCAGTAGCCGTGGCAGGCGGCGGTAGATCGCGGTCATGCCCTCGCGGCAGACCTGATCGGCGAGCGCGCACGCGATGTAGGTCTTCCCGACGCCGGTGGGGCCGGTGAGGATCACGTTCTGGTGCTTGTCGACCCACTTGCAGCTCGCCAGCCGCCGCACCATGGCCTTGTCGAGTCCGCGGGCATGCTTGTAGTCGACGTCCTCGAGGCACGCCTTCTCGCGAAGCTTCGCCTGCTGCAAGCGACGCGTGAGCTTGCGCGACTCGCGATCGGCATGCTCGGTATCGACGAGCATCGCGACTCGCTCATCAAAGGCGAGATGGTCGTAGCCGTCGCCATCGAGCTGCTCACGCAGCGCTCGAGCGAAGCCGAGCATGCGCATGCTCGACAGCAGTTGAAAGGTTTGTTCGGTCAGCATCAGTGTCTCCTTGTCAGTTGTAGTAGTCGGGTCCCCGGACGTTCTCGTGATCGTCCGGCATGGTCTGCGGCGCCGTGTCGCCATCCGGCAGAGGCTGGGATTCCAGGCCGGCCTTGAGGATCGACTCGACGGTCTTGTAGCTGGGTGAGCGCAGCGACAGCGCCCGGCCGCACGCGAGCTCCAGGCGCTCGTTGCCGTGGCGCTTGCCCAGACGGATGACGCCGAGGCTGGCGCGGTAGCCCTCCTCCGGGTGGCGCTTGCGCTCCATGATCTGCTGCACCACCGCCGCGACGCTGGGACCGAGGGTCGCGGCCCACTTCAGCATCCGCGACGGCGACCAGTCGGCATACTCGCGGTGCGACTTCGGCCGGTGCTCCGGCGTCGTGATGTACTGGCGCTTGCCGTAGCTGCGCAGGTGCGAGCCCACACGCTTGCGCTTGTAGAAGATCTCGACCGTCGTCGGCGTCGCGCGCACGTCGACCTTCTTGCGGGTCAGGCCGACCGGGGCGCTGTAGTAGTTGCCGTCGTACTCGACGTGGTAGTCGATGTTGACGGTGACGCCGTCCTTGCGTTCGGCCACCTCGAAGCGCTTCGTGGGAAGCGGCATCAGCGCCGGCCGGTCAAGCTGCTCGAAGAGCTCGCGGCGGCTCTCATCGAGCCCCGTGAGCTTCTTATCGTTGATCGCATCGAGCCGCTCGCGGATCGCGACGTTGGCCTCGGCGATAGAGAAGAAGCGCTGGTTGCGCAGCGGTGCCAGCGCCCAGCGCTCGACCTGCTGCACGGCGTTCTCGGCCTTGGCCTTGTCCTTGGGCTTGCGCACCCGGGCGGGTAGTACGACCGTACCGTAGTGCTCGGCGAGCTCCGCGTAGGTCGGGTTGATGTCCGGGTCGTAGAAGCTCGGCTTGGTCACACCGCTCTTGAGGTTGTCGGGCACCGTCGCCCGGGTGACGCCGCCGAGAGACTCGAAGCACCGCGCGTGCGCCTCGATCCAGCTGCGAAGATCCTCACCGGCGACCGCCTCGGCGTAGATGAAGTTGCTGGCGCCCAGCGCCGCCACGAAGACCGACGCCTGCGTCACCTCACCGGTCTCGGGGTCGGTGATCGGCACCGTCATGCCCGCGTAGTCCACGAAGAGCTTGTCGCCGGCCTCGTGGTGCTGGCGCATCACCACGTCGATCTTTCCACGCCACCGCCGGTAGCGGTCGCAGAAGGCTGAGTACTCCAGCCCCTCGTCGGGGTGCTCGGCGCGGTATTCCTGCCACAGCAGGCGCAGCGTCACGCCCTTGCGCCGCAGCTCCTTGTGGACCGCCGAGTAGCTCGGCTCCGGTCGCGGCTTCGCGGCGGCGACCTTCGGATACAGCCGAGCCTCGAGCTGCGCGTCGTCCAGGTCGTCGGGCAGCGGCCAGCTCAGCCCCGCCACCTCCGCACGGCCCAGGCAGTCGCTGACCGTGCTCGGCGAGCACCGCACGCTACGCGCCACCTCCCGGCCCGCTAGCCCAAGGCCCCATTTCAGTCGTAGGATTTCTCGTGTCTTGCGCATGCTCAGTCGTGTGCCCGGCACTGGTGATGCCCTCCTGTCTGACTCGGCAAAGTCACGGAGGGCATTACCCTTTTTTGGGGACTGAGCGGCGGCGCTTCGCCCGATCGGCTTCAGCCGGAATCGGTGATCGGCTTGGCCTCGAATCGGTGATCGGCTTCAGCCGGAATCGGTGATCGAGTTCAGCCGGAATCTGCAACACCGGCTTGCTGCTGCGCCTTGGCCAGCGCAGAGCCCATCAGCCCCTTCGCC